>JAXHVJ010000149.1:0-2760 GCA_034189235.1 Pseudomonadota bacterium
TGCACAAGCTGGCCCTGGTGGAACGTCAGTTCGACGGTGCCAAAGTCCAGCTTGCCAATCAGGCTCTCAATGAGGCCGGACAACTCCTGCACCAGCTTCGGATTGCTCTCGCTCATGGTTTACTCCATGGACTGTGTCAACATGGGGGAGAGGTTACCGAGAGCAGCTTAGAAACAGAAACATGAATATCTGGAATAATTATGAAATTGAAGAATAAGGGTGTGATGACATTCCATGCGCGATGGTCAATCTGCATGGGCACGGACGATGTAACTCAAAGGATCTTCATAACCCAAACGCACCTCGGCCAGATCAGACAATGTGATTGGTTGGTCTCCGACACGCAAAGGTACTGAGGTGAGACGCTCAATGTCAGTCAGGTCGATGTTGCTGCGGACAGGACACAAACGCGCGGGCCGTCAAGATCAACAAAGCCAAGAGGTAACAGCCGGTTGTTGGCTTCTACCGCTTGCAACACTTCTTCTGCCGACAAACCAGGGTTGTTGAGTCGGTCCTGATCAAATTCGAGATACACTCGTTCAGGGCGTTCAGCAGCCAGGATCCGTGCTTTTTGCAAGCCGGGCAGCTGTTGCAAGCGATCTCGTATCGATTCCGCCTCACGAGTCAGTTCACGCATCGGCATCCCCGGTGCCGTCAGGGCCAGCAAGATGAAATACACATCCGAGAAATCGTCGTTAACGATGCGGCCGATAACCCCTGGGGCAGGTTGGGCTTCTCATCCAACATGCGTTTGCGGACTTGATAAAAGAGATCAGGTACCAGGTACCCTTTCGCCGGGCGTAAAATCCTTGAATCGGATTAGCATGACGCCCTGTCCGGGCCGGATGGTTGTTTCGATGGTATCGAAATACGCCACCTCCTGGATTCGTTTTTCCAGGCGCTCCAGGACCGGATTTTGCAGCACCTCGGGGGGTTGCTCCTGGCCAGGCGACAGAACCACCATGGCCCGGACGGTGAATGCGGGGTCTGCTGCTCCGGCAATCTGAAAGGCCTGAGGGACTTCGTGCCGGCCTCGCAGAGTTCCTGAAAATCTCTGTGCTGTTGAACCAGCTTGCCGCACCTCGACTGTTTTCACCCAAGGGATTGAGAGAGGGCCTCTGGGTTCGGTGGTGCCGGTAATACAAGGTTTCTTCAAATTCAGTTGCCGGGTAACAGTAATGCGCGGAATTCAGCTGTGGGTATCAGTTCTCGCAGGGTCCGGACAAAACAAGTTGCAGAACGGCATTGCGGACCGTTTCGGTCTGCTCCATGGGCAGAAAATGGGTGGTGCCTGCAAGAACCCTTACTTCTGCGCAAGGCAGCAAGGTCTGCAGGCGTTTTTGCGCCGTCGGCGAGAAGGTTGACGCGCGTTCCGCGGCCAGCGCAATAACCGGGCACCGCAACTGACGAATACCGGGCCAGGGATTGTGTTCGGTATGGGCGAAGGTGGCACTTTCCCAGTCCGGCGAACAGGCCAGGCGGACGTAATCCCCATGAGGTACGAAGGCATAACGGACATAAGCCTCCAGCCACGGTTCCGGCCAGGTTTTGAAACCACCGCGGCCACGATAATTGTCCATCGCAGCGGCGTGGGAGTCGAATACCGTACGCCGACGTGCCGCTCCGGCGGCCAGTGATAATCGGTGAGACTGGCGTAACAGTTTGGCCAGCCACAACATCCGGCTTTGCCAGGAATCCATGATGACCGGCTCCGCCAGTATCAGGCCCAACACCTTATCCGGGCGCCTGGCTGCAGCCATGACGCTTGCGGTGGCACCGATGGAATGGCCGGCGAGCCAAACCGGCTCATCCAGGTGCTCCAGCAGAGCGGTCAGGTCCCGATAGTAGGTTTCCCAGCCCAGGAATGTCGAAGCTTCCGCCGCGCCGGCGCTGGCCCCGTGCCCCCGCATATCCCAGGCAACGACATTACAATCAGCGGAGAGGTCGTCAAGGAGGGATTGGTACAGGCGACCATGGAAGCCCGTTGCATGAGCCCAGTGCAGCGTGGGGCGCCCCTGAGAGTGCGGCCAGCGCCACAGTGTAATCTCCTGGCCGTCCGGGGCCTGGAATTCGTCGCGTTCAGGTTTGTTCTGCTTACTGTTCATGAAGATCTTCTTGATTGGCTGCCATTGTGGGAGCAATTACTGAACCTGTCCGCTGGCGAAAGTCGATCGTGCCTGCGCCGGGCGGAGGTAGTTGTAGTTGTAGTTGTAGTTGATGTGGCTGTCGAGAATGTGTGGGCAACGTTTCTCTGTATCCTTGTTTTGCGGAACAACCCGCACGGTGAGTTCTATCAGCGCCTCACGACAAGATAAATGAACCAACAAGCTTGCCTCGTCGCGTTGAACCTCAAGCCCGGGATGTCGTGCGTTGGGAATGCGGTCCAGAAGGGCCTGCCAGGCGGTACATTCGTTCCCGCTTTCCGTAGAGCCCGGGCTTTAATGTACTGAATTGACGATACTGCTCATGCTCCCTTCTTCCTTTTCTGGTCTACCCGGGTCTTGCTATGGGGAATCTGTTCTGTGAACCGCCACGCAGCCGTCACGGTGTCACTGTGCTGAACCCTGTTTGACCCAGTCATAAGATCTGCGCAGCCTGGTTTGCATTTCGCGCAGGGGCGCGAGTGACTGGAAGCGGCGGGCTTGATAGGTCATTGCCATGTTATTTTCGTCATTTTCTTCCGAATAACGATTGTTGCTGGATTTTGGTTGGTTAACCAACTAAAGGTCAAGGATATGTTCACTACAAATGGCAGGAGAG
>JAXHVJ010000015.1:0-45593 GCA_034189235.1 Pseudomonadota bacterium
CGTCTTTTCGTGGAAACCGCGGAAGGAATGAGTAGCCACGAAATCCACGAAATCCACGGAAGAAAAGCGAAAAGAAAAATGGGTTGCGGGTAACCGCAGAATCGGAAGTTACCCGCAGCCTCATTCTTTCTGTCTTTGTCTTTTTTTCGTGTCCTTTCGTGGTTTTCGTGGATTTCGTGGCAAAAACCCATCTTTAAAGAGGCCAACTCCCAGTGACCAACAAACCCCAGATAAAAATCCCCGCCACCTACATGCGCGGTGGCACCAGCAAAGGCGTGTTCTTCCGCCTTCAGGACCTCCCGGAAGCAGCACAGAAACCGGGTGAGGCAAGGGACAAGCTGCTGATGCGCGTTATCGGCAGCCCGGACCCCTACCAGAAACAGATCGACGGTATGGGCGGCGCCACCTCCAGCACCAGCAAAACGGTGATCCTGGCGAAGCCTACCCAACCGGACCACGACGTGGACTACCTGTTCGGCCAGGTAGGCATCGACAAGGCGTTCGTGGACTGGAGCGGCAACTGCGGCAACCTCACCGCAGCGGTCGGTGCCTTCGCCATTAACGGCGGATTCGTTGCCCGGGAGCGTATCCCGGAGAATGGCACCTGCACCGTGCGCATCTGGCAGGCGAACATCCGCAAGACCATCGTCGCCCACATTCCCATCACCAACGGTGAAGTACAGGAAACCGGCGATTTCGAGCTGGATGGCGTGACCTTCCCGGCGGCGGAAATCCGGATCGAGTTCATGGATCCGGCCGATGGCGAAGGTGCCATGTTCCCCACCGGCAATGTGGTGGACGATCTGGAAGTCCCGGGCGTGGGCACCCTGAAGGCCACCATGATCAACGCCGGCATCCCGACCATCTTCATCAACGCCGAAGATATCGGCTACAAGGGCACCGAGCTGCAGGACGACATCAACAGCGATCCGAAGGCGCTGGAGATGTTCGAAACCATCCGTGCCCACGGTGCGGTGAAGATGGGCCTGATCAAGGATGTGAGCGAGGCGGCTGATCGCCAGCACACCCCCAAGGTGGCTTTTGTCGCGAAGCCGGTGGATTACGTGGCATCCAGTGGCAAGCAGATCACCGCCAGTGACATCGACGTACTGGTGCGCGCCCTGTCCATGGGCAAGCTCCACCACGCCATGATGGGTACAGCCGCCGTGGCGATTGCCACCGCATCTGCGGTTCCGGGCACACTGGTCAACCTGGCCGCCGGCGGCGGGGACCGGACCCACGTCACCTTCGGCCATCCGTCCGGAACCCTGCGCGTTGGCGCGGAGGCGAAGGAAGTGAATGGTCAGTGGACCGCCACCAAAGCCATCATGAGCCGCAGTGCGCGGATTCTGATGGAAGGCTGGGTGAGGGTGCCGGGGGATTCTTTCCAGGGCTGACCCCGCTGAACCGACAATGCCCCCGGACTGTTTACCGTCTATCTTTCAGGTAGGTGGTAATAGAGGTAGGTGATAAAGAGCCGGGGGCATTTTTACTTCCCCGGGAAAGCAATCAGGAATGGAGGTAACAGCATGTCTGCAACTTTCGACGTCAACGTCCGCCCGGATTATGACGAGGTACTCCAGAAAATCGCGGATTATGTCCTGAACTACAAGATCGACAGCGAAGAGGCCTGGGATACGGCACGTAACTGCCTGATTGACACCCTCGGCTGCGGCCTTCTTGCCTTGCGTTTTCCGGAATGCACCAAGCATCTGGGTCCGCTCGTCGAAGGCACTGTTGTTCCCCACGGCGCCCGGGTACCAGGCACCCAGTTCCGGCTCGACCCGGTGAAAGCCGCCTGGGACATCGGCTGCGTCGTTCGTTGGCTGGATTACAACGACACCTGGCTGGCCGCAGAGTGGGGCCATCCTTCCGATAACCTGGGGGCCATCCTCGCAGTCGCGGATTATCTGTCCCAGAAACGGCTGGCCGAGGGCAAAGCGCCCTTCGTGATGAAGGACGTGCTGGAAGCCATGATCATGGCCCATGAAATCCAGGGCGTGCTGGCACTGGAGAACTCTTTCAACCGGGTGGGGCTGGACCACGTAGTGCTGGTGAAAGTGGCTTCAACGGCCGTGGCCGCCAGGCTCATGGGTGCCAACCGGGAACAGCTGCTGTCGGCCCTGTCCCACGCCTGGGTTGACGGCCAGGCACTCAGGACCTATCGCCATGCCCCCAATGCCGGCTCCCGGAAATCCTGGGCGGCAGGGGATGCCAGCTCCCGTGCGGTCCGGCTCGCCGACATCGCCATGCGCGGTGAGATGGGCATTCCGGGTGTCTTGACCGCGCCCCAGTGGGGCTTTTACGACGTCCTGTTCAGCAAGACCAACAAGGACCAGAAGCTCAAGCCCGAGGAGGAGCGGCAGTTCTCCCTGCCACAGGAATTCGGCTCCTACGTGATGGAGAACATCCTGTTCAAGATTTCCTTCCCCGCCGAATTCCATGCCCAGACCGCAGCCGAGGCGGCGGTTACGCTGCACCCGCAAGTAAAAGACCGGCTGGATGAGATCGACAGGATCGTCATCACCACCCACGAGTCTGCGATTCGCATTATCTCCAAGGTGGGCAAGCTGGCCAACCCGGCGGACAGGGACCATTGCCTGCAGTACATGACGGCAGTGCCGCTGATCTTCGGCAGCCTGACAGCAGAGCACTACGAGGACAGCTTCCACGAAAGTCACCCGATCATTGACGAGCTGCGGGGCAAGATGGAAGTGGTGGAAGATCCCCGCTACACCCGTGAATACCTGGAACCCGGGAAGCGCTCCATCGCCAACGCGGTACAGGTGTTCTTCAAGGATGGTTCCAGTACCGACAAGGTGGCTGTGGAATACCCGATTGGCCATCGCCGGCGTCGGAAAGAAGGCATTCCGTTGCTCGAGGAGAAGTTCCGGGCCAATCTGGCGACGAGGTTTCCAGGGCCGCGGTGTGAGCGGATTTTCGGATTGTGTAAGGATCAGCAGCGAATCGAAGAAGTGTCGGTTCCCGACTTTGTAAGCCTTTTTGTGATTTGAGGGGGGGGAATCGTCAGTATTTTTACAGTGCTTGCAGATGCATTTTATAACCTTCTGAAAGAGAGGAAAAAAGCTGGCTCCTGGTTTTCCTGGTAAGGGTGTGGAAATATCCACGACCATTCCGGTAGTTACACCGGCCGCTTGTTCTCCCGGTAGAACCGGAAGATTTCCTTCAGGGGTCGTTTCGGCTTGAAATCGAACTCCCTGGCAAACGCTCTGCCGTCAATAACGACAGGATACTTGAAAAAGGCGGTCAGGTACGAAGGGAAACTTTTCAGCTTCAGGGTTTTCAGGATCAGGTTCGGGACCATTGGTGGAATGGAGGGTATGGGGATCCGTTTGCAGCCACACAGTTTCAGTGCGTGCTGGTAAGCCACCCAGTCCTCCGGAGCTACGTTGAAGACCCCGCGAACCGGCTTCTTGTAGGCCCTGACGATGGCATCGGCCATGTCGTTGATATGGATAAACTGCATCATTGGTGAAAAACCAGCCAGTACCGGTGCCCGTTCGCTGGCCAGCAGGGTACTGATGGTGTTGCGCACGCCCGGGCCCACGATGTTGCAGGGCCGCAGGATGGTGATGTTCAGTTCCGGATAACGCCACAGGTAAATATTGGCCAGGTTCTCCAGTTCTACTGAATCCACCAGATCCGCGCTCAGGCCGGCGGCTTTCAGCGGTGCGGACTCGTCGATCAGAGCCGGGTTATAGGCCACCGCGCCATAGACGTGGTAGGTAGAAAGCACCACAACCCGTTTGATGCCGTATTTGTGGCTCAGATCCAGCAGTTTCTGGGTGCCCAGCACGTTGGCATTATACCGGCGCATGCGGGTCAGCTGGCTGGACTGGATCCGGCCGAGGTGGATGACGCCGTCAAATTCGTAGCGCCGGAACAGATCCTCGAATACCCGCTTGGTAAAGTCGATGCAATAACTGGGGATGTCGTCGCCCAGGTAGACCTGTTCCCGGAAATCCACGGCGACCAGATCGCAGGTATCCCGGAGCTGTTTAATGACCTGTCGGGCGAGGGCGCCGGCGGCACCGGTAATCAGGATGTGTGGTCTGCGTTGTTCGGTCATCAGAAAAGCCTTTTCCTTTCAGTCAGCCCCTTGTCGATCAGCCGGCTGATTTCCGCCTTGACCTTATCCACCCGTTCGGTGACCTGTTCCTCGGGAATTTCCAGGTCGTCAAAGTACATCGGGGCTCCGAAGTTCAGGTGTACTTTTGCCGGCAGCACCACTGGCATGGCCACCGGTGCGTAGGGAATTCCCAGCGCTTTTGCCAGTGGTTTGATGTTGGCGATGGCGGGGATGGTCTCTTCACAGCCCACCACTCCCACGGGCACAATCGCTGCCTTGTATTTCATCGCCAGGTGCATGAAACCGTTGCCGAAGCGCTTGAGCTGGTAACGGTCCCGGTAGAGCTTGCCAGAGCCCCGGATACCCTCCGGGAAGACGATGACGGCTTCGTTATTGGCGAGCATTTTCGCGCAATTGACCGGGTCACCAAGTACCGCGCCCATTTCGTTGAGCAGGTTCCCGAGCCAGGGAACGGTGGGAAAGAACCGTTCGATCATGGCCCTGGGGATTCGGGGCTGCTGCTCACGGGAGGCCAGGGCAAAGCCAATCAGGAGCCCATCCAGAGGGACTTGGCCGCTGTGATTGGCTATGATCAGCACCGGGCCCTCGGCCGGCACGTTATCCACCCCGTGGGCCTCAACACGAAAATACTTTTCGTAGATCAGTCGGGTCAGGCTGAAGCCGTATTTCATGGCCTCGTTGTTGTAGCCCCAGGGGTCATACCCCAGCGAACCGATGGGCTTGCGGATCCGGTTGATGTGTTCGTCGACATCTGCGGGTATCAGTTTGGATTTCAGGTAACTCGCCAGGCTCATCCGTTCTCCCCGGTTATTTGCGTCCGATCAGCACACCCAGGGTGTGACTCTGTCCGGTATTAAGCACTCTGTAGTCGCTGGCCGCATTGGCGGTTTCGACACACAGCATGGTCTTCCAGGCCTCATCGGGAAAATCCGATAGCCGGGCCGCTTTTTCCGGGCCCGGATTCCAGACCACGATGGAATCACTGCCCACAGAGGTCAGCTTCCGGTTGCCTGATGGAGTGACGATGGTCAGGGGCTCTCCGCTCTCGTAGATGCGGTCGGTTTCCCCTTCGAAATACACCGGGCCTTCCTGGTGTTTGTACTCCCAGTCATCGAGGGTGTCGATATACTGACTGTAGCCCAGGCCCAGTACCCTTGAACGCGTCACGTCCGGGGTTGGCAGGTAAGTGTGCAGGGCCTGGCTGAAGGCCAGGGCCTCTGCGCCCAGGTTGGTCGTGGTCAACGCCAACTGGCAGCCGCGTACCGAGAAGTGGAAGGTGATCAGTGCCAGTGCGTGGCCGCTCCAGACGTCGGCAAAATCCTCGTTGGCGTCCAGGGAGAGGCTGATTTCCACTTCGTGGGCGTTCTCCCGGACATCCTCGAGTTTCCATAACGCGGTGCGGGCAAAGCCGTGGGCGCTGTTGGTATGGATGCGCTTGCGGACGGCTGGCGGATTTTTTCCGGGATTGCCAAACCAGGGCCAGCATATCGGGATGCCGCCCCGGATCGCCCTGCCAGGTTCAAACCGGGCGCTCTTGCTGAGCCATAGCCAGTCCGGTTCGTCGCTTGGCATGAATTGCGTCAGGTGTGCCCCCTGGAGAAACAGGGTGGCGCGAAACAGTGGGTGATGGACCTCCAGGGCTTCCAGTTGCCCGATGGTTTTCCAGCGGGTGAAGGACCACTGGCCCGGAGAAAGGGATCGTGGGGTTCTGTGGCTGCTCTCTGACATAAACGTATCGGGTTAGATGACTGTTAAGTGTATCCACTTATCTTCAGAGTAAATTAAAACTGACCGCCCGGCGAGATTTGTGCCTAAAATAGCGCCGGTTTCCCGAAGAGGCCCAGCCATGGACAATTCCACAGTTACCCCGGTCAGAAACCCCCTCTCGCGGACCGAAAGCCCTGAGCTGGCTGTTGTTGCCGGCAGTGACATTACGGTCGTTGACACAGGGCAGGCGAGGGTTGCGGATGTCCCTGACGACTGGCTGGATCAGCTGGCGGACGGCCTGAGTGAACACGGCTGGATGTCCCTGGATGTCCGTGACCGGCTGGGACCTGTTCTGCTTGCTGCGCTGCATGACGAAGTGGCTATTCTCGATCGCACCGATGCCATGAAGGCTGCAGGAGTCGGGCGCGGCCCGAATCTGGTCCGGGATCGCGCCGTGCGCCGTGACCGTATCGCCTGGTTGCAGGGGATTACCCCGCCTCAGGCGGAGCTCTTCGGTTTTCTCGATGCCATCCGCTGTGGTCTGAACCAGCGGCTTTTTCTGGGCCTGAAACGGTTCGAGACCCATTATGCTACCTATCATCCAGGGGATTTCTACAAGAGGCATCTGGACAGCTTCCGTGGCCGTGCTTCCCGGGTGGTCAGCCTGGTTCTGTATCTGAATGAGGGTTGGGCGCCGGAGGATGGCGGTGCGTTACAGGTGTTCAGCCGGGGTGACGGGGACGAAGTATGCGCAGTGGTCGTTCCGGAAGCGGGCAGAATGGCCCTGTTCCTGAGCGAGGAAATTCCCCACGAGGTGCTGCCGGCAAATCGTACCCGGTACAGTCTGGCCTGCTGGTTCCGGCAGGATGAAGTGCCTTTGCCGCTGTGAATTTCCGGGGCGCGCGATTTTCCGTTGTAGTCTGCAGGTCCATTTGCTACTATGCGCGCCGCTTTCGGAGGAAACCCCGGAACGTCGTTATGGTGGCCCCATTGGTGCCTCCGCAACATGAAACCGTGAACCCGGTCAGGCCCGGAAGGGAGCAGCCGAAGCGGTGGAATTGTGTGCCGGAGATCCGCTGGTGGGGTCACCCCCAGTTTCCCCCTCCCGATGTGTTAATCCCCTGATGCTCCGCCCGTAATTGTGCTTCGGTCCCGGTGACAGAGTGCCGGCTTTGTTTGCTTCTTATCAAAGCGGGTCCATGCTATGGTTAATCGCATTTTCACAGCAGTTGACGGAACATGAGCTACCAGGTACTTGCCCGAAAATGGCGCCCCCGGACCTTCGAGGACATGGTGGGCCAGGAACACGTGCTTCAGGCATTGATCCATGCCCTGGAAAACCAGCGTCTGCACCATGCCTACCTGTTTACCGGGACCCGCGGTGTGGGCAAGACCACCATCGGCCGTCTGTTGGCCCGCTGCCTCAACTGCGAAACCGGCGTAACCCCGAATCCTTGTGGCCAGTGCACCAGTTGCCAGGAGATCCAGGAAGGCCGGTTTGTTGACCTGATCGAGATCGATGCGGCCTCCCGCACCGGCGTCGATGACATGCGGGAACTTACCGATAATGTCCAGTACGCGCCGACCCGTGGCCGCTACAAGGTGTACCTCATTGACGAGGTGCACATGCTTACCAATCAGTCCTTCAACGCATTCCTGAAAACCCTGGAAGAGCCGCCGGAGCATGTGAAGTTCCTGCTGGCCACCACCGATCCCCAGAAGCTCCCGGTCACGGTGCTGTCCCGGTGTCTGCAGTTCAACCTCAAGCGCATGACCCCGGAGCACATTGCCGGTCATCTCAGGCATGTATTGACCGAAGAGGGGATTCCCTTCGAGGAGCCGGCGCTGTGGCTGCTGGCCCGCGCGGCCGATGGCAGTATGCGGGATGCCCTGAGCCTGACTGATCAGGCCATTGCCTTTGGTAACCAGAAGCTTGCCGCCAGTGACGTCAGTAACATGCTGGGCACCATTGACCAGCGGGACATCGAACGGATTGTCAATGCCCTGGTGGAACGTGACGGGCCGGGCCTGCTCTCGGAAATTGCGAGGATCTCGGAGTTTGCCCCGGATTACAGTGTAATCCTGGCGGACCTGCTGTCCCTGTTCCATCGGGTGACCATGGAGCAGGTCGTGCCGGGCAGTGCTGATAATGCCCTGGGCGATGCCGGCCAGGTCCGGGCGCTGGCCGGGAAACTCAGCGCCGAGGATGCCCAGCTGTTCTATCAGGCCGCGCTGATGGGCCGAAAAGACCTGGCTATCACGCCGGATGCCCGCATGGGTTTTGAAATGGCCCTGCTGAGGATGCTGGCGTTCCGCCCGGGTACTGACCGGCGGGAGCCTCCGGCAGCAGGTTCCGGTGGTGACTCGGCTTCGGGCGAAGCCCGGGATGAGCCCGGGCCTGCTGCTGCGGCGAAGCTATCGGAGCCCGAGCCACAGGGACGGGCAGCAACCGCACCTGCGCCCGAAGTGGCTCCGGTCACGGCTCCGGAGCCGGAACCGCGTGAGGCGGGTCCCGAGCCGGTAGCAGACGTAGAAACAAAACCCGAACCGGAAGCTGAGCCCGCGCCCCGGCCGGTCGTCGAAGAACAGGGTGGCGACTTCGTCTGGGAGCGGGATTTCCGGGATCTTGGCATCGTTGGCATGCCCGGTAACCTGGCCAGCCAGAGCGCCATGGTTCAGGACGGCGATACCATCGTGCTCACTATTGATGATGGCCACGCCCGTCTGCTCAATGCCCGGCATGAGGAAAAAATTACCACTGCCTTGAGAAATCGCTTTGGCGACTCCATCGAGTTACGCATAGAGCGGGGCGAACCCGGGCCGCATACGCCAGCCGCGTATGAGGAACGGCAGCGCCAGGCACGCCAGCAAGCGGCGGAGGACGCCATCCGGAAGGATCCCGTGGTCCGGTCCATTGTTGAACGATTTGAGGCGCGGATAGTCGAAGACAGTATCCGGCCCATCGAGACCAGCAGGAGATAGAACATGTTTAATGGCATGGGCGATATGATGAAAAAAGCCCAGCAAATGCAGGAAGAGATGAAGAAGGCTCAGGAAGAGATCGCCAGGACCGAAGTGACTGGCGAGGCCGGAGCGGGCCTGGTGAAAGTCACCATGAACGGCCGTCATGATGTCAGCAGGGTCGAGATTGATCCTTCGCTGATGTCCGAAGAGAAAGAGATTCTTGAGGATCTTCTTGCCGCTGCGGTGAACGATGCCGTTCGCCGGGTCGAGGCCAACCAGAAAGAAAAGATGTCCGGAATGATGTCGGGAATGGGCATGCCCCCCGGTTTCAAGATGCCGTTCTGACCCGTTCGTCTGTTGTATTCCGAGGATAGTTGATGGCTTTCAGTCCACTGGTTGATGAACTGGTCGAATCCCTGCGCTGCCTTCCGGGCGTGGGTCAGAAAACGGCCCAGCGCATGGCCTTCCATCTTCTGGAGCGCGGCCGGTCAGGGGGCACTCGCTTGTCCGAGGCCCTGCGCACGGCGATGGACGGCGTGCGGCGCTGCGAATCCTGCCAGAACTTCGCGGATACCGAGATCTGCGGGATCTGTGAGAACCCGACCCGCAAGAACGGCACCCTGTGTGTGGTGGAAAGCCCCTCTGATCTGCTGGCCATCGAGCAGGCCGGCGACTACAAAGGTGGTTACTTTGTGCTGATGGGCCATCTTTCGCCCATCGATGGCGTTGGCCCCGAAGAAATCGGCATCGAACGCCTGGTCAAACGCGTCCGGGACGAAGGGGTGACCGAGCTGATTCTCGCCACTAACCCCACCGTCGAGGGTGAGGCGACGGCCCACTACATTGCCGACCGGCTCGACGGCCGGAACATCCTCATCACCCGTCTGGCCCATGGTATTCCGGTCGGTGGCGAACTCGGCTATGTTGACGGCTTCACACTGACCCATGCCTTCCGCGGGCGCAAACCACTCTCCGAATAGGCTACCCGGGCTTCCCTATGGCATCTTCTTCACCGGCCGTGGCCGTTCCCCCGGCCCCCGAGATCATTCACTGGATCGAGACTCCCCGGGAACTGGACAAATGGCTGGCAGCGGCAGCTCCGGACCAGCCACTTGCTCTTGATACCGAGTTCGAACGGGTCAACACCTTCTATCCCATCCCCGGGCTGGTCCAGCTGGGCCTCGGGGATCGCTACTGCCTGATCGATCCGGATGTGGCCGAGGCCTCTGAGGTGTTCCGGGAGGTATTGGCGACCCCGGAGATTCCCAAGCTCCTGTACGCCATGAGCGAGGACCTGGAGTTGTTTCGCCACTGGCTCGGAGTTGAGTTGCAGGGGGTGGTGGACCTGCAGATTGGCGCGGCCATGGCCGGCGCCGGTTTTTCCCTGGGTTATGCCCGTCTGGTTGAAACCCTGTTCGGGGAAACCCTGGACAAGTCGGCTACCCGTTCCGACTGGCTGGCCCGTCCCCTGAGCGATGCGCAGCAGCGTTATGCCGTGGACGATATCCGCTTTCTCGAGCCCATGTATCGTTGGGTACTGGAATCCCTGAAGCCCCGCGGCCTGGTCGAGGCGCTGTTCGAGGAATCCCGGCGGTTTGCCTCCGAGCTTGCTGCCCAGGACGATCCGGAGCAGCATTACCTCAAGTTGCGGGCCGGCTGGGCCCTGAACCCCGAGCAGCAGGCGGTTCTGAAGGAACTGGTGCGTTGGCGGGAGCTGGAATGCCAGCGCCGGGACATGCCCCGGAACCGGGTGTTTGCCGATGCCCTGTTGATCCTGGTTGCCGAGCGGTTGCCGGAGTCGCTGCGTGCGCTGGGGGACATCCAGGGCATACCATCCGGAGCTGTGCGCCGTTATGGCGAAACCATACTCGAACTTGTCCGGGATGCCCGAGCTGCCGATAATGCCGGGCTTGAGCGGATTGCGCCTCCCCTGAGTCGTGATCAGCAGGCCAGCTTCAAGCAGTTGAAGCGTACTGTGAAAAAGGTGGCGGAAGCTGCTGATATTCCAATGGAACTGGTTGCCCCGAGAAAGCGTCTTGAGAAGTTGATGCAGGATGGAAAGTTGGACGGCAATCCGTTTTTCCAGGGCTGGCGTGAGGAGTTGCTGGCCCCGGTTCGAAGCCAGATCGAGGACATACTGAAGCAATGAAAGAGCGGGAATTTATCTCCGTATTCCGAAGTAGCCGGAAGGAGGATACCTACGTATTCGTACGCCGTGGGCAGACCTGGGATGAACTCCCCGAGGGCCTTCGCGGTATCTTCGGAGCGCCGATCCATTCCATGGACTTGCTGCTGACTCCGGATCGTAAGCTGGCCAGGGCCACCGGAAAACAGGTTCTGGAAGCCATCGGGGAAAAGGACTTCTACCTGCAGATGCCGGAAGAGCAGGAAGGCTACGTGGTCGAGTTCAGGCGTACGCTGGAGCAACGCAACAAATGATTGCCGGGATCCCGTTCTGGCAACGTAAACGCCTGGACCAGATGACCTCGCGGGAGTGGGAGTCCCTGTGCGATGGCTGTGGCAAATGTTGCCTGGCAAAACTCGAGGATGAGGACACCGGCGAGGTCTACCATACCGATCTTGTATGCCGGTATATGGATCAGGACACCTGCCGGTGCACGGTGTATTCCGAGCGTTTGCAGAAAGTGCCCGGCTGCACTGTGATCACACCGGATACTGTCGGCGATTACGACTGGCTGCCCTATACCTGCGCCTATCGCTCGCTTGCCGAGGGCCGTGGGCTGGCGGCCTGGCATCCGTTGCGGACCGGGGATCCGGAGTCCGTGCACGAGGCCGGCATTTCGGTGCGACACCGGGTAATTTCCGAAGAGCAGGTGCCTGAAGAAGACTGGGAAGAACACATCATTCACTGGGTATTGTAATGTTAGACGCGGATACACAAATGGCCTACGGGATTTTTTGGGCCGCTTATGCCATTGCCTTCGTAATATTCTTCTACATGATGAAGCGATTGTTCCGCTTCGTCCCCCTGTATGGGCTTCGCACCCTGCTGTTGTCGGCGTTGATGGTGCTCCTGCTGACACCCGTCGAGTCGCCGGATGTGGCAGGCTGGTGGATGCCCGCCTGGCTGTATGGGGGGTACGAGTTGATCCTCGGGAACCCGGAAACCGCCAGCATGGCGTGGTTCAACTTCGGCCTTGCGGGCCTGGTGATGTTGCTGGTATGGATCCTGGATCTGGTACGCTATCGCCTCGTCAAACGATGAGCGCTGCCTGGCCCGCTATTGATCAGAAACCTGAAAAGTAATCGACAGGAAAAGAGAGCATGAAGTTTACCGGTACCGAGAAGTATGTAGCCACCGATGACCTGCAAATGGCCGTCAACGCGGCGATCGGGCTCCAGCGACCTTTGCTGATAAAGGGCGAGCCCGGCACCGGCAAAACGCTGCTGGCGGAAGAGATGGCATCTGCCTTGGGCATGAGGCTGATTCCCTGGCACATCAAATCCACTACCAAGGCCCAGCAGGGTCTGTATGAATACGACGCGGTCTCTCGCCTGCGCGACTCCCAGCTGGGCGATGAGAAGGTCAAGGACATCAGTAACTACATCGTCAAGGGCAAGCTCTGGGAAGCCTTCGAATCCGAGGAGCAGGTGGTGCTGCTGATCGACGAGATCGACAAGGCCGATATCGAGTTCCCCAACGACCTGTTGCTCGAGCTCGATCGCATGGAGTTTTTCGTCTACGAGACACAGCAATTCGTCAAGGCCAAACACCGCCCCATCGTGGTCATTACCAGTAACAACGAGAAGGAACTGCCGGATGCTTTCCTGCGCCGCTGTTTCTTCCATTACATCAGCTTCCCGGACCACGAGACCATGCAGAACATCGTGGACGTCCACTTCCCGAACCTGCAGCAGGAGATTGTCCGGGATGCCCTGGAAGTCTTCTTCGATGTGCGCAAGGTACCGGGCCTGAAGAAAAAGCCGTCCACCTCCGAGCTGATCGACTGGCTGAAGCTGCTGATGGCCGATGAACTGACCGCCAAGGCCCTGCAGGAGAAGGATACGGGAACCGCGTTGCCGCCCCTGTATGGTGCCCTGGTGAAAAACGAGCAGGATGTGCACCTGTTGCAGAAGCTGGCTTTCATGGCACGCCGTCGCAACTGATTTCCGGCAAGAGTTCCGCGTTATGTTGATTGATTTCTTTCTCGAAGTGCGGCGGGCCAGGGTGCCCGCCAGCCTGCGCGAATTCCTCGATCTGCTGGAGGCCCTGCAGAAACGCCTGGCCTTCGCCGACATGGAGGAGTTCTATTATCTGGCGCGCCTGTGCCTGGTAAAGGACGAGCGCCATTTCGACAAGTTCGATCGTGCCTTCCAGGCTTATTTCGAAGGTATCCGGAACCTGGATGACCTGCTGGAAGCCCTGATTCCGGATGACTGGCTCCGGGCAGAGTTCGAGAAGCACCTCAGCGATGAGGAAAAGGCGAAGATCGAGTCCCTCGGTGGCCTGGAGGAGCTGATCGAAACCTTCAGGAAGCGCATGGAAGAGCAGAAGGAGCGCCACGCCGGCGGCAACAAATGGATCGGTACCGGCGGTACATCGCCTTTCGGTGCCAACGGCTACAACCCTGAGGGTTTTCGCATCGGCCAGAAGAACGATCGCCAGGGCAGGGCCGTCAAAGTCTGGGAAAAACGGGAGTTCCGGGACCTGGACGACAGCATCACCCTGGGTATCCGCAACATCAAGGTGGCCCTGCGCCGGTTGCGTAAATTCGCTCGCCAGGGCGCGGCCGATCAGCTGGATATGGACGACACCATCCGTTCCACGGCCCGCAATGCCGGCTATCTCGACCTCAAGATGGTTCCCGAGCGGCACAATGCGGTTAAGGTACTGATCTTCTTCGATGTGGGCGGCTCCATGGACCCGCACATCCGGGTCTGTGAAGAGCTGTTCTCGGCGGCCCGGCTCGAGTTCAAGCACATGGAGTATTTTTACTTCCACAACTTCATTTATGAAAATGTGTGGGAAAACAATGTGCGGCGCATGAACGAGACCACCAGCACCTGGGACATCCTCCACAAGTATACACCGGACTACAAAGTGATCTTTGTCGGCGATGCCACCATGGCGCCCTATGAAATTTCCCATCCCGGCGGCTCCATCGAACACTGGAACGAGGAAGCCGGCGCCACCTGGTTCCAGCGCGTTACCGACCACTTCCGCAAGGTGGTCTGGCTCAACCCGCTTCCGGAAAGTTACTGGGGCACGGGTGGTTCACTCGGCATGACCCGGCAGCTGGTGGGTGATCATATGTATCCGCTGACTATCGATGGTCTTGAGTCGGCCATGAGGCAACTGAGTAAGTGAAACGGGGTCAGATGAAAGCTTTCATCTGACCCCGGCTTCAATAAAAAGCACAGGGACGCCGACAGGGCGCCAGTCAGCGGTCGATAGTGATCTCGGGCAGGTTCGGCCTGTTCAGCTTCACCTTGTCTTTCGGAGCTATGACTTTGGCTTCGCCGACAACCACCTGCTGATCGTTCTGGTTGCGCACATCGCACTCCACAACGACCCGGTTTTTTGGCTCCTTTCGCAGTACTTTCAGGTTCACCGTGATAGTGTCACCCAGCTTTACCGGCCGTTTGAAGGCGAGGTTCTGTTCCAGGTAGATGGTTCCGGGCCCCGGCATTACGGTGGCAAGTGCGGCCGAGACCAGGGAACCGCTCCACATGCCGTGGGCAATACGTTCCTTGAACATGGTATTGGCGGCAAATTCGGCGTCCAGGTGTACCGGATTCACATCACCGGAAACCGCGGCGAACAGGTACAGGTCGTCCTCGGTGAGAGTCCGGGTAAACGTGGCGGTATCGCCCTCATTGAGTTCGTCGTAGGTGACGTTTTCCAGCGTATCCAGGGGGTCGTTCATGGTGTGCTCCGCACGTTATTGAAAACATAATGGTTGTCAGGTGTGTTGCCTGAAACCTACCTTATCGATTACAAAACTGCTATTCTCTCTCCACTTTTTTTGGCTGATACTTTTGTCGGGTTGATTTTTTGATCAGTCAGACTTTAGTCGACCATTACAATCAGAACCGCCAAACAGGAGATGGTGATGGATTTTGAGCAGTTTTATCGGGACAAATACCCCGCCGGCGTGTCGCGTGAGGTAGACCTGGATAAATACCAGAGCATGGTGGATGTCTTCGGGCAGGCCGTGAAGAAATACGCAGACCGCCCCGCATTCAGTGCTGTTGGTGCAACTCTCACTTACCGTGACCTCGACACCCAAAGCCGTAATTTTGCAGCCTGGCTGCAAAACAAGACTGATCTGAAGCCCGGGGACCGCATCGCCGTCCAGATGCCGAACCTTCCCCAGTATCCTGTGGTGGTTTTCGGCGCGATGCGTGCCGGCCTGATTGTCGTCAACACCAACCCGCTGTACACCCAGCGGGAAATGGAACACCAGTTCAACGATTCTGGCGCCAAGGCGCTGGTGGTGCTGGCCAATATGGCAGACAACGCCGAAAAGGTAGTGCCCCAGACCGGCATCGAGCATGTCATCATTACCGAAATTGCCGACATGAACTCGCCGATCAAACGCACCCTGATGAATGCGGTGGTCAAGCACGTCAAGAAGATGGTGCCTGCCTTCAATATTCCCGGTGCCCACAAGCTCCCGGCGGTTCTGGGTGCCGGCGCCCGTGAAAAGTTCACCCCGGTTGAGACCAGGAAGGACGATATCGCGGTTCTGCAGTATACCGGCGGCACCACAGGCGTAGCCAAGGGGGCCATGCTGACTCACGGCAACCTCGTGGCGAACCTGCTTCAGGCTCGTCCGATGATGGAAGACGCCGTGGAAGAGGGCAAGGAAGTGGTCATCGCGCCCCTGCCGCTGTACCACATTTATTCCTTCACCCTGAACTTTGGTCTCATGGTGGAAGCCGGCGCGCATAACGTCCTGATCCCGAATCCCCGGGATATTCCGGGCTTCGTGAAGGAACTGAAGAACCACAGGTTCACCGCCTTCCTGGGTCTGAACACCCTGTTCGTCGCCCTGTGCAACAACGAGGAGTTCCAGGATCTGGACTTCAGCTCCCTGAAGCTCACATCCTCCGGTGGTATGGCCCTGACCAGCGACACCGCCAGGATGTGGCAACGGGTGACCGGTTGCGAGATCTCCGAGGGTTACGGGATGACCGAGACTTCCCCGGTGGTCGCTTTCAACCCTCCCAGCGCTATCCAGGTCGGCACCATTGGTCTGCCGATACCCGCCACCATCGTCAAGACCATCGACGATGATGGCAACGAGACTCCGCTGGGCGAGCCCGGCGAGCTGTGTGTCAAAGGTCCGCAGGTGATGCGCGGCTACTGGCAGCGCCCGGAGGATACCCGGAAGGCTTTCACCGAGGATGGCTTCCTGAAGACCGGGGACATTGCCCTGATCCAGGAAGACGGCTACATCCGCATTGTTGACCGGAAGAAGGATATGATCATCGTTTCCGGCTTCAATGTGTTCCCGAACGAAGTGGAAGATGTGGTAAGCGCCCATCCGAAAGTGGCGGAGTGTGCGGCCGTCGGCATCCCCGATGCCAGGAGCGGCGAGGCGGTCAAGGTTTATCTTGTGCCGACTGCCGAGGGAGTCAGCGAGAACGAACTGAAAGAGTACTGTCGTGAACGCCTGACCGCCTACAAGGTGCCCAAGTACTTCGAGTTCCGCGACGAACTGCCCAAGACCAACGTGGGCAAGATCCTGCGTCGCGAACTGCGGGATGAAGCCGGCAAGTAATCCCGTTGCCGCCCTGAAGACCCTGCTCCGGCGGGGTTTTTATTTTTAAGTCCGGCAGTCTGCTAGACTGTGCTGCTCGAATCGACCCCACTGAGCTTTACACCGGTTCCTCTTTTCAATGCCAAAGACCACGTCAGACAGCCCCGCAATGTCCTCCCCGCGCCCGGATTCCCGGGTCGCCGTCAAGGCCATGATGGAGCAGCTGGATGCCTGTAATCAGCAGGAGGCCGCCCGTATCATCAGGACGGTGGCCCGCACCAAGGGCAAGCCGGGCCAGAAGGATCTGGAGAAAATGGCGGGCTGGCTGGAGCGGGGGCTGGAAAAGGTCCGGCAACGCCAGGCCCTGCACAAGCCGGCGAGCTTTCCCGACGCCCTGCCGGTGTCCGATCGGGTCGATGACATCCGCGAGGCCATCGAACAGAACCAGGTTGTGATCATTGCCGGTGAGACCGGTTCGGGGAAAACCACACAGATTCCGAAGATCTGCATGAACAGCGGTCGCGGCATCCGGGGCCTGGTCGGCCACACCCAGCCCCGCCGCATTGCCGCCCGGAGCGTCGCGGCCCGGATCGCCGAGGAGCTGGGCGAGCAGGTCGGGCAGCAAATCGGTTACCAGGTCCGGTTCACGGATCAGACCTCGGAGCAGTCCCGGGTCAAGGTCATGACCGATGGTATCCTGCTGGCGGAAATCCAGCACGACCGGTTCCTGGACCGTTACGATACTTTGATCATCGATGAGGCCCACGAGCGCAGCCTCAATATCGATTTCCTGCTCGGTTATCTGAAGCAGCTACTGCCCAAACGGCCGGACCTGAAGGTCATCATTACCTCGGCGACCATCGAGGTGGAGCGTTTCAGCGAATTCTTCGACCAGGCCCCGGTGATCGAAGTCAGTGGCCGCACCTATCCGGTGGATATCCGTTATCGGCCCCTGACCGGTGACGAGGATGACCGGGACCAGAGCTGGACCGATGGCGTGCTGGATGCCCTGGGGGAAATCGAGGACCACGAACGCAGCGCAAAGCAGCCGCCGGGCGACGTCCTGGTCTTCCTGCCCGGGGAGAGGGAGATCCGCAGCCTGAGCAAGGTGCTCCGCCACGTGGATCTGAAGCACACCGAGGTACTGCCGCTATACTCCCGCCTGAGCAACCAGGAACAGAACCGGATATTCCAGTCCCACCGGGGCCGGCGCATCGTGCTCTCCACCAACGTGGCGGAAACCTCGCTCACAGTGCCCGGCATTCGCTACGTGATTGACACCGGGGTGGCCCGGATCAGCCGCTACAGCGTGCGTTCGAAGATCCAGCGCCTGCCCGTCGAGCCGGTGTCCCAGGCCAGCGCCAACCAGCGCGCCGGCCGTTGCGGCCGGGTGGCACCGGGTATCTGTTTCCGGCTCTACGATGAGACCGATTTCATCAACCGGCCGGAGTACACCGATCCGGAAATCCTGCGTACCAACCTGGCCTCTGTCATCCTGCAGATGGCTACGTCCGGCCTGGGTGAGATCCGTAACTTCCCGTTCCTGGAAGCGCCCGACAAACGGCAGATCAATGACGGTTACAAGCTGCTGGAAGAACTGGGCGCGGTCGATGACGAGCGCCGGTTGACCAGATTGGGCCGGACCATGGCCAGGCTGCCGCTGGATCCGCGCCTGGCGCGGATGCTGGTGACCGCGGCAGAGCAGGGCAGTCTGGCGGAGACCCTGGTGGTGATCGCCGGCCTCAGCATTCAGGATCCCCGGGAGCGGCCCCAGGATAAACAGCAGGCGGCGGACCAGGCCCATGCGCCGTTCAATGACAAGGAATCCGACTTTGCCACCCTGCTCAATATCTGGAACTGGTATGAGCAGCAGCGGCAGGAACTGTCCCGGAACCAGCTCAAGAAACTGTGCCAGAAGACCTTCCTGAGCTGGATGCGTATGCGGGAGTGGCGGGATATCCACCGCCAGCTCACGCTGATTTGCCGTGAACAGAAGCTGGCGTTCAACAAGGAACCGGCGAGTTACGATCCGATTCACAAGGCAATCCTGGCCGGCTTACTGGGGCAGGTGGCGGTAAAGCTGGAGAAAAAAGAGTATCTGGCCACCCGTAACCGCAAAGTGTGGATTTTTCCGGGCTCCAGGGTGGCCAGGTCCGCCCCCAGGTGGATCGTGGCGGCGGAAATCGTCGAAACCAGTCGGGTCTTTGCCCGCATGGTGGCCGCCATCCAGCCGGAGTGGATCGAGCCGCTTGCCGGCCATGTGGTAAAGCGCAAATACTTCGAGCCGCACTGGGAACAGAAGCGCGCCCAGGTGATGGGCTACGAGAAAGTGACCCTGTACGGGCTCGATGTAGTACCCGGGCGTCGCATTCCCTACGCCAAAGTGGACCCGGTCGAAAGCCGTAACCTGTTTATCCGCCGTGCCCTGGTGGAAGGGGATTACCGGTCAAAGGCGCCTTTCATCGCCCGCAACCGGCAGATGCTCGATACCGTCGAGAACCTGGAGAAGAAAACCCGGCGCCGGGACCTTCTGGTGGACGACGAGGTGCTTTTTGCCTTCTACGACGAGCGGCTGCCCGGGGATATCGTCAGTGGCCGGCACTTCGAGTCCTGGTGGAAGAATCTCTCGGCGGAGGAGCTCCGGAATCTGGAGCTCACGGAGGAGGACGTTCTGCAGCGCCCGTTGGATGCCGGAGCGGCCGAGCTTTACCCGGACTATCTGGAGTGGGAGGGTGTCAAATACCCGCTCAGTTATGAATTCGAGCCGACCAGCGAACGGGATGGCGTCACCATGCAGGTGCCCCTGATGGCGCTGAAGCAGATTCCTTCCCGGCGCCTGGAGTGGCTGGTGCCGGGCCTGCTCCGGGAGAAGTGCATTGCCCTGGTGAAGGGGCTGCCCAAGGCCCTGCGCCGGAATTTCGTGCCGGTGCCGGATTTTGTCGATGCCGCCCTGGCCAACATGCAGCCGTCCAATGCACCGCTTACCCAGCAGTTGGGGGATGAGCTGCGCCGTATGACCGGTGTGCGTATTGATCCGGAAGCCTGGTCCGAGGCGGAGCTGCCCGGGCACTTGAGGATGAACCTCCGGATCATGGGTGACAACGGCAAGGTGCTGGCCGAGAGCCGCGAAATCGGTGAAATTCAGTCCCGGTTGGAAGGCAAGGCGGAAGAGGCGCTGGCATCGGTCAGTCGGGACAGCAAACAGGATCGGCCCTCGGGTGAATACACCGACTGGCAGTTCGGCGAGTTGCCCCGCCAGGTCCAGACCGAGAAGGGCGGCATGCAGGTGACGGTGTATCCCGCATTGGAGGACCAGGGCAAGACCGTCCGGCAGATCCGCTGCCTGGACCGGCTGACAGCCGAAGACACCACCAGGAAAGGTGTCGCACGGCTCATTGTCAACCGTTTCGGCAGTACCCTGAACGATCTGGAGCGGAAACTGCCCCGGTTCAAACAGTCCGCCCTGATGTTCGCCCCGGTCGGACAAGCCCGGGTGTTGCTGGATGACCTGCTGCTTTCCACCGTGATCCGGCATTTCCTGTCCGGGGAGCTGCCCCGGTCACAGGCGGACTTTGACCAGGTTTTTGACGCCCGACGAGGGGACTTTATCCCCGCCCTGGAGGAAGCAGATCAGCGGCTGTATGAAGCCATGAGCGGTTACCAGAAGGTCGCCAAACATCTGAAGGGCAAGATCAACCTCGCCCTGGCCAACAGCATGGCGGACCTGAAATTCCAGCTGGAGAACCTGGTGTACCCCGGCTTCCTGGTGGCAACCCCGCCAGAATGGCTGGCACGGTTCGGTGTGTACTTCGGGGCCTGCCTGGTCCGGCTCGAGAAAATGCCCCGGGAAATGGGCAGGGAGCGGGAGTTCCTGCACACCATCGAATCTCTGTGGGCCCGCTATGCCACCAAGCGTGACGAGCAGCAGCGGCAGGGTATCCGGGATCCGGAGCTGGTCCGGTACCGGTGGATGCTGGAGGAGTTCCGGGTGTCGTTTTTTGCCCAGCAACTGGGCACCGCGATGACGGTTTCGGTAAAACGCCTCGACAGACAATGGGAAAAAACCCGAGTCTGAGACCGGTAAAGGGAAAATCCGGATGACTGTGGTAGTATTTCCGACAATACATCATTCTGTCATCAAGTTTTCACTGTCTTGACGTGGAGTTAGCGTGATAAAAGCCGTCATTAGCGGAACTGGTCTGTACACCCCGCCTGCAACAATTGATAACGATGAGCTGGTTGAAGCATTCAACCAGTTCGTTGACCTCTATAACGACGAACATGCCGAGGAGATCGAGCGTGGTGACATTGCCCCGCTTCAGTACTCTTCCTCCGCGTTCATTGAGAAGGCGTCCGGTATCAAGCGCCGGCATGTGATCGACAAGGAAGGCATTCTCGACCCGCGTCGGATGACGCCCTGTATCCCCGAGCGCAGCAACGAAGAGCATTCGGTTCAGTGTGACATGGCCGTAGCCGCCTGCAACGAGGCACTGGAACAGGCCGGTAAAACCCCGGCGGATGTGGATGCGGTCATCGTGGCCTGTTCGAACATGCAGCGCCCCTACCCGGCGATCGCCATTGAAGTGCAGGCAGCCCTGGGCATCGACGGCTTCGCCTACGACATGAACGTGGCCTGCAGTTCCGCCACTTTTGGCCTGCAGGCTGCGGTCAATTCGGTAGAAAATGGCGCCGCCCGCTCGGTACTGGTGGTCAGCCCGGAAATCTGCTCCGGCCACCTGAACTTCCGGGACCGGGACAGCCATTTCATCTTCGGTGACGCCTGCACCGCCATCCTGGTGGAGCGGGAGGAAAACACCAAAGAGGGGCAGGGCTTCGAGATTCTCGGTACCAGCCTGAAGACCAGGTTCTCCAACAACATCCGTAACAATTTCGGCTTCCTGAACCGTGCGGATGAATCAGGCATTGGCAAGCCGGACAAGCTCTTTGTCCAGGAAGGCCGCAAGGTGTTCAGGGAAGTCTCGCCGATGGTGGCCCAGACGATCCAGAACCACCTGGAAGCGCTGGCCCTGTCGCCGGAGAACCTGCGCCGGATGTGGCTGCACCAGGCCAACCTGAATATGAATCAGCTGATTGCCCGGAAGGTCCTGGGTAGGGACGCGACCGAAGAGGAAGCGCCGGTGATCCTGGATGAATACGCCAATACCAGTTCCGCCGGCTCGATCATTGCCTTCCACAAGTACAAGGGCGATCTGGAATCCGGCGACATCGGAGTGATCTGCTCCTTCGGCGCGGGTTATTCCATCGGCAACGTTGTGGTTCGCCGCCGTTGATCTGATATCTTAACGGGCTGCCAGTTGCTTCAGGGTATCCGGCAGCGTCGTTGAGGTTCCGGAGTCCTCCGGAAAAGATATAATGACGAGCGGATAGTGCCGGTATTTTCGATGAAGCGAAACATGATTCACAATCCGAGAGTATATGATGAGACAACTTTTTCCCGGGCGCTTCCCCCTGGCCGCGCTGGTTCTGGCCATGCTGCTGGCTGGCCAGGTACAGGCCCAGGCGGTGCAGGAGCCTCCGCCGGAAGGTGCCGCACCGGTCGATCCGAATGATCCCTACGAGTCCTGGAACCGGAGCGTTTACGCATTCAATAAGACCGTTGACCGCTGGTTCCTGAAGCCGGTAGCCCAGACCTATCGTACGGTCACTCCCGGGGTGGTCGACCGGGGCGTCACCAACTTCTTCAATAACCTGCAGGAAGTCCGCAACTTCATCAACAGCCTGCTGCAGCTGAAGGGCGAGTCCGCCGTCGTTGCTGCCGGCCGATTTACCTATAACACGGTATTCGGATTGGGCGGCCTGTTCGATGTGGCAACGGCATTTGATCTGCCTGAGCGGCCGGAGGATTTCGGCCAGACCCTCGGGTATTGGGGCGCGGGCTCAGGGCCGTATCTGATGCTGCCTTTTCTTGGTCCATCAACACCACGACACTTCAGTGGCCTGGCCACTGACGGTTTTGTTTTCCCGACCCTGTGGGATGCTGCAGAAAGTCCGGAGGTCTACTACGCCCGGGCATTGCAGGTCGTGGACATACGGGCAGATCTGATTCCGGCTGAAGGGTTTATCTCCGGCGACAGTTACACCTTTGTGCGCAATGCTTTCCTGCAACGCCGTGAATTCCTGATCAATGATGGTAAGGTGACCGAAGATCCGTTTGCCAGTGACGACGACGAAGACCTGATGCTTGAGGATTTCTGACCAGCGCGACCCGTGAGGAGGCCAGCGTGATCAAGGATGCGAGGATTGCGAAGTACCGGAAGATGTTGGCGGAGGCTCCGAATTACGAAGTCTGGAAAGCCGCAGCCCTGGAGCTCGATTTCCTGGAAGGCAGTGCCGAGTGGAAGGAAGAGTTTGTCTCTGACCTCTACCACTACGAGCTTATCTACGATCGCCTGAGCAATCTCAAACAGTACCGCCAGCAGAATGACTTCGAGCGGCTCAAGCGTGCGCTTCGCGAGGGCCTGCACCATGATCTGGGTAATATGGGCAATCCCGCCCTCTATACGCGGTCAAGGGTCGGCACCAAGCATCTGATCGAGGAATACATCACCCAGGTCTGTGAATCTCTCGATTTTCTCTGCGACAACCCGGTACCGGGATTTCCGGTGGCAGACAAGCTCCGGTTCTTCCGCGATACCCTGACCAGTTATGGCCGGCCCGCGCTGTTGCTCAGTGGCGGTGCCACCCTGGGCATGTTCCATTTCGGGGTGATCAAGGCGCTCTGGGAAAAAGGGTTGCTGCCCCAGGTAGTGGCCGGTTCCAGCAGCGGCGCCATTATTGCGGCCATTCTGGGTGTTCACACGGACGCCGAAATCCCGGAAATGCTGACTCCCGAGAATCACAATCTCAAGGCCTGGAAATGGCGCGGCCTGCTCAGTGCCATGCGCGGCGAAGGCCTCATGGACCAGGAACAGCTCCGTTCCTGCCTGCGCGACAATATTGGGGAGTACACCTTCGAAGAGGCGTATCAGCATACCGGCCGGTCGATCAATGTCAGTGTCTCGCCAGTAGAGGTCCACCAGAAGGCCCGGCTCCTGTGCGGGTACACCTCGCCCTATCTGCTGGTCTGGAGTGCGGCATTGGCCAGCGCTGCAGTGCCCGGGATCTTCCCGCCGGTTACCCTGATGAAGAAGGACCTGCACGGCAATGCGGTGCCCTACATGCCCAAAGTGAGGTTTGTGGATGGTTCCGTGGTCAGTGATCTGCCTATTGAGCGCCTGATGCATTTGTACGATGTGAATTTTACCATCGTCAGCCAGACCAACCCGCACGTAGTGCCGTTCCTGAGCGGCCAGGGCGAGGATGAAAAGCTCTCCCTGGCCAGGCTGCCGGCGCACCTGCTCAAGACCGAGATCCAGTTCCACGGCCAGGGGGTGTTCGATTACCTGCGCAAACGGTTGCGGCCCGAACTGCTCCGGCAGGTGTCGGGGCAGCTATACACCATCATGGCCCAGCGCTATTCCGGTGATGTCACCATCGCGCCATCCTACTCGGTGCGGGATTTCAGCCGGATGCTGGCCAATCCCGATCCGGCCTATGTCCGGGAGATGACCCTGGCGGGAGAACGGGCCACCTGGCCGAAAATCTCGATGATCCGTTCCCATGCACGGATTTCCAAGACCCTGGAACGATGCATAAAGCGCCTTAAACAGCAGAATCGACGAACCGCCGAACTCCGGCTGGTAGACAATTCCGATTCCAGTGCATCCTGAGATGACACGCCGCTGAAACGAGCGCTATCATACCGCCATGACAAGCCGGGCAGGTGGATCTCATGCCCGGTGCCTGAGCATCTGACTGGACGTCCATGTACTACGATTTTTTCGGGTTCCGGGAACCGCCGTTCTCCATCGCGCCAGACCCCCGCTATCTGTACCTGAGTGAGCGCCACAAGGAGGCGCTGGCTCACCTGATGTATGGGGTAAAGGGGCAGGGTGGCTTCATCGTAATCACCGGGGAGGTAGGGACCGGCAAGACAACGGTGAGCCGCTGCTTTATCGAGAGTGCCCCGGATCACGTCGACATTGCCCTGATCCTCAATCCCCGGCTGTCTGCCCGGGAACTGCTGTCCGCCATCTGCGACGAGCTGCGGATTGCCCACGAGCCGGGCGCCACCATCAAGCAACTGGTGGATCTGATCAACCGGGATCTGCTCGATGCCCACGCCGCCGGCCGCCACAAGGTATTGCTGATTGACGAGGCGCAGAACCTGTCGGCCGATGTACTGGAACAGCTGCGGTTGCTGACCAACCTTGAGACCGCCGAGAAGAAACTGCTGCAGATCGTGCTGCTCGGGCAGCCGGAGCTGCAGCAGATCCTGTCCCTGCCCGAACTGCGCCAGCTAAACCAGAGGGTCACGGCCCGCTACCACCTGGATGCCATTAACCGGAACGAGCTGCCGGCTTACCTGAAGTACCGCCTCGGGGTGGCCGGGATGCGCGGGGATATCTTCTCCCAGGGCGCCATCAACCGGCTTTACAAGGAGAGCCAGGGCATTCCCCGCCTGATCAACCTGATCAGCGACCGGGCGCTGCTCGGTGCCTACGCCGAAGGCGAACACGAAATCACCACCGGTCATATCAGACAGGCTGCGAAGGAAGTTCGGGGTGGCAATTCGGCCCCGGTCACCGCCAATAGCGGCTCCGGCCGCGGCTCGCAATACCTGATGCTGGCGGCCTCCATTCTGGTGGCGATCATGGGTACGGTCTGGCTGGTTGACCGCTGGCCCCTGGCCAACATCGCAGGGCCGGTGGCCGAAAACGAAATTGAGCAGGCGGGTGCGGTTGAGCGAGGGGCCGAATCACGGGAGGCGGGGCACGAAGCCGGCGCTGAAATTGCCAGTGAACGAACCCCGGCCACGGAGTCTGTCCGGGAGCCGCTTATCGCTTTCCAGTTCCCCGAAGACCGGGTCGATGCGACGGGAGCTTTCCGCTTGCTTTTCGGTCTGTGGCAAAAGAGTTACCGGCCCGAGGATCATCCCGTCGCCTGCGATTACGCCCGGACCGTCGGCCTGGGGTGCCTGGAACGACAGGGAACACGTCGGAGCCTCGAGTTCCTGAACCGGCCGGCCATGCTCCGGCTCCGGAACCAGGCCGGTGAGACCGGTTATGCCGTGCTCAAGTCCCTCAATGGAGATCTGGCGGAAGTCATGCTCCCTGGCGGCCAATCCCGGGAAATGTCCTTTGCCTCCCTGGAACAATACTGGTTCGGAGAGTACCGCGTGCTGTGGCGTTTGCCCGAATACATGACCGGTGACAATTTCTATGCCTCCGAAAGTGGCCAGCAGTTGTGGATCGGCGCCAGGATGATGGAACTCGCCGATCGGTACACTGAATCCGCTACCGAGAATGGACGGGTGAAACGCATGCCGGCGGAGCAACAGGTGCGCTGGTACCAGGAAAGAAAGGGCCTGGCAGTGGATGGCATCGCCGGCGCCATGACGGTTATCCAGATCAATAATGATCTGGATGCCCCCGGGCCGCGCCTGGTTCCCCGTATTTCGAGCAGTAAGGGGTAAGCTGTGTCCTATATCCTCGATGCACTCCGGAAATCTGAAACCGAACGGCGCCAGGGCAAGGTTCCGGACCTGGGCCAACAGGTCCAGCTCATTCATCGGCCCAAAAAGAAGCGGAGCAGTTCGGCTGCGGTCTGGATTGCCCTGGCTTTACTGGTGAATGCGGCAGTTCTGGCGGTGGTGCTCTGGCCGGATAAGGGCTTGATTGCGACTCCCTCACAGCAACAGGGACCGGCGACTGTCAAGAAGGACGTTGCCATAGGTGCCAGCCGGGAAGCACCCGCTGGCGTCCCGGAACCCGTTAGTCAGGCAACGGCGGATGACTGGGTGGCCGAGACCGGCGAGGCGGAAGATCCGGAGCCCCGGGCTGCCCCGGCACCGCGGGTTTCGGAGAAGCCGACGATCATCGTGCCGTCGGTGAGTGCCAGCGATGGCAATCCGGTATTGCCTGAAGTCGAAAGCTCAGGCAGGGTACCGCATCTTGTCGAGTTACCCCTGTCATTCCAGAAGAGCATTCCCGATTTGACCTTTAACAGCCATCTCTACTCATCCGACCCGTCCTCAAGCCGGGTGATGATCAACGACCACTACCTGCGCGCCGGAGACACCTTCTCCGGTTTGACGGTGGAGCGCATCACAAAAGACGGTGTGGTCCTGAGCAGGCGTGGGCAATTGTTCAGGGTCGGTACGGTCCGCGACTGGGTGAGCCCGCGTTGATGGCACTGACGGAAGAGATCAAGCAACAGATCCAGCAAGGCTACCGGGATGTTCTCGCGGGCAAGGAAATCCGGGCCCGCTATGGCCAGCGGCTGATGATCGCCGAGATCGCCCGCTACATGGGTGAGATCACCGATAACGATGGCCAGCGCACCTCGCCGCCCGCCACCTGTGTGGTGGAAGCGGGAACCGGTACCGGCAAGACCCTGGCCTACCTGATCGCCGCGATTCCGGTCGCCAGGGCTCTGGGCAAGACGCTGGTGATTTCCACCGCCACTGTGGCCTTGCAGGACCAGATTGTCCTCAAGGATCTGCCGGACCTGAAGAAGCACAGCAAGATGGATTTCTCCTGGACCCTGGCCAAAGGCCGGGGCCGCTACCTGTGCATGTCCCGCCTGGAGGCACGGCTTCACGATGAGGGCAACGGTGACAGCGACACCATGCCCCTGTTCCTGCTGGACAGCCCATCCGGTGACGAACCGGGCTCCCGTGCCTTCTTCGAGGAAATGCTGGCCAGCTACGGTTCCAGGAAATGGGACGGAGACCGGGACCACTGGCCGGAGCAGATTCCTGATGACGTCTGGCGTCAGGTCACCACTGACCACCGCCAGTGCACCAATCGCCATTGCAGCTATTTTGACAGCTGCGCCTTCTTTGATGCCCGCAAGGACCTGGACGACGCCGATATCGTTGTCGCCAACCATGACCTGGTGCTGGCCGACCTGGCACTGGGAGGCGGCGCAATCCTCCCCGAACCGGAAAATGCCCTGTTCATTTTTGACGAGGCCCACCATCTGCCGGACAAGGCGCTGAACCATTTCGCGGCGTCGGTTCCTCTGAACGCCACCCGGCAGTGGCTCAAACAGCTGTCCCAGGCGCTGGTGAAGATGCAGCCGTTCCTGGCTCCGGGTAGCCAGGGTATCAAGATGCTCGACAAGATCAGCACAGCGTCCCGTGACGTGGACCAGATGCTTGCGCGGGTCTATGAGGAAGTGGAACAGAACACCGGTTGGGAGTTCAACGAGGAGCGCCGGACCGCCCAGTGGCGTTATCCGGAAGGCGAGTTGCCGGAGAAACTGGCGGAGCTTGCCGGTGAGGCCCGCATCGCCACGGCTGGCCTGGTTCGCCATCTTGGCGCTCTGTCCGATGAACTTCAGGCGGCCTTTGACGACCGCAAGGAACACGACATCGACCGGGATACCGCCGAGGCGTGGTACCCGGTGATCGGCTCCTTCCACAGCCGGTCCGAGGAACAACTGAGACTCTGGGCGGCATGGTGTGACCAGGCCGGTGCCGGCAGCCAGGAAAAACAGGATGATGAAGAGCAGGGCGCCCCGGCGCCAAAACACAAGAGTCCGCCACCGGCCCGCTGGGCGGTGCGGCAGCGCTGGGACCACGCCGAAGATATCACTCTCTACAGCTCTCCGGTGCTGGCGGATAACCTGCTGTATTCGCGGCTCTGGTCACGGGCCTACGGCGCGGTGCTGACCAGTGCAACGCTGACCGCGCTGGGCCGGTTTGATCGCCTGAGGTCCCGGGCGGGGCTGCCGGAGGCCAGCAAATATCTGGTGGTGCCCAGCTCCTTCCGTTATGGCGAAATGGCGACCGTGGAGGTGCCCGCCATGAAAGCCATGCCCAACGAGGATACCTTTACCGATGCCCTGGTTGAGCGCCTGCCGGACCTGTGGGCCGGCGAAAAGGCCACTCTGGTGCTGTTTACCTCCCGCCGGCAGATGCAGCAGGTTCGCGATGCCCTGGCCCCGGAATATCCGGATCTGATCCTGACCCAGGACGATATGGCCAAAGGCGAAGTGCTGCGACAGCATTGCAGCCGGGTGGATGAGGGCCGGCCGAGTGTGCTGTTCGGGGTAGCCAGTTTTGCCGAGGGTATTGATTTACCGGGCAAGTATCTGCACCACGTGGTGATCACCCGGTTGCCGTTTTCGGTTCCGGACGATCCCATCGAAGCCAGTCTCGCTGAATGGGTGACCCAGCGCGGTGGCAATCCGTTCATGGAAATCACCGTTCCGGATGCCTCGATGAAGCTGGTGCAGGCGGTCGGCCGGCTGCTGCGTACCGAGCAGGATACGGGCCGGGTCACCATCCTGGACCGTCGCATCATTGCCCGCCGCTATGGTCAGCTGTTGCTGGATGCCCTGCCACCGTTCCGCCGGATCATCGAGCACTGATAAAAAAGAGCGGTCCCGTCGGGCACGGCTCTCCCGGCCTCCCTGGATTGTGTGCTTTGCGTCAGACAAGTCAAGGTTTCTAATGACTCAGACTGCGGTCAGATGATGCGTAAATGCAATTTTGGTCTAAACTTTGGAAAAGGTTTTATCTATAATAAAAAAGAATGAAAGATAAAGTTTTTATGCGGGAGTGCAGCAGCCGATGAAATTACAACAATTGCGTTATATCTGGGAAGTTGCCCATCACGATCTGAACGTGTCCGCGACCGCCCAAAGCCTGTTCACTTCGCAGCCCGGGATCTCGAAACAGATTCGTCTGCTGGAAGACGAACTTGGCCTGGAGGTGTTTGCCCGCAGCGGAAAGCACCTCACCCGTATCACGCCGGGCGGCGAGATCATCATCCGCGAGGCGGGGGAGATCCTGCGACGGGTGGAAGGCATCAAGAAAATCGCCCAGGAATTCAGTAACCAGCGTAAGGGTGACCTGAGTATTGCCACCACCCACACTCAGGCCCGCTATGCCTTGCCGCCGATTATCAGCGGCTTCATCGAAGAGTACCCGGATGTGTCCCTGCACATGCACCAGGGCACCCCGATGCAGATCTCGGAGATGGCGGCGAACGGAGCCGTGGACTTTGCCATTGCTACCGAGGCCATGGAGCTGTTTAACGATCTGATCATGATGCCCTGCTATAAATGGAACCGCAGCGTCATCGTGCCGAAGGATCACCCGCTGGCCCGGAAGCCGGAGCTGACCTTGCCGGAGCTGGCGGAGTTCCCGCTGGTGACCTACGTGTTCGGTTTCACTGGTCGCTCCAAGCTGGACGAGGCCTTCCAGTCACAGGGTTTGACGCCCAAGGTGGTGTTCACCGCCGCCGATGCCGACGTCATCAAGACCTATGTCCGCCTTGGACTGGGCGTTGGCATTATCGCCAGCATGGCCTTCGATCCGAAGACCGATACCGACCTGGTTGCCCTGGATGCGCGCAAACTGTTCCGGCCCAGTGTCACCCGGCTCGGCTTCCGCAAGGGCACCTTCCTGCGCGGCTATATGTATGACTTCATGCACAGGTTTGCACCGCACCTCACCAGGGAGAGGGTGGATGCAGCTGTCGCCCATCAGGGCAGTCGGTCAGAGATCGAGGAGTTGTTCAAGGACGTCGAACTGCCCACTTATTAAGTGGGCTGTCCGCAAGTGGGCAATCCGAAAGGATCGGTGGGCCTGATCAGTCTTTGGCGATCAGGTTCCCGGCATGCAGACCACATTCCTTTTTCGTGGCCTCTTCCCACCACCAGCGGCCTTCCCGCTCATGCTGACCCGGCAGCACCGGCCGGGTGCAAGGTTGGCAGCCGATACTGACAAAGCCTTTCTCGTGCAGTTCGTTGTAGGGCGCTTCCGACATCCGGATGTAGTCCCAGACCTCCCTGGATGTCCAGTTGGCCAGCGGATTGAACTTCACCAGGGTCCTGTCTTCCGTTGAGAACGCGGAATCCTCCTGTACGACCGGCACGTTGTTGCGGGTGCCGGGGCTCTGGTCCTTTCGCTGACCGGTAATCCAGGCATCCACCGTCGCCAGCTTGCGTTTCAACGGATTGACTTTGCGGATGCCGCAGCACTCGGAATGTCCGTCCTCGTAGAAACTGAACAGCCCCTTTCGATTGACCAGGTCCTGAACTTCCCCTGCGTCGGGGAACAGCACCTCGATCCCGATGCCGTAATGCTTGCGGACCCTCTCCACAAACTCATAGGTCTCCGGGTGCAGTCGGCCGGTATCCAGGGTGAACACCTGCAGGTTGTCGGTGAGCTTGTGGGCCATTTCAATCAGGACCACATCCTCGGCACCGCTGAACGAGATAGCGATGTTGTCGTAACGCTGGAGTGCGGCCTTGAGGATGGCCCTGGGGCTTTGGCCCTCGAGTTCCGTGCGAAGGGTGTCGATATCCGTCATGGGGGGTAAACATACCTTTAAATAGTGTCCGGGCAGGCTAACATTAAATCCCTCATAGCTTGAAGGAATGACAAACTATATATTTATATCTTGTTGCCCAGGTCGTGAAAGCCAGAATCACGATGCATTCCGCACCGGATTTCCTTATCATACGCTCCTGATCAATCACGAGCGGCAGCTCAACCACCGAATCACGTAATCAGGAGACCATTGTGGAACTCGCATGTCTTGACCTTGAGGGAGTACTGATCCCGGAAATCTGGATCGCATTCGCCGAGAAAACCGGCATTGAAGAACTCAAGGCCACCACCCGTGACATTCCCGATTACGACGTGCTGATGAAGCAGCGCCTGCGCCTGCTGGACCAGCACGGCTACGGCCTGCCGCAGATCCGGGAAGTGATCGGCGAACTGGACCCGCTGCCCGGCGCCCGGGAATTCCTGGACTGGCTGCGCGAGCGCTTCCAGGTGGTGATCCTTTCAGATACCTTCTACGAGTTCGCCATGCCCCTGATGAAAAAACTGGGCTATCCGACACTCCTGTGCCACAAACTCGAAGTGGCCGAGAATGGCCGGATCACCAACTACCTCCTGCGCCAGCGCGACCCCAAGCGCCAGTCAGTCCGCGCCTTCCAGCTGCTGAACTACCGCGTCATCGCCGCCGGTGACTCCTACAATGACACCACCATGCTGGGCCAGGCAGAGCAGGGCATCCTCATCCACGCCCCGCAAAACGTCATTGACGAATTCCCCCACTTTCCGGCCGTCCACAACTTCGACGAGCTGAAACAGGAATTCCTCAAAGCCAGCACCATCCACGACTGCTGATCAGCCGTCCGGGCAGAGAGCCGCTTGTGCCCGCGGGGTCAGACGAAAGCCTTCATCTGACCCCTCCTTTACCTTTAACCCGTCACCCCGGGCCCGTCTCCAACTCCTCCAGAAAACCCATCAAAGACCCAACCTTGGCCAACGTTTCCTGATATTCCCCCTCAGGATCCGAATCCGCCACAATGCCACCACCACCCCAGCACCGAATGGTCCCCTCGCCATCGCACAGCAACGTCCGAATCGCAATATTGCTATCCAGCCGGCCATCCAGCCCGTAATAAAACATCGAGCCACAGTATGGCCCACGCCAGTGCGGCTCCAGCTCCCGGATAATCTCCATCGCCCGAATCCTGGGAGCGCCGGTAATCGACCCCCCGGGAAACGCATCAAACAGCGCCGTCAGCGGTGAAACCCCGTCAGCCAGTTCGGCACGAATATGGCTGACCAGGTGATGTACATTGCGGTAGGACTCCAGTGCAAAGAGCTGGTCCACCGAAACGGACCCGGTGGCGGCATTCAGGCCCAGATCATTGCGTAGCAGGTCCACAATCATCAGGTTTTCAGCCCGGTCTTTCGGGGACGCCTGAAGCTCGGCCGCCAGAGCAGCATCCTCTTCCGGAGTTTTCCCCCGCGGCCGGGTACCCTTGATAGGACTTGTCTTTACCGTCCGCCCCTCAATCTCGAGAAATCGCTCCGGAGAGATCGAAAGAATCGAATACTCACCAGCCCGGATAAAAGCGCTGTAAGGAGTGGGGTTGGCTTCCGCCAGCGCCTGAAACGCAAACCACGGATCGCCGCTGAATTTGCCGACAAACTCCTGCGACAGGTTAGCCTGATAGCAGTCTCCGGCCTGGATGTAATCCTGGATGGTCTGGACGCCGGTCTTGAAGGATTCGGGAGATTGCCGGGGTTTGAAAGACTCGGTGATCTTCCAGCTACAGGGCTCATCGCCATCCGGCCTGGCAAGCCATTCAGCGATCTGATCAACCTGATTTTCCGGGCATTCCGGGTGAATCCAGAGGTAATAGTCTCCAGTTTTCCGGTTATGGCTCGCCATCCAGAGGTACAGGCCCGCGGAAAACAATGGCACCGGCAGAGTGGGGCAGATCGGCGCAAGACGCGGTTCGCGGATATAACCCAGCTCGTAACTCAGGAAACCAATCCAGCCACCGACCAGACAGTTGGTATCAGCGGAATATCCTGGGTAGTTCCGGTCTTCCGCTTCCATCTCTCCGGCCAACCGCACAAGCTCTTTATTGTCCGCATCGCCCGGGTGCAGAACCCGGGTTTCGGTCGCGCTGCACGAAAACCCTTGCCAGGTACCCCGGCCAGGGCCTTCGCCAACCGTACCCACATGGACAAAATCGTCCTGCGTCGAGGCGTGTTGGAGCAAGCGAGTAAACTCCTCGCGGGAAAGCTGGCGGGTGGTAGCCGGGCTCAAGGTACCTCCGAAGAATTTTGGAAGAATGATAAACAGGGTACCTTGAATTGTCAGTATCTTTATAAAAAGCAGCAGTTTCATTGGTATAGTCGTGGAACTTTTCCGTTCGTACAGGGCCAGAAGGGCAGGATGATCAAAGTATTTCGCGAACGCTGGCAGCGCTGGGTGAATCGGCGGATTCCCCGATCGGACAGCCAGACCTTCAATCAGAAGAACATTTTTATCCTCCCGACCGGGGCCGGCGTGGTCTTCGGTATCCTGCTGTTGGTGATGCTGATTACTGGCATCAATTACCAGAACAGCCTGATTTATCTCACCACGTTTCTTCTTGGCGCGCTGTTTGTCGGTGCCATGCATCAGACCCATCGCAACCTTTCTGGCCTGCAACTGACGGTGACCCGGCCCGGTGAGGGGTTTGCCGGTGATGAGGTTCCGTACCGGTTCCGGGCTTCAGCCGGGAAAGGTCCGGCCATTGCGATCCGGCTTTCCTGTGAGGGTTCCACGCTTACCCCTTTCCATATTCCCGCCGGGCAGGCGATGGATGTGACCTTGCCGGTTCCTTCCACTCACAGGGGTTACCTTCGACCGGACATGGTTCGGATTGAAACCCGTTTTCCTTTCGGCTTGCTGAAAGCCTGGTCATGGGTTCGGCCGGTATTGCCGGCGATCATTTTCCCCCGGCCCCTGGTAGCGCCTGATGCCGGAAGTACCGTTGAGGCCGGAGACGAGGACAGTGCCCGGCGCCCGACCGCCGGGAACGACAATGCGGACCTGCGTCCATGGCGTGAGGGCGACTTGAGTCAGCGTGTCATGTGGAAGCGCTATGCCCGCACCGGGCAAATGGTGGTTGCGGACTGGGAAGGCGAGCAGGGAAACCCGCAGTGGCTGGACTTCTACGCATTTGCCGGCGCGGACAACGAGCTGAGACTGAGCTACCTCGCCTGGCAGGTGCTGGAGCGGGCCAGGGCCAGCACACCATTCGGTCTGAATCTGCCGGGGCAGGTGATAGAGCCTGATCAGGGACCAGCACACGTCACCCGCTGCCTGCGTGCCCTGGCTGTGTGGGGAGAGGAGCCTCCGAGAGATGCGATAGCGGCGGAACATGGCACCCGCCGGCATGAAGTTCCGAGAGAGAAGGAGGCTGCCGCGTGAAATTGACCAAAGCTTTCTCTCCTGGTCGTGAGTCTGCTGAGCCGACGAACGCGTTGCCTTCGAATGCCCTGCTCTGGCTGATCGGTAGCTTCGCTATCCTGCTGGCGCCCCAATGGGACCGGCTGCCGATATGGCTGGTCGCCGCCTGCGGGATACTGGCAATGTGGCGATGGCTTGCGCAGGAAGGCAGGGTCCGGCTTCCGGGGCGCTGGTTGCGCACCGGTATCATGCTGGTTCTGATTGCCGTGTATGTTGCTACCGTCCAGGGCCGTTTTACCGTCGATACCGCAGCCTCGTTCTTTGTGCTGGCGGTGGGGCTGAAGTGGCTGGAAACCCGCTCAACGCGGGACTTCTACGTGCTGTTTTTCATCCTGGTGTACCTGGCCGGGGTCAACTTCCTGTTCCAGCAGAACATTCTGTGGGCGTTGGTGAACTTCCTGGCGGTTGCTTTACTGCTGGTCGGGTTGCAGGTGCTCAATGCCCCGGACCTGCAAGGCGATATGCCGTCCGGCTGGCGTCGCCTGGGCGGACTGCTGCTGAAGACCCTGCCGGTCGTGGTGCTGCTGTTTGTCTTCTTTCCCCGCATGGCGCCGCTCTGGAGCGTGCCGCTGGTTTCCGGCGAGGCCCGCTCGGGCATCAGTGACACCATGCGGCCAGGGGACATCTCCAACCTGGCGCAAAGCAGCGAGCGTGCCTTCCGGGCAACGTTCGGGGGTGAAATACCCGCATACCGCGACCGCTACTGGCGTGGCCTGGTGCTGGATTACCTGGATGGGGAAACCTGGCGCCAGGAGCGTGAAGAAGGTTTCCGCCGCCCGGGCCGGATCGCGATGGATGGTGGTGTCGGGCCGCTGGGTGGCAGTGAATATGACGTGCTGATGGAGCCGACCGATCAGCGCTGGGCATTCGCACTTGAAGGCTCCTCAGCGGTTTCCGACAACGTGGTGGAAGAGGGCGATGACCTGTTCCGCTTCCGCCGGCCGGCGGACAGCCCGATGCGTTACCGTCTCAGCCTTGATCAATTGCGGAGCTCTGGTAATGCTGAGCTGAGTCCGGGGGAGCGGCGCCGGTTTTTGCAGTTGCCTGCGTCCGGCAACCCGCGGGCCCGTGAACTGGCCCGCGAGCTGGGCCAGCGTTTTTCTGATGAAGCTGTGGTTGACTCGCTACTGAGCCGGTTCCGGGAACAGGAATACTTCTACACACTTCGTCCGCCGGCTATGCCCGAAAATGGCATCGATGCCCTGTTGTTTGATCAGAAACGCGGCTTCTGCGCCCACTATGCGGGAGCTACCACTTTTGTTCTGAGATCGGCGGGTATTCCGGCCCGGGTGGTCGTCGGTTATCAGGGTGGCGAACCCGGGGCGGGAGGTGAATACCTGATCGTGCGCCAGTATGATGCCCATGCCTGGGTCGAGGTCTGGCTGGATGGCCAGGGCTGGGTGCGGGTCGATCCCACGGCGGCGATTTCTCCGGCACGGATCGAGTCCGGCCTCCGGGACGCGGTGGCAGAGGAAGGCTCGTTCCTTGAGGACGAGGTCTTCTCGGCCCGGAAGTATGGTGATATGGCACTGGTGCAATGGGCGAGTCTCCAGCTGGATCGAATCAACTACCAGTGGCAGCGCTGGGTGGTCGGTTATCAGGGCCAGAGCCAGATGGATCTGATGTCGCGCCTGCCCGGCGGTATCGGTCTGCGTGAGCTCGGCTACCTGACTGCCGGCATTGTTGGTGCGGGACTGTTGATCGCCGGCCTGTTTTCAGCGTTCCGGTTGCGACGGGGTGAACGCCGGGACGACTTCCGGAAAGTGCTGCTATCCTGGCACCGGGCCTGTGAGGGTGCCGGCGTGCCGGTGCGGCAGGGTGAAACGCCGGGTACCCTGGCAGACCGGCTGGCGCAAGCCCGGCCTTCGGTCACCGAAACGGCTCGTCGTTTTGCCCGGATGGTGAACAGCCATTACTATAAGCCGTCATCCGAATCCGACGATCAGGAGCTGCGGCGCATGCGGCGGTTACTGGGCACCATGAAACGTCAGTTACGGGAAGCCTCACAGCGGCGCCAACCACACAGAGAATCCGGACCAGCATCGTGACCGATATTGCCCAAGACATGCCCTGGCTCCAGCGAGCCTGGCAACAGATCCAGGCCCGCCTCGCCGGGGACCGCCTGCCCCACGCCCTGATTATCAATGGCGAGCGGGGTGTCGGGAAGCGGGCCTGGGCAGAAGCTGTGGCAGGCCTGCTGCTTTGTGACCGGCCGGTGAAGAATGAAGCAGGTCTTCCGGTTGCGTGTGGTCACTGCAAACAATGTGAACTTGTTGCCGCCGAAAGCCATCCGGACGTGCGGATCTACGCGCCGGAAAAATCCCGGATGGTGAAGGTGGATCAGATCCGGGCGCTGTCATCCTTCGCCGTGGGCTCACCCCAGATCGCCCATCACAAGGTGGCGATCATCGATCGTGCCGACCAGCTCAACATCAATGCCGCGAATGCCTTGCTGAAAACCCTGGAAGAACCGCTGCCGGACGTCACCCTGCTGCTGCTCCGGGAAAGCGGCCGCCCCGTGCTGCCAACCATCCGTTCCCGTTGCCAGGCCCTGAACATTCCGGTGCCTGCGCGTGAGCAGGCGGAGCGCTGGCTGGCCGCGAAGGTGACGGAGCCGGACGAAGATCAGCGACCATCCGCAGAGGTACTGGCCAAGGCACTGATGCTGGCGGGTAACGCACCGCGACTTGCCCTTGAATACGTCAATGGCGAGTTTCTCAAGCTTCGCGATGAGGCTTTCGAAAGCTTCAGGCAGTTCATGAAGGGGCAGATGCCCGTGGCCGAGGCAGCCAGGGCGTTCAAGGCCATGGGGCTGGAAGATGCGCTGTTCCTGTTCGAAGGCTGGGCAGCGGACCTCGCACGCCTGGCAGCCGGCGGCCACGCCACCGACACGGAGGCTACCGACATGCTCGGATTCCTGGCGAAACGAAATCCGGCCTGGCGGGCTCATGAGCTGCTGGATATGATCCGGGAGTCCAGGGCAGCGGGTGTCTACAATGCCAATCCGGAGCTGGAAGCCAGCCGGTTGTTGCTGGCCTGGCAGGCCCTGATGCCCAGGCGGCGCAAGGCAGGCTGACCGCATTGACGGTAAGGGCTACGCCTATGCGGGCCCAAGCTGCTATGATTGCGGAATGACAGGGATTTTCTTATCCCTGTATGAACGAGTTACCGTGACAACACAATAAAAGGTGTCAGATATGGGCCCAGGTTTTGGCGCGCGCAGTGGCATTCTCACCCTGACCATCAAGGACAAGGCAATGCTGTATGCCGCCTACATGCCCTACATCCGTCAGGGCGGAATGTTTATCCCGACGCAGAAACAGTACCAGCTTGGTGACGAGGTTTTTCTCCTGCTCAACCTGATGGATGAGCCTGAAAAGGTTCCTGTGGCCGGGAAGGTCATCTGGATAACACCCAAGGGTGCACAGGGGAACCGCGCCGCTGGCATCGGCGTGCAGTTCAACGGCGATGATGAAACGGCTCGCACCAAGATTGAATCCTACCTGGCCGGCTCCCTGAGTTCTGATCGCCCCACACACACCATGTGAGGCATTGAGCTTCATGAATGATATGTCTGAAACCATACGATCCGCCGGAAAACCGTTGTGTTGCCTGGAAACCGCCTGGCAGCTCGAGAACATAGACCTTGCCGGCCTTTCCTGGCCTGCCAGTCCCGGAGTTAGCGGGCAACCACCGGTCCTGATGCTTCATGGCTGGCTGGACAACAGCCTGACCTTCACAAAACTTGCTCCGGAACTTGCAAAGCTGGCCGATGTCCATGCCATCGATATGGCCGGGCACGGAAAATCGGGGCACCGGTCACCGGGCCAGTCCTACCTGCTGATGGATTACGTGGCGGATCTGGCCGAAGTGATCGAACGGTATTTCAGCGAGTCGGATGAAAGCCGGGTTGATCTGGTGGGGCACTCGCTCGGCGGCATCGTCAGCGCCCTGTATGCAGCGGCTTTCCCGGAAAAAGTCCGGCATCTGGTGATGATTGACAGCCTTGGCGCCATCAGTCGGCCGGTTGAAGAAACCATTCCCCAGTTGCGAAGGGCCATCAGGAAGCGACTGAATGGCTCGGGTAAATCGGTGGTCTATCCGGATCTGAAGACCGCAGCAAAGGCCCGGGAAGGGGGCGTCAGCCCGCTGAGCCATGAGGCGGCGCTGACCCTGGTGCCCCGGAATATGAAACCGTTTGGCGACGGTTATGTATGGTGTACTGACCCGCGTCTTCGTCACCCATCCCCGCTGATGATGTCGGAGCAGCAGGTACTGGCCTCCCTGGAAGCCATCGAAGCGCCGACGTTGTTCGTGCGTGCCGAAGAAGGCCTCCTCTCCCAACGCAAGGGCCTGGATGACAGGGCAGAGCGGATCAGGAATCTCACAATGGCGCGCGTTCCGGGCGGACACCATTGCCACCTTGATGGTGATACCGCGCCGGTAGCAAAAGCGGTAAGGGCATTTCTGACCAATGGTTAAACAATTGAGCGCAAAGTCGGTCGTTAAATCCCTGGGCGGGATGCTGGTCCTGTTGGCTACACTTTTGAATGGGGCGTTGGCATCCGGTTTCCCTGAGCCGTTTCCGCAGTCGCAGCTGGAAACCAGCACCCGGATTGAATCCAACGGCCACCTGGTGTTGTTCAGCCCGGTTCGGGAGGTGAATAATGAAATCCGTTCCGACACCATGGCCCGCTTGCCGGTCTCGGGCGAAGGCCGAATGTACCAGCTTAACCGGGATGCCGGCCGGGACGGGGCTCGCAGCCATTATCGCCAGTTGTTGCAGGCCCGGGGCGCCAGTATTCTGTATGAATGTGCCGGGGTCCGCTGCGGCCGGAGTGTGATCTGGGCCAACCGCATTTTTGGCCGGGCAATCCTCAACGGCCGGGATTCTGAACAGGATTACCTGGTCGCCGGGTCACTGGATGAGGATGGAACCCGTTGGCTGACGCTTGTTTACACCGTTACCCGCGGCAATTTGCGCGAATACGTGTGGGTGGAGCATCTCAGGCTCGGTGACGGTGCCGTCGTGCCCGGATTCGGTACCGGTTCCGATCGGGTGTTCGGGCCGTTGATTGTTCCCTATGAGGGCGGGTTCACCTACAAATTTGACTGGGCGGCAAGCGACCGTCGCAACCTGAGGGAGCGGGCTACGGAAGAAAACGCCGTGGTTGTCCTGGTAGGATTCTCGTCACTGGGCGCGGAAGAGAGCCTTGACGTCTCTCTCGAACGAGCCCGGAGTGCGACCGAGTCCCTCTCCGAAGTGTTGGCGCGTATCGGGATATCCCGTGAGCGGCAGAAAATACTGGTAGTTGGCCCCTTCATCCCCATGGATAATCCGGACCGTCAGGGTGACCGGGTGGAAGTGACCGTCATTTCGAGGTGAGATCATGGCCAGGGATCAGGAAAAGAACGGGGAACTCCCCGAAAAGCCGGATTCAGATGCTCCGCAGGATAACCTTTCCAAGGTCCTGCAAAGTTCCGATGTATCCGCGGCAGAGGCTTCAGCCAATACCCGGAAACACCTTCCCGGTACCAAACGCAAGCGAACCGTTGCGCTTACCCTCGGTAGCGGGGGCGCACGGGGCTATGCCCATATTGGTGCCATCGAAATCCTGAACGAGCGCGGTTACGACATTGTGGCTATTTCAGGTTGTTCCATGGGCGCGCTTATCGGTGGCATGTACGCCGCGGGCAAGATGAAGGACTACAAGGACTGGGTCACCGGCCTTGGCCAGTTCGATGTACTCAGGTTGCTGGACGTCACCTTTAACTCGGTGGGTGCGATCCGGGGCGAGAAGATTTTTTCTGTGGTCCGGGAGATGCTCGATGATACCCGGATTGAGGACCTGCCGCTGGCCTACACGGCGGTTGCCACCGACCTGCTTGCCCATAAGGAAGTCTGGTTTCAGGAAGGCCCGCTGGACCAGGCCATCCGAGCCTCTGTCGCCATTCCCGGTGTTGTGACGCCCCTGGTACTGAATGGGCGCGTCCTGGTGGATGGCGCGTTGCTGAATCCGCTGCCCATAATCCCGACTATCTCTGCACACGCCGACCTGATTGTTGCCGTCAACCTCAGTGGTGAAGGTGACCAGCGCCAGCGGATCCCGGATGCGGCCTTTGTTCATGATCAGGAGGCTTCGGAAATGGAAGAGTGGGCGGACGCGATCCGCGACAGGGCATCCCGCTGGTTTGACTGGGATGCCATCAAGTCACTCGGCTCCCGGAAAGCCGACAATGGCGAAAGTCCTGAGGAGAAACTCAGCCGGGAGGTCCACAAAAAAGAAAACCACAAGGCTCACGGGAAAAAACCAACCGATAAGAAGCATCAGGAAGATCACGAAACCATCGACTGGGACAAGCTGGGCATTGGTAAATTCGACGTGATGAACCTCACCATCGAAACCATGCAGAGTGCCCTGGTGCAATACAAGATCGCCGGGTATCCGCCCGACTTGCTGGTCAATGTGCCCAAGAATGCCTGCCGGACCTATGACTACCACAAGGCTCCGGAACTGATTCAACTCGGTCGCGAGCGTATGGCCCTGGCGCTGGACCGGTACGAGGCGAACAGGAGCAGCTCCGGGCCGTTGGCCATCTGAGCAGGATCGGCGCTGGTTCAGGCTGCAGGATCGGGGCCAAACAGCGTATAATCCCGCGCTGACATGCGCCAGAACAGGAAACGATCCTTGTGACCAGTCCCATCGACGACCTTCAGACCGTTCGCGATTACCTTCGCTATGCCTCGACGCAGTTTGCGGTGTCGCCACTGTTTTTTGGTCATGGCACCGATAACGTCTGGGATGAGGCGGTTCAGCTGGTGATGCGCAGCCTGAATCTGCCGCTGGAAAACAACACGCTGTTTCTGGATGCGCGGCTTACCCGGGACGAGCGCGTCATGATTCTCGACCGGATCGAGCGCCGGGTGAACGACCGCGTGCCGCTCGCGTACCTGCTCGGCGAAGCCTGGTTCATGGGCATGCCGTTCCGCGTGGACGAGCGCGTGCTGGTGCCCCGGTCGCCCATTGGCGAACTGTTGGAAAATGGCCTCCAGCCCTGGCTGGGCGATACCGAAGTCACCCGGATTCTGGACCTGTGCACCGGCAGTGGTTGTATCGGCATTGGCGCTGCCATAGTGTTCGAGGATGCCGAGGTGGACTTGTCCGATATTTCCGGGGACGCCCTGGCGGTCGCGGAGTCGAATATTGATCTTCATGACGTCCGTGACCGGGTACGCACCGTAAAGTCTGATGTGTTCGAGAACATTACCGGGCGTTACCATGTCATCCTGAGCAACCCACCCTACGTGGATGCCGAAGACCTCGCGGATATGCCGGACGAATACCGCCATGAGCCTGAACTGGGTCTTGCCGCAGGCGCGGATGGTCTGGATATCGCCCACCGTATCCTGGCAAAGGCGGCCGACCACCTCACCGAAGACGGCCTGCTGATCGTGGAAGTAGGCAACAGCCGGGTTGCGCTGGACCAGGCCTGTCCGGACCTGCCATTCACCTGGCTGGAGTTCGAAAATGGCGGTGATGGTGTGTTTCTGCTGCGCGCTGAAGAGCTGCGCGCCTGGCAGGTCCGTGGTTAAACCAAAATCTCACAAGAACTGGATAAGATACTGAATTATGTCGGGAAATAGCTTTGGAAAACTGTTCACAGTAACTACCTTTGGCGAAAGCCACGGGGCCGCCCTGGGCTGCGTTATCGACGGCTGCCCTCCGGGCCTGGAGCTTTCGGAAGCCGACATGCAGCAGGATCTGGACCGCCGCAAACCGGGCACCTCCCGTCATACCACCCAGCGCCGCGAGGCGGACGAGGTGAAGATCCTGTCCGGGGTGTTCGAGGGCAGGACCACCGGAACGCCCATCGGCCTGATCATCGAGAATACGGATCAGCGCTCCAGGGACTATTCCAAAATCTCCGGGCAGTTCCGGCCGGCCCATGCCGATTACACCTACATGCACAAATACGGCGTTCGCGACTACCGTGGCGGAGGCCGCTCCTCGGCTCGCGAGACCGCCATGCGTGTGGCTGCCGGCGCCGTCGCCCGCAAATTCCTGGAGCAGCGGCAGGGCATCAGGATCCGCGGCTACCTTTCCCAGCTGGGCCCCATCAAGGTGCAAAAGCTGGACTGGGATCAGGTGCACCAGAACCCGTTCTTCTGCCCCGACGCCGACAAGGTGCCGGAAATGGAGGCCTACATGGATGCGCTTCGGAAAGAGGGCGATTCCATCGGTGCCCGGATCAACGTGGTGGCCGAAGGCGTTCCTCCCGGCCTTGGCGAGCCTGTTTTCGACCGCCTCGATGCGGATCTGGCCCATGCGCTGATGAGTATCAACGCGGTGAAGGGCGTGGAGATTGGCGCCGGTTTTGATTCGGTTGAGCAGAAGGGCACCGAGCACCGGGATGAGATGACGCCTGAGGGCTTCCTGTCCAACAACGCCGGCGGCGTGCTTGGCGGCATTTCCTCCGGCCAGCCCATCGTGGCGAGCATCGCCCTGAAGCCGACCTCCAGCCTTCGTTTGCCCGGGCGCAGTATTGATGTGAACGGCAATCCAGTGGAGGTGATCACCACCGGCCGTCACGACCCCTGTGTGGGTATCCGGGCCACGCCGATTGCTGAAGCCATGATGGCGATCGTTCTGATGGATCACTACCTGCGCCATCGTGGTCAGAATGGCGACGTGAAAGTCTCTACACCCGTTATCGGTCAGCTATAGGGTCGTAAGCCTGAATTCTGCACGAGTGGGGGCGTCCGGGTGAGGTGTTCAAAAATGTGGAGCGCCATGGATGGCGCGACCAAGCCCTGTAGGGACGTATTTACGGGCGTTTTTTGAACACCTCACCCGGACGGCGCCACGGACTCTCGGGTTAGCTTCGTAAAGGAGTCCTGGTATTTACTGGCGGCTTTCGAATCTTTATTTCTGGTTTTTCGCCCTTCTGGGTGGACTGCTTCCGTATTGGTCTCTGTACCTAAAGGGGCAGGGCTATACCTATCTTCAGATCGCCACGTTGATGGCGACCATCCAGCTTACGAAGATCGTAGCCCCCAGTGTCTGGGGATGGCTCGGGGACCGGAGTGGGCAGCGGGTCCGCCTTGTGCGTTTCGGCGCTATCACAGGGGCGCTGTTTTTTGGTGGTGTGTTTCTGGAACCGGGATTTTACGGTCTGTTGCTGGTGATGCTGGCGTTTACGTTTTTCTGGAACGCGATCCTGCCTTTGTACGAGGTTATTACGCTTCGCACTCTGGGTAAGCAAAAGGAGAAATACGGCCGGGTCCGGCTCTGGGGCTCGGTTGGCTTTATCGCATCGGTCGCCGGGGTCGGAGGTATCCTCGAGCTTGTTCCGGTCAGCTCCCTCCCATGGTTGTTGCTGCCAGTGTTTGCGGGGATAGCGGTATCTGCCTTCCTGGTGCCGTCGGAGCGCGGAGAGGTCAACCCTGAAGCGCCAAAGGGCAGTCTGAAGAAAATTGTTACCCATCCGGCGGTGGTTACCTTTTTCCTGATGAACTTCCTCCTTCAGGTATCCCATGGGCCTTACTACACCTTCTTCAGCATCCATCTTGAACAGCACGGCTATGGAAAACTGTCAATCGGTTTGCTGTGGTCCCTGGGCGTCGTTGCCGAGATCGGATTGTTTCTGGTGATGCACCGGTTCACCCGGCGTTTCACCGTCCGGCAGATTGCCATAGGGGCTCTGTTGTTGACCATGTTCCGGTGGGCACTGATTGCTGAACTGACCGACGTGATTACGGTGCTGATATTTGCCCAGCTCCTCCACGCCGCTTCCTACGGAGCCCTGCACGCGATTTCGGTGCAGTACATCCAGGGCTTCTTCGGCAAACATCACCATGGCCAGGGTCAGGCGCTCTACAGTGGGCTGACCTTCGGCGCAGGCGGTGCGGCCGGTGCCTGGATATCCGGGTTCCTGGTGGATGGCATCAGTACCAGTGCCGCCTTCTGGGGCGGAGCAGTGGCCATGGCCATAGCAGTGGTAATCACCTGGAAAGGCCTGAGGTCACCACCAGAGCACCACCACGGTTAAAGGCGACGAGGACAATCAGAGGCCTTCCTCCTCCCGGACAATCTCCAGCAACGCCCGTGCGGCCTTGCTCAACTCCCGCCCGGCCAGGCCGATACCGCCCAGCACCCGCGTAACCGCATGACCCACCTCAAGCACCTTGAGCCCGTCATCCATCATACTGCGCGGCAACACACTCCAGCCCAGCCCGACACTGGTCATCATCTTCAGGGTTTCAAGGTAATTGGTGGGCATCTGCGGGTTCAGGTGCAGGTTTGCCTCCAGAAACAGCCGACTGACCAGCCGATAGGTCGAAGTACCCGCCGCCGGCAGCAAAGCAGGGTGGTCTGACAAATCGGAAAGCGTTGGCATCGTCAGTCCCGCCAGTGGATGGTCCGAACCAACAACAAATACCATCGGATCCACCCACTGGGCATATACCCGAAAGCCCGGATCCATGCTGTCGCTCAAGGTAACAAACGTAAGCTCCGCATGGCGCTTGTTCATCTGCTCATAAGCCGCGTCCGACTCCATGAACTGCAGATTCAGATCGACCTGCGGGTATTCCTTCTTGAACCGCCGTAACCAGCTGGGCAGGTGATGGAGGCCGATGTGGTGACTGGCAATGATATGGAGCTCCCCCTCAACCACGGAGGAATCCGGTGACAACGCAACCCGCGCATTATGGATCTCATCAAGAATCTTGCGCGCATGAGGCAGCAATCGGCTCCCGGCATCCGTCAGCCGAATCTCGCGGTGGCTGCGGTCAATCAGCTTTGTACCCAGCTGGTTCTCCAGAGCCGCGAGGCGTTTGCTGATTGCCGGCTGGGTGAGATGCAGAACTTCGGCGGCTTCCGAGAAGGAGCCCTGGTCGACAATGGTGAGAAACGCTCTCAGAGAATTCGAATCCATAACCGGCTCTTTTAACGTGGTGGCACTCGGAATCTGGGGGCGGGTTGGCTGAAGCTGCTCAAAACTGTTGAGGGCCAGGGACGGCCCGAAACAAGCGCACATGGACGTGCTCGTAGCGTGTTTTGAGCAGCTTCAGCCAATCCGCCCGAACTCCAAAGCTAAAATATGCCAAGAAGGAATGCAAAGAATAAAAAACATGAATTGAGGTTATGCAGCCCAGGGGAGTAACATAGCCAACAATGAAGTCAAAACCAGAAACCCCCAGAGAGTGAGAGAGAACCATGGCGGGCAAGACCTTAT
>JAXHVJ010000150.1:0-2702 GCA_034189235.1 Pseudomonadota bacterium
GGTTTCAAACCACAGCTATATCTTCACTTTGGGGCGAAACTCCTCGACAACCTCACATCTGTTACACTGGAACCGAGCGCTCACAGGACGACCATGATGAAGCCCGACCTGCCAGAAAATCAGGCAATTCCGAAACTAAAAGAGTTACTGGCCAGCTTCCCGTACATCAGGGTCGGCGCCCTCTTTGGCTCCATGGCCCGCGGTACCGAACGACCGGACAGTGATATAGATGTCGCTGTTCTGGCGGACAAGCCACTGACCGCCGAGCAACGCATCGCCATCACGGAAGCTATTGCCCTCGCCTTTGACCGACCTGTCGATCTGGTTGATCTACGCACCGCTGGTCAGCCCCTACTGGACCAGGTTGTGAGCACCGGCATTCAGATATACGGCACAAGGCACCAGTGGGGGGATCTGATCTACCGCAACATCATGGAAAACGAAGACTTTGTAATTTATCAGAAACGCATACTCGAAGGGCGTCGGCGCGCATGGATGAACAACTCGTAGCTCAGAAACTGGAATCGCTCAGGCGCTGCATCCAGCGTGTGGAATCCCGGATCCCGGAGGACCTGGATTCGCTGCTGACAGATCTCGATTCTCAGGACATCATTTCACTGAACCTCACCCGAGCAGTGCAAATGTGTGTCGACATTGCCTCTCACTGGTTGGCCGAAAACACAGAATCAACGGCACCGAAAACGATGGGCCAGGCATTTGAGTCCCTCGCGAACGCCGGATTGATCGAACACGAACTTGCTCAAAGAATGAGGAAGTCCGTGGGCTTCCGGAATGTCATGATTCACAACTACGATGACGTGAACTGGGAGATTGTGTTTTCAATTTGCAGACACCATTTGGGGGATTTCCGGGAATTTGCCAAGGTGTTTTCTGATTTACTCACCGGAACTTCACCCGCCGGGCCCGGCTGAGCTCATCCTTCAGATAGGCGCCGACAGCTTTCAGGATACCCAGATCCGGATCGGCCTCTTTGTCATCTGCGAGCCGGAAAATCTGCTGGTAGTACCAGGCCTGGCCACCCAGCACATTAATCACCTTGAGAGGCATCAGCGGACTGGCCGGCGAAAACAAGCCGGTCTGGGCGAGCTTGATGTGATCCTCGTGGCAGACGGTCTTGTCGATGCGCTCCTCGATGAGATCCCTGGGCGTATCCGGATCCGTGCAGAGCGGGCGGCCCAGGCCAATCACATCGGTCTCCCCGTTGGCGACCACCTCTTCCATAAACGTCCGCGTGCGGAAACCACCGGTGACCATCAGCGGACAATCGCAGACTTCACGAATCTTCTGGGCATAATCCAGGAAATAGGCCTCCCGCTTGCGGGTACTTTCCCGCACGGCCGGCCCGTCGCTCGCGGTTTCCGCATCACCACTGTAACCAAGCAACCGGGGCTGTTCGTAGGTGCCGCCGGACACCTCCAGCAGATCAATCCCCTCTTCACTGAGCCAGCGGACCACCTTCACACTCTCGTCCAGGGTGAACCCACCCTTGCGGAAATCGTCGGAATTCAGTTTGACCGCCACCGGAAACTCCGGCCCCACCGCCGCGCGGGTCGCCCGGACCACTTCCAGCAGGAAACGGGCACGGTTCTCCAGAGACCCGCCCCAGCGGTCGGTCCGCTGATTGGTTACAGGAGACAGAAACGACGAGAGCAGATAACCATGAGCCCCATGCACCTGAACACCGGTGAAGCCCGCCTCCTTGGCAACCCGGGCGACGTTGGCAAAGCGCTGGATAAAGTCGAGGATCTCCGGCTCCGTCAGCGCCCTTGGGCGGGCATAGTTACCCATCAACGACAGCTGCACCGCGGAAGGCCCCATCGGCCTCGAAGTAACGTAGCGCGGCGACTGGCGACCGGCATGGGAGATCTGCATCCACAAATGGTTGCCATTGCGGGTGCCCGCTTTGGCCCAGGCACGCAGTTGCGCCATACCCTCCGGCTCGCCCTCCGCCGGCGCCGGATCGATGGCCACGTTGCCCGGCCGCTCCAGCACCCGGTGATCAATCATCACATTGCCGGTGATCAGCAGCCCTGCTCCGCCATCGGACCAGCGGCGATAGAGCGTTTCGTGCCGGTGGGTGGCGTGTAAGTGGTCGTCTGACAGCCCCTCGGTCATCGCGGCCTTGGCGATTCGGTTGGGTAAGACAGCGCCGCAGGGGAGTTTCAGGGGTTGGGCCAGGGGGGATTGGGGCATGGGATCGTCCTGATGGTTATTGATTCGTTGGTTTTCGAATCATGGTTCGAGCATGAAAGGCATGCAATGGCCGGCTGGGCCGGATCCGCAATGCGTTACTCCTGAACAACTGGATAACAAGCATCTCCCCAAAGCGTTTCGGGATTGTCCATCATAATCATCAGAATTGCCGGCACCAGCTTCTCCATGAGGGCGACACAATCCCGGAGTTGATACCGGTTCACGGAACTGTTCCAGGTTGCACCACCATGAATCAGCTGGTTTCGGAGGGTATAAATCCTCGTCAGGGCAATGCCGAGAACGGTCGGCGTATCCTGCTTGCCAAGAGCTGTCTGCGCGGCCACCCTCGCCTTTTCGAACTGATCTTTGAGGTGGACCCAATCAGTTGGACAACCTGATGGTGTCCCTAAGCTATGATCCGGTTGTTTCCCTGGCTCAGGCGGCCAAGGCTATGGGTTGCCCGTAGTACACCTCATCGGGCGTTTGGT
>JAXHVJ010000151.1:0-2607 GCA_034189235.1 Pseudomonadota bacterium
TCAGGCAAGCATCAAAGCTCCCCGTCTGCCGCCATCCGCATATATCGGTCATTGAACCGGAACTGCACGTTACCCTCGTCCCCCATGACGGAGCCATCGGGAAACTCGATACCTACAAAGTCCGGACTCATGGCCCCCTGACCCAGAAGCCCCTTCTCGAAGGAAAACTGGCGCACGCTGTCCATCGCCTCGCGGGCCTCGTCGCTGTTAATGAATTCCACCGAATTGGCCGGTTCCCAGAACATCCGCATACCGGACAGCTGTGCCTCATAGCCGGCCCGGTCGGTGCCGGAAATCTCGCCCAGCATGGCCCGCGCCTCCTTACCTTCGTCGCTGTCCGAGCGCAGGATACTCATGGTTTCATACCAGGCGCCGACCAGGGCCTTGCCCAGGTTCGGGTTCTCTTCCAGTGTGTCGGTGTTCACCAGGGTCAGGTCCATGATATGCCCGGGAATCTGACTGGAGTCATACAGCAGGGTGGTACCGGGGTAACTGTTCACCTCCGCCAGCAGTGGATTCCAGGTGGCCACATGCCGGACATCATCCGTCTGGAAGGCGGAAACCAGGTCGGCATCGGAAATATTCACTACATTGATGTCCCGTTCTTCCAGGCCAACGGAATCCAGCGCCCGCACCAGCAGGTAGTGGGACACCGACAGTTCCACCAGGTGAACGGTCTCACCCTTCAGCTCCTCGATGCTGGTCACGTCCTTCGAAACCAGCCCGTCGTTGCCATCTGAATAATCGCCCACGATCAGTGCCGTAGTATCAATACCGGAAGCGGCGGGAATGGAAAGTCCGTCCATACTGGTGGCAACCACACCATCGAACTGGCCGGCGGTGAACTGGTTGATGGACTCGATATAATCGTTCACCTGAACGATATCCACCTCGATATCGTACTTGTCGGCCCACTTCTTCATGATGCCGCTGTCTTCGGCATACTGCCAGGGTACCCAGCCGGCGTAGATGGTCCAGGCGATGCTGAAGGAATCCCTCTCCTGCGCCAGGGCGTTGAAAGACAGGGAGCCGGCAAGGACGCCCGCTCCCAGAACGACACTGATTTTCCGGGTCAGTTTACGTGTTTTCATCATGCTCTCCCGGGCTTTGCCCGTTATTGAAAGGCCTTTCGGACTCAGTTACTGATTTCTTCCACAATCACCACGGGGGTCCCCGGCGATACCGCCTGGCCCGCATCGCGGCGGATTTCCACCACCCGCCCGCTGATCGGGCTGAGCAGTTCAATTTCCATCTTCATGGATTCCACCACCGCCACCGGTCGCTGGGCACTGATTTCATCCCCCGGCTTCACCAGACATTCCCACAGGTTGCCGGCCACATGGCTCTCCACGGCGTGCTGGCCGGTGGGCAGGTTGGTGATGTCGTCTTCACCGGTGTCCTCAATGGGCGTTTCGGAGCTGAAGTTGATCTGCCCGGACTCTATCCAGCGCTGCAGTTCCTCATCGAAGGCCCGCTGGCGGCGGGCAGTGAAGTTGCGGATTTCCCTTTCATTTTCCGCCAGGAAACCTTCGTAGTCCTTGAGGTTGAAGCGGGTTTCCTCGATACGGATCGGGTAGTCGCCATTGGGGAAGTCCTGGCGGATCTGCTGCAGCTCACCGGCAGAGACTTCGTAGAAGCGGATCTGGTCAAAGAACCGCAGCAGCCAGGGCTTGCCCGGCTCGAAGTGTTCGGTGGTGCGGTAGCGGTTCCACATCTGCAGGGTGCGGCCGACAAACTGGTAGCCGCCCGGGCCTTCCATTCCGTAGATACACAGGTATGCGCCGCCGATGCCCACGGAGTTCTCCGCGGTCCAGGTGCGGGCCGGGTTGTACTTGGTGGTCACCAGTCGGTGGCGAGGGTCAAGGGGGGTGGCCACAGGCGCACCCAGGTAGACATCCCCGAGGCCCATAACCAGGTAACTGGCGTTGAAAACGGTTTTCCTGACCTCGTCGATGTTGTCCAGGCCATTGATGCGCCTGATGAATTCCAGGTTGCTGGGGCACCAGGGAGCATCCTTGCGCACCGACTGCATATACTTGGCGATGGCGGTATGACAGGCGTCGTCATCCCAGGACAGGGGCAGGTGCACGATGCGGGCGGGCACGTCCCATTCCGGCTGTTTCTCGAGAGCTTTTTCGGCGCTGATCAGCAGGTTCATCAGCTCCTGCTGACTCAGCCGCTGACTGTCGTAATGGACCTGCAGCGAGCGGATGCCGGGTGTCAGTTCCAGAATGGCCGGATGGGACTGTTCCCGCAGCCACAACATCAGTGCATGGGCCCGGAAGCGCAGACGGATATCCAATTCCATGGGGCCGTATTCCACCAGCACATAGTTGTCGCCGGCAGCGCGGTAAACCACCCCGGTTTCATGTTCATCCGTGGTCAGTGTGGCCAGTATCGGGGTTTGCGGCTGAACGGGTGTAATGCGGGCCGACGCCGGAGTCAGGGTGGCAACCGTCTCGTCCAGCGCTTCCCGCAGGGCCACGGCCTGGTCCTGGCTGACCGGCACGAACTGCACCTTGTCACCGGCCTTGAGCTGGCCCAGCTTCCACAGGTCGGCGCTGATGACCGTCACCGGGCAGACGAAGCCTCCCAGGCTGGGGCCGT
>JAXHVJ010000152.1:0-2481 GCA_034189235.1 Pseudomonadota bacterium
GCTGCCTGACGCGCCTTGTTATAAGCCAGCTGAAGTTCGTCGATAATGCTACCGGCGTTATCAGTTGCGCTCTTCATGGCGATCATCCGGGCTGCCTGTTCACATGCCAGATTCTCTACCACACCCTGGTATACCTGGGATTCAATAAAACGTGGCAGAAGGCCATCGAGGATCTGCCTGGCATCGGGCTCGTAGAGATAATCCCACTGGTTCTTGATCTCTTCTTCGTCTTCGCTCGGAGGCAGGGGCAGAAGTTGCTCCACCTTCGGGCTCTGGGTCATGGTGTTGACGAACTCGTTGCTGACCACGTAAAGGCGATCGATCTTGCCTTCCGAGAACGCGTCCAGCATGACCTTGACGTTGCCGATGAGTTTTTCGGAGCTCGGGCTGTCACCCAGATGGGTCAATGCCGCAACGACGTTACCGCCGTAGCTCCGGAAAAAGGAAGCCCCTTTCTGCCCGATGGCGCACAGATCGGTTTCGACCCCTTTTTCTTTCCACGCTTTCATTTCACGGACAAGCGCTTTGAACAGGTTGATGTTCAGACCACCGCAGAGGCCACGATCAGTCGACACCACGATATAGCCCACGCGCTTGACGTCGCGCTCGACCATGAACGGGTGCTTGTACTGAGCATTCGCCCTGGCAATGTGCCCGATCACCTGACGCATCTTGTCGGCATACGGGCGAGTCGCCTGCATGCGCTCCTGAGCCTTGCGCATCTTACTCGCAGCCACCATTTCCATGGCGCTGGTGATTTTCTGCGTGCTCTTGATGCTTGAAATCTGGTTACGTATTTCTTTGCCGACGGCCATAACTCACTGCCTTCTCAAGTTAGACACTCGTTGCTACGAAAGCGGCCCGCGACTGATGTCGCAGGCCCGATTTCTTACCAGCTCTGAGTGGCCTTGAATTTCTCAAGTGCAGCTTTCAGGCCGGCAGCGATTTCGTCGTTGTAATCGCCTTTCTCGTTGATCTTGTCGAGGAGGTCTTTCTGCTCGGAGCGCATCCAGTCGAGCATCTGCGCTTCGAACTTAACCACCTTGTCGACGTCAACGTCATCCAGGAAGCCTTCGTTGGCTGCAAACAGAACGGTGCCCATCTCCGCCACGGACATCGGACTGTACTGGTTCTGCTTCATGAGTTCCGTAACACGCTGGCCGTGCTCAAGCTGCTTACGGGTTGCTTCGTCCAGATCGGAAGCAAACTGGGCGAAAGCGGCCAGTTCACGATACTGAGCCAGGGCCAGACGGATGTTACCGCCGAGCTTCTTCATGATCTTGGTCTGGGCGGAACCACCTACCCGGGATACGGAGATACCGGCGTTCATCGCCGGACGGATACCGGAGTTGAACAGGTTGGTTTCCAGGAAGATCTGGCCATCAGTAATGGAGATTACGTTGGTCGGTACGAACGCGGATACGTCCCCGGCCTGAGTCTCGATGATCGGCAGTGCGGTCAGGGAACCGGTCTTGCCTTTCACTTCACCGTTGGTGAACTCCTCTACGTAGTCAGCGTTAACGCGGGAAGCGCGCTCCAGCAAACGTGAGTGCAGGTAGAACACGTCACCCGGGTAGGCTTCCCGGCCCGGCGGACGACGCAGCAGCAGGGAGATCTGGCGGTAAGCCACAGCCTGCTTGGACAGGTCGTCGTAAATGATCAGGGCGTCCTGACCACGGTCACGGAAGTATTCACCCATGGAGGTACCGGCATACGGAGCCAGGAACTGCATGGAAGCAGGATCCGCGGCACCGGCGGCAACCACGATGGTGTGGTCCATGGCGCCGTGCTCTTCGAGCTTACGTACCACTGCGGCGATGGAAGATTGCTTCTGGCCAACGGCAACGTAGATACACTTGATGCCGGTGTCCTTCTGGTTGATGATCGCGTCGATCGCAACCGCGGTCTTACCGATCTGACGGTCACCGATGATCAGCTCACGCTGACCGCGACCGATCGGCACCATGGTGTCGATGGCTTTCAGACCGGTCTGGACCGGCTCGTCAACGGACTGACGAGCGATAACGCCGGGTGCAACCTTCTCGACCGGGGAGGTCAGCTCGGTGCCCAGATCGCCCTTGCCGTCGATCGGGTTACCCAGGGCGTCAACCACACGACCCATCAGCTCCGGGCCTACCGGAACCTCCAGGATGCGGCCGGTACAACGAACCTTCTGACCTTCTGCCAGATCTTCGTAGTCACCCAGCACAACCGCACCCACGGAATCACGCTCCAGGTTCAGAGCCATGCCGAAAGTGCCGTTGGCAAATTCAATCATCTCACCGTACATAACGTCGGCGAGACCGTGGATCAGCACGATACCGTCGGAAACCGACAGGATTGTACCTTCGTTCTTTGCTTCGGAAGAGATATCGAGCTTCTCGATTCTCTTCTTGATGATGTCACTGATCTCGGATGGATTCAGTTGCTGCATGCCAATATCCTCAAACCTTGTGCTGAAATCAGGAGCCCAGAGCGTCG
>JAXHVJ010000153.1:0-2446 GCA_034189235.1 Pseudomonadota bacterium
TGGCCACGAATACCGTCTGGGTGGGGTAGGCGAACTCGATCCCTTCTTCCTCGAAGCGTTGGTGGATGTGGAGGTTCACCGCCTGCTGGATGTCCATGTAGCGGTTGTAGTCGGCGGAGAGCACGTAGTAGACGGTCTCGAAGTTGAGAGAGAAGTTGCCGTACGCCTTGAAGTGGGAGCGGTCGAAACGGGTGCCCTCGGAGGCTTCCACGGCCTCGCGCAGGATCGACGGGATTATCTCCAGCTTGCTTCGCGGTGTCTGGTATGTCACGCCGATCTCGAAGACCACCCGGCGCTCATACATGCGCCCGTAGTTGCGGATTCGGCTCTTGAGCAGGTCGGAATTGGAAAATACCAGCTGCTCGCCCGAGAGGCTGCGCAGGCGGGTGGTCTTGAGGCCCACGTGCTCCACGCTGCCGAGCAGGTCGTCGATGATCAGGAAGTCGCCCACAGCGAAGGGCTTGTCCAGCACGATCGACAGCGAGGCGAACAGGTCGCCGAGGATGTTCTGCACCGCCAGGGCGATGGCGATACCGCCCACACCCAGCCCGGCGATCAAGGCGGTGACGTTGATGCCCAGGTTGTCCAGGGTGAGCAGCAGGATGATCGACCACAGCACGACGCGGCCGATGAAGTTGACGAGGCTGAGCGCCGTGGCGCTGCCGGGGTCGGTTTCCCGTCGTTTCACCTGGTAGCGCTCGAGGAGCTGCGCGAGAAAGGTGTTGGACCACAGGCCGGTCTGCATCAGAAGAGTCAGTACCGTGACCGAGTGAAAGAACCGGTCGCCCTGCTCGGGCAGGTCGAGGGAGAGCGCGCCGACGTAGAGGCCCACCACGAGCAGAAACCACCATTGCGTGCGGCGCAGTACCGCCACCAGGTCGTCGTCGAAGGAGTTGACGGTGGTTTCGGCGAACCGGCTCCAGCGATTGAGCAGCACGCGCCGGGCGGCGAACAGCAGCGCGAAGACGCCCAGGGCGATCGCCAAGGCGATCAGGGCGTCAACCAGGTTGACCTGGCCGATGCTGAATTCCAGAGGATTCATCACAACCTCCCTGGCCCTAAGTCCGACAGGCTGCTGGTCAACAGTCTCTCGCCTTCCGGGCTCAATATCAAGATTCTCGCCTGCCTGCCATGCCAACACGCTCTATGTATCGGGCGTGTTGGCAGGTTGACAGTCCTGGCCTTCGTGTCTCCTGATGCATGACCGCCACCGTAGAGAATGCCCAGGGTAGCGGTCGCGTTCTCCTTCGCGCTGAAGCTACTGAGCGCCCAGACGATGATCGAGACCAGCAGTATGATCGTGCCGCCCGTCACTCCGCCAGTGAGACCTCGACCAGATCCCGCAGGCGGATCACGCCCAGCAGCCGCCGGTCGTCGTCGACCACGGGGATATCCTCGACCCGACGCTCCATGTGCTGGTGAAGCACGTGGTGAATACTATCCTCGCGGTGGGCAGCAACGAAGCGCCGGTCCATGAACTCATGCACCGGCCCTCGGGCCACCCGGTCAAGCATCTGGCGCCGGCTCTGAGTGGGCCGGTGGGATGCAAGAAGCACCCCGGCCAGCCGTCGGAACCCGAGGTGCCCGATCACGCGATGCTCGTCGTCAGTCACGTAGACGTCCCGGCATTCAGGGGAAGCCAGCAGGGCCCGTGCTGCCTCTTCCAGCGAGGCGTCGCGGGTGACGGTCACCCCGCGCACCGGATAGCGTTCCAGCCAATCGGAAATTCTCATTCGGCCTTTCCTCCTACCTGCTCGATGCCCAGTTCACCCGCCCGACGCAAGCCGTAACGCACGGAGATCGCGCCGGCGGCCTCGGTGAACAGTGTCGTCGTTGCAATCAGCGTGACGATCACCTCCCCGGCCTGTTCGAATCCGGGCTGGTGCAGCAAGAGCAACGCCAGACCGATAGCTACACCCCCCTGGGGAAACAGACCGAACCCCACGTTCGACCAGACCGAGCGAGGTGCGCCCGCCAACCTCGCCCCGCTACCGCCACCGACGAAAAGGCCGAGGGCACGGGCGAAAAAGTAGACCAGCATCAACGGCCAGTATGAGGCAATCGCCTCAGGATTGAAATGCAGCCCGGCAAAGGTGAAGAACAGCACGAAAACCGTCTCTTCGAGGTCCTCCACCGGCTGAAACAGCCGTTCGGCCTGCGGCCCGCAGAACCAGCGCACGGTGAAACCCATGACCATTGCCGCCAACAGAGCCGAGAACCCTGCCCGTTCAGCCACCCCGACCATGAGCAGAATCGCTCCGAGCAGCAACGGGAGCAACACGCTCTGCTCCTGGCTCAGTCGGGACAGGCGTTCGACCAGATAACCGCCGACGCCTCCCACCAGCACCGCCATACCAATATCCCAGATCACCGTTCCCAGGGCACTTTCCAGCGTTCCACTACCGACCACGGCCATCACCAGGGCGAAAATGAAAATGCCCAGCGC
>JAXHVJ010000154.1:0-2390 GCA_034189235.1 Pseudomonadota bacterium
CACACTATGTTGTTCATACCGCCTTACACCCCCACTCCGGATAATTCTCCCGAATAAACCTGTTCAGATTCCGCTCCGCCTCGGTGTACTCCCGCTTCGGCAATTCGCCAGAGGCACCCAAAGCCCGCTCCACCATGCCGGCCGCTACCGTCACATTGGTCATCTTGTCGATCAGGATAAAGTTCCCGGTACCGAAGTGATGCGGGTAATCCTCCACCACCACAGACTCGGCCAACTCCACATCACACAGCCCGATGGCGTTGAGCTCCAGGCCGCCAGCAACATCCGTGTTGCGCTCGAGGGTGTTCACATCCACTTCCTCAAGTACCTTGTTCACATAACAGTTGGTGACTTTGGTACCAATCTTGACGCCGTATTCCCGCCCTGGCACCAAAGCATTCTCGTTCATCCAGACGATGTGGGCGGCGAAGCGGTTCCCGAGCGCCGGCACGTTGTTGGCGTGCACCAGCAGATCCCCGCGGGAGATGTCCACTTCGTCTTCCAGGGTGATGGTTACCGCATCACCCGGCCAGGCACGTTCAATCTCGCCTTCGAAAGTGTGGATACCCGCCACCCTGGAGGTCTTGCCGGAAGGCATCACCGCTACTTCATCACCCTTGTGGACCACGCCACTGGCGATGGTGCCGCAATAACCCCGGAAGTCCAGGTTGGGTCGATTCACATACTGCACCGGCAGGCGGAAGTCGGTAATGTTCCGATCCTCCAGAACCTCCACCTGCTCCAGGATGTTCATCAGGGTTTCACCATGGTACCAGGGCGTGTTCTCGCTCCGGTTCACCACGTTGTCGCCATTCAGGGCGGAAATCGGCACGTAATACACATCCTTCAGCCCCAGCTGGCCCGCCAGTTTCTCGTACTCGGCGCGAATCTCATTGAAACGTTCCTCGCTGAAATCCACCAGGTCCATCTTGTTGACGGCCACCACCACATGCTTCAGGCCGAGCAGGCTGACGATGAAGCTGTGCCGGCGGGACTGGGTCAGCACCCCCTTCCGGGCATCAATCATCACCACCGCCAGATCACAGGTGGAGGCACCGGTGGCCATGTTCCGGGTGTACTGCTCGTGCCCCGGGCAGTCGGCAATGATGAACTTGCGCTTGTCGGTGGAGAAGTAGCGATAAGCCACATCAATGGTAATGCCCTGCTCCCGCTCGGAAGCCAGGCCGTCCACCAGCAACGCCAGATCCAGCGCCTCACCGGCGTTACCCATGCGCTCGCTGTCCTTGTGCAGGGCCGCCAGGTGGTCTTCGAAGATCAGCTTGGAGTCGAAGAGCAGGCGGCCAATGAGGGTGGACTTGCCGTCGTCAACGCTGCCGCAGGTCAGGAAGCGGAGCAGGTCCTTGTTTTCGTGCTGGTCCAGGTACTGGAGGATGTCGGATTCAATCAGTTCGGATGCGTGGGACATTGTAATTTCAACTCGGATGTCTGGTGTGAACACGGAAGTCAGGCGCCAACCCGGGCGGTTACTAGAAATACCCTTCCCGCTTCTTCTGCTCCATGGAAGCCGCCGAGTCATGGTCAATCACCCGCCCCTGCCTCTCGGAGGTCTTGGTCAGAAGCATTTCCTGAATAATATCCGGCAGGGTCGCGGCCTCGGACTCCACGGCACCGGTCAGCGGGTAGCAGCCCAGGGTCCGGAACCGCACCATCTTCATCTCCGGCTTCTCACCCGGCTCCAGCGGCATGCGGTCATCATCCACCATAATCAGCGTGCCATCACGCTCGACCACCGGCCGCTCAGCCGCAAAGTAAAGCGGCACAATGTCGATGTTCTCAAGGTAGATGTACTGCCAGATATCCAGCTCGGTCCAGTTGGAGAGCGGGAACACGCGGATGCTCTCGCCCTTGTTCACCTTGCCGTTATAAAGATTCCACAACTCCGGGCGCTGGTTCTTGGGATCCCAGCGATGGAACTTGTCGCGGAAGGAGTACACCCGCTCCTTCGCCCGGGACTTCTCTTCATCCCGGCGGGCGCCACCGAAAGCCGCATCAAAGCCGTACTTGTCCAGCGCCTGTTTCAGCGCCCGGGTTTTCATCACATCGGTGTGCCTGGCGCTACCATGGGTAAACGGGCCAATGCCCTGCTTCACACCCTCGTCATTGGTATGAACAATCAGCTTCAAACCCAGCTTCTCAACCATTTTGTTCCGGAATTCGATCATCTCCCGGAACTTCCAGGTAGTGTCGACATGCATCAGCGGAAACGGCGGCTTGCCGGGGGCGAATGCCTTCATCGCCAGGTGCAGCATCACCGCTGAATCCTTGCCGATGGAGTAGAGCATCACCGGGTTGTCGAACTCGGCCGCCACTTCACGAATGATGTGGATCGATTCCGCCTCGAGTTGCTTGAGGTGGGTTTTTTTGGGGGG
>JAXHVJ010000155.1:0-2245 GCA_034189235.1 Pseudomonadota bacterium
CGGAAAAGCGTGCTCACTGGCCACCTCATTGTATTTGTTGGTGTTTACTGCGCCGAGCGTGGCAGGGGAAGAATGGGAAACCAGTGTCGGAGCCGGTGCGATCTATGCTCCCGACTACCTGGGCAGTGATGACTACGAAACCCGGCCCTGGCCGGTGCTGAGGCTGAGCTACGGCGATCGTTTCTCTTTTAATGTTCGCGATGGACTCGTCTGGAATGCGATTCGCCAGGGCAGTTGGCGGATCGCACCCTTTATCGGCTATACACCAGGCCGTGACAATGAGGATGATCTGGAGCGCCTGGAAAAGGTCGATGGCGGTGCCCTTGCCGGCCTTCGCATCGCTTATACTGAGGATGCCTGGTCTTACAGTGCCACCGCTCAGACACCCTTTACCGGCGACGTGGACGGTTATCAATTGGCGCTCAAAGCACAATGGCAAGATCAGCTCAGCGAGCAATGGTCTGCGTCTTTCGGACCGAAACTTACCTACAGTAGTAAAGACTGGACCGAGGACATGTTTGGCATTTCCCCAGATGAAAGTGTTCGGTCCGGGCTGAGTGCCTACAGCCCTGATGGTTACTTTCGTTTTGGCCTGACCGGCAGTCTTGGCTACCAGCTGACTGCACAATGGTCAGTTGCCGCCATTGCAGGCGTTTCACAACTGACCGGCGACGCTAAAGACAGCCCGATTGTTGATGAACTCGGGGACGCGACCCAGGCCTATACAGGCCTCTTTACAAGTTATAGCTTTTGACAGCCCTCAAGAGTTTCCAGAGCCACTCAACCATTGGAAGTAAATGCCTGAGCCTGTCGGACTTAAGGCTAATCCTCTCCGCCAGGTCTTCCGAAGGGCCGGTGCTTCAGTGAGCACAACACCCGGCCCCCGGGCAACGATGGCAAGGAGAAGGGCCCTAGTGCCCCTTGCCCGCGACGGCCACCAGCAAGCTGCACGGTGCGTGCGCGAGCAGCGACGCACCGACGGAGCCACGCCACCACCGGGCCAGGGCTGTCTGTTCCCGGTGACCGACCACGACCAGATCCGCGCCCACCTCAAGGGCCATTCGGCCGATCTCCTCGGCCGGATTGCCATTGCTGATACGTGTCTCGACGGAAAGGCCTGCGCGCCTCAACCCTTCCGCGCCTTCCTCCAGTGTGCGGCGCACTTCCTGATATTCACGCTCCGGCAAGTCTTCCGAGGGTGCCGCCGCTTCAGCGAGCGCGACACCCAGCTCATGGGCGACCACGGCCAGGAGGTAGACGCGGGCCTGGCAAAGTGAGGCCAGTTCAGCCCCCTGGTCCAGCGCCTCACGGCCTTGCTGGCTGCCATCATAGGCCAGGAGGATGGTCTGGTACATTGTGGTTCTCCTTCACTGGGCTCAGTGGAACGCCTTCCCCGGGCCGGGATTCGGACTCGATACCCGGAGGAGGAGTTTACCTCTGACTGTGGACATTAGATATATAGCTAGCTACCATTATAACAAAGAAACCCACTCAGGCAATGAAATGAAGCTACCTTTCGACGATCGGGAACAATTCGCCCCCTGCCCCGGGCAGTTCGCCCTACTGTGGCCTGCCAAAAGCGACACCGCTGGTACATACACCCCCCGACGGACAGGAGGTGAGCCATGGGCCAGCGTATGAACCGCCTGGCAAGCCAGGGCGATGATCCGGAAACCAATCCCGGCGAAGAGAAGGAAGCTGCGTCAGAGGCGGTTACCCAGTCTGGCCGCGCCCGGCCACAGCGACTGCGACTGTATGGTGCGATGCTGGCGGCGCTGATCGTTATCGGGGCCGGCGGCTGGTGGCTGTGGCAACAGTTTACCCACGTCTTCGTCACGGATGCCCGGGTTGCAGCGGACATCGTCGCCGTAAGCAGCCGGGTGCCCGGCTGGGTCACAGACGTTGGGGTCATTGCGGGTGATTCCGTTCATAAGGGCGATGTGCTGGTCCGGATCGACGACCGGGAAAGCCGCCTGCGCGCTCAGGAGCTTGACGCGCAACTGGCGGGAATCGCCCGCCGCCGGGAGGAAATTGAAGCCCGCATTGTGCTCACCGACCATCAGACACAAAGTCGCATTACCGCCAGACAGGCAGCGGTAAGGGCTGCGGAAGCAGCGCTGGCAGCAGCGAAGGCGCAACGCAATCTGGCGAAGACGGAGAATGACCGGGCCGAAAAACTGGCGCCAGGCGGAGCTATCACCCGCGCGTATCTGGATCAGACGCGGGCGGCGCTGGAGACGGCCAG
>JAXHVJ010000156.1:0-2239 GCA_034189235.1 Pseudomonadota bacterium
ATTGCCGCTTTGCGGCCAACCACCTGCGCCTGTTTTTCTCCTGCGCCGCCTATGTGCTGCATCACGCTCTGCGCTCGGAATTATTGCAGGGGACTGAACTGGCCCGGGCCCAGCCTTCAACCGTCATCATCAAACTGTTCAAGCTGGCCGTGCGGGTGGTGCAATACAAAGACCGCGTCAAGCTCCGCCTGCCCGGCAGCTGCCCGGTCAAGGACCTCCTGCCCACCATCACCGAACGGCTATATCGTCTGCCTCGGCCACCGTCACCGCTAAACACCTGCTGAGCCACCCTCGGTGCTTGTCGTTATCCCGGTCCCGGGAGACCTTCGCTCGCCTCGACTTCAGGATTGATTAAACAATAAACAATCTGGGTGGGTAGCTTGAGGATATCAAGGCGACATCAACTCGCTTATTAATAATGACTCTCATCGCCGGGCAGAATGGGGGCTTGGTGGAAAGAGTTGAATGCGCGTTCGGGGTGTTTATGAAACGTTCGGGCTGATATGTTTTGACCTGTCAAGGCTTGCACGGACTTCACATGTTGCACCTCCGGGTTGCAGGCACCTTGGGGCAGGACAGGATCCGGCAGATTGCGACGGTGGATCATGCTGATATACGTGGATTGGTTACCACCTGACTTCACTGCGTCGCGGAGCTTGCCTTTCTCTAGAAGCAGGGATCACTTGCCGGAAACGCCCTTTGGGATTATCCCTGACAAGTGCCGGTTTAGCCCGACCAAGGGTTCTCCACACCGGCCCGATCCTGCCCTGACTCAAAGTGCCTGGTACCTCCATAAACTTGATTGTCGATTACCTGAATCTGATGCCGACCTGGTCGCTACGGCCTGTCACACTGCCTGTGCCGCCGGCATCACCCGGCAGACAATATCCCAGATAAAGCCCACCAGTTCTCGGGCAATGGCGACACACACCAGTTTGGTGTTCTTTCCTGCCCGGGTCAGGTCCCTATAGCGTCCACACAAGCGCTTCTGGGCCTTCCAGGCAACCGCTCGTGCCTCCTCGGGTGCCTTGGCGGCTTTGCGTTTCAAGTGGCCCGTCTGACGCGCCGGAAAGCGATAACTCCACGCCGATTCCACCAGCATTCGCCGGGCATGGCTGTTCCCGGTGAGTGTGATCGCTCCCTGGCGCCGACGCGATCCGCTACTGTGCTCGCTGGGAACCAGGCCCAGGAAGCCCATGAGCTGGCGTGGCGAGTCGAAGCGGCTGATGTCGCCCAGCTCCGCCATCAATACCATGGCCGCCAGTTTGTCGATGCCGCGCAAGGCGACCAGGGCCTCCACCACCGGTGCCAGAGACCACTGGGGCAAGGCCCGCTCCATCTGGGTGGTAAGGTCGTTCACCCGTTGAGTCGCCGCCCTGACCGCGTCGATGTACTCCTGCAGAACGACCTGCTGCCAGTCGTGCTCGAATCGCAACGATTCCAGCCAGTTGTAATGGATCTGGGTCCAGCGGGATTTACCCTTGGGCCAGTGGTGGCCGTGGCGCAGCACAAAGGCGTTCAGTTGCTGACGCGCCTTGCGTTCCTGAGCCTTCATGTCGTCACGCGCACGGGTCAGGTCGCGCATGGCTTCCTGCTCCGTATCCGGAACCCAGACCGCTGTCAGATCGCCACTGCGGGCCAGGCGTGCCAACTTGAGGGCATCCCGTCGATCAGTCTTGATCCGTTCACCAGGCGCCTTCGGAATGCGAGAGGGCGCCACCACCTGGACGTCGTGGCCGCTGGCCAGCAGCTGGCGATACAGGCCGTAGCCACAGGGACCGGCCTCATAGACGAACTGCAGTAAGCCCCCGCCATAACGTTCGCTGAGCCGTTGGATCTTGCGCTCGATACGCTTGGGGATATTGGCGATCTCGCCCTCGTAGACGGGCTCCTGGCGCCCAGGCTCAGCAACCGCGATGGCAATCGTCTCTTTGTGCACATCCAGGCCCACATAAGCGGCGTGAGCCTCGGGAGCCGCCGGTTCAACGGGAGTAGAAGCAGCGGTGTGAAATGAAACGGATTCAGCATTAAACTGGGTCATGACCTGCCCTCCTCAATGTGGCTCTGTCTAAAAGGGTGTTTACCCCATCCCCAACGATAACCCACGATCGTTGAGGATGGGCAGGTCAAAACATCATGTCTAGGAGCTGTGTGAATCGTTGAGAAAGAGTGGAGGACATCGGCTTTCTTCCGTTTGAAGGGGGCTTGTTTCGGGAAAGGTCAGAGAGTTGCCGGTACG
>JAXHVJ010000157.1:0-2225 GCA_034189235.1 Pseudomonadota bacterium
TTCGGAAGCCAGCGGCAATCGGAGCAGCCAGTCCATCCCGCCACCCTGGTTGTAACTGGAAAACAGGGAGCCGCCGTACTGGCTCACGACCATGTCGACAATTGCCAGCCCGAGTCCGTGACTCTCCAGCCTGGAGCGGCCAATTCCGGATTTGTCCCGGGCACATTCGTCTATGCCTGTATCGTGGACTAACATCTGCACCGTTGGTGTACTGGTACCGCGTTCGTCCGCCGGGCAGTCAAGCACCAGTTCACACGCCGAGGTTGAATGCTTTAAAGCGTTTTCGACCAGATTTCGAAGAGCCACAATCGCCAGTGCCTGGGGCATTGCGATCCGGCCATCTGAACACCGATTCTCCAGCCGGACCCGGTCCTGTCCAGGTAAATCTTCCAACACGCCGTCGATCACATCCGCCACTGCACAATCTTCACAAGAGGCTACCCCTCGGCGTTCCATTCGTGAAAGTAACAGCAACTGCTCGGTCACTGTTTGTAACCGCGCTACGCCTTTTTCGGCATTGGCCAGCGCCTGCTGCTGGCGCTCACCTGATACCCGACCAGCAACCTGCAAATGGGTTTTGATGCCGGCCAGCGGCGTGCGAAATTCATGGGCGGCGCTATTGGCAAAGCGCTGTTCCCAGGCCATGGTACTGGCGACTCGCCCGAACAAACTGTTCAGTGTCTCCACAACCGGGGTCAGTTCAGCCGGGGACCCTTCGACCTGGACCGGATCGAGATTTTCGGGGGTGCGTCGGCGCAACTGATCGTGCAGGGCCTGCAGCGGGCTGAGCCCTTTGCGTACGCCCCACCAGAGCACTGCCAGTCCGCCAATCAAGGCCAGGGTGAAGGGGACAACCATCACCAGAATGATGCTGTTTGTCAGCGACTCCCGCTCGGACATTCGGTCGGCGGTGGTAATGAACGTACCATTCTGCTCAAGCGTATAGAGTCGCCACTGCTGATCACCTGTGTCACGGGTACTGAATCCGGGCCTCGTATCCTGCAGCAACTGACCCTGCATGCCTTTCGTCTGCAACAGCACCTCACCGCTGGCGGCCTGGATCTGGCAGGCAACGCCTTCTGCCTCTGGCGACATCAGGAGCGGGTTGCTTTGGGAGGAAAGCAGCATCTCCGGCTGCCGGGTGATGAGGCCCGCCACCATCGTGGCCGAGGCTGCAAGACGCTGATCCAGTGTTTGCGATACCTGCTTGTCGAGGTGCAGGTACATCAGCATCGCGACGGATAGCCAGAGCATCAGGAACGCACTGCCGAGGGACCAGAGCAGGCGGCGCTGAAGGCTCATGATGTGTTTTCCTTCGGCTGGGCGGGTGGCGGCCCCAGCCGGTAGCCAAGACCGCGCTCGGTAATCACCACGTCACGGTAGAGTTTTCGTCGCAGATGGTGGATGTGGACATTCAGGGCATTGCTCTCGACACTGGTGTCCATGCCGTAAAGACCGTCTTTGAGCTGCTCTTCCGACAACACTGCCCCACGGGCATTAATGAGTTTACCCAGCAACGCAAGTTCACGCCGTGACAGGGACACGGACACTCCCCCAAGCAGCACCTTGCCAGAATCGGGGTAGACCTGAAGCTCGCCATGGCGAACCTCAGGCACCGCTCGTCCCGCCGCACGACGCACCAGCGCATGGAGGCGGGCCGCCAACTCGTCCAGATCAAAAGGCTTGAGCACGTAATCGTCTGCGCCCGCTTCCAATCCATGCACCCGATCTTCGACCGCATCCCGGGCCGTCAGAATCAGAATCGGTATGGTCACTCCCTGCCGGCGCCAGGCTGACAACAACCCCATACCGTCGCCGTCCGGCAGACCCAGATCCAGAATCACCACGTCGCACTCAAACTGCGCCAGGGCCGCCCTGGCTTCCCGGGCGGTGCGCACCCGGTCCATGGTGCAATGGTGCAGCTCCAGGCCGGCCTCAAGACCGGAGGCTACCAGATCGTCGTCTTCTACCAGTAGTACATGCAGGATATCTATTCCCCTCCGTTTCGACCGGCGGATGTCCGGCGTTAATGCTGACTTAATCCAGCCACCACAGACTGCTGCTCCAGGATCGAACCATTCATCACCTGAACAAACGGGAGTAGTGCGTGCGAGCAATCCGACTCTGGATACCGATCTTATCCGTTCTCATGGTTTTAGCAACTAGCTGGCCGGCAGCCGGTCAGTCCCTTTTGGGCGGCGCACTCAGTCTTAACGACGCCCTGG
>JAXHVJ010000158.1:0-2205 GCA_034189235.1 Pseudomonadota bacterium
TGTTTGACGCTGCGCAGCGGCATCAGATTCTGCTGTTTACCTGCCACCCCGAAAACTGGCAGGATCTGGGCGTCGAGCCCAGGGACCTTCAGGCGTTGAAGAGCCAGGCAGTCCCCTGAAATCGAGTAGGAGGGGGAGTTACCTCCCCCGTCCTCTCACACCACCGGGCATACGGTTCCGTACCACGGCGGTTCATGGTCGGCTCTGAAGCCGAGTCATCGTATCCAGCAAGCTTACCAGAGACAGGCCATGGAATACCCTCTTGGGCAGGGCCGCGTTCATATGAGACGCACCGCTGTTCCACCAGGGTCCACGACCATTGGTCGCGCTCCTCCAAGCCCTTATCTCAGTCAAGCCTAGCCGTACCAGGTTGCGGGCCCGCGTGCGGGTCCGCTTCCACTGCTGCCACAGGATCAGGCGAAGCCGCCGTCTTATCCAGCCATCCAGAGCTTCGACCGAACGCTTCGAGGCGGTCAGGCGATAGTAATTTGCCCAGCCTCTCAGCACCGGGTTCAGGTTCCGGATGGTGGTCGTCAACGACTGTCCCCGTGACCGTTTCAGCAGGGGGCGAAGCTTGGCCATGAAGGCCTTCAGGCTTTTGGGCGCGACTCTCAACCGGACCTGACGTTTATGCCAGCTCACGCTGTAACCCAGAAAGCTCCGGCGCCAGGGGCGGTCCACGGCGCTTTTCGTCGTGTTCACCTTCAAGCGCAGGCGCGTTTCCAGGAAGTGGGTAATACTGGCCATGACCCGTTGCCCGGCTCGTTCGCTTCGGACGTAGATATTGCAGTCGTCCGCGTAACGGCAGAACCGATGGCCCCGGCGCTCCAGCTCCCGATCCAGTTCGGTCAGGAGCACGTTGGAGAGTAAGGGCGATAGCGGGCCACCTTGCGGCGTGCCTTCCCGCCTCGGGCTGACCAGCCCGCCTGACAGCATGCCTGCTCGCAGGTAACGCCGGATCAGGGTGAGTATCCGCCGGTCAGTGATGTGACGAGCCAGCAGGCTCATCAGCACATCGTGATTGACCCGGTCGAAGAACTGGGCCAGATCCAGATCGACCACCCAGCGGTGGCCGTCGTTGATATGCCGTTGCATCGCCTTGACCGCCTGATGGGCACTTCGGCCAGGACGGAACCCGTAGCTGTGATCCGAGAAGGTCGGCTCCAGCATCGGGCTCAGCGTTTGGTGAAGTGCTTGCTGGATCAGGCGATCCTGCACCGTCGGAATACCCAGTATCCGTTCCCCGCCTTGCGGCTTGGGGATGCTGGCCCGGCGTACCGGTTGAGGATGGTAGTCTCCGGCCAACAGCCGCTCGCGCAGCGTTGGCCAATGCTGTTGCAGGTGGCCCTTCAGGGCTGTTACCGGCATCTGATCGACGCCAGCCGCCCCTTTGTTGGACACCACCCGCTGATACGCACGCATCAGGTTCGGGCGCTCAAGCACCTGCTCCATCAGCGCGTTCGGCTCCGCGTTCGTCCACGGGTGAGCCCCCGCGCCTGCCTCGACACGGGCCTCAGTACCTGCCGGGTTCCGCCCAACCCCTTCCTGAATGCCCTGACCCATCCGGGTCGCTTCTGTCTTCATAAGCACATCACGAGAACTCACCGTCTACTAACGGCCAACCATGTTCGGTCCTTCAGTACGCGGTAACGCACCTACTATGACCTCGGCTGAGTTCTGGCTCCCCATCCCCACCTCTCGCGAAGTGAGTAGCACAGCGGCAGAGAACCAGACTTCCCAGGGTAAGACGCGTGACCTTCACACTTATGCCCGCCGCATTTACGTCCACACCTTCCGTGCAAGTACAGGGCTTTGACGATCGTTGACGCCTTACCCGGTGTGACCGCCTCATATGCGATTTCTGTTCGTCAGGCCAGTGCTTTGCCTGCGGCTTCCTTCAGATTCCATCTCACGATGGACACCCTTGCCGTCCGGCTAGTGGTTCCCCTTGCCGGGTCCACAGGGGACTTGCACCCCCAAGTCATCCGGCCAGCACCACCTGAACCGGAACAGCGCCCGTCAAGGCGCTACGCGCCATGCCTGGCGCACAACAAAAAAGCCTTCCCGTTGGGGGAAGGCTTTTAAAGCGCACAGGTCAAATGGCGGGCTTGTCGCGCCTCAGCAGTTGCCCTTTTTCGCCTGGCCCGGTGGGCAGAAATGGCCACCAGACTTACGGTAAGACCGGCGATCGTCATATTCATGACG
>JAXHVJ010000159.1:0-2151 GCA_034189235.1 Pseudomonadota bacterium
CGGATCGATTTCATCAAAAGGTACATCCGCATCCGTCGCCAGCTTGTGCATCAGGTAAAGCGGGATACGGGAATACTCGCCCCGAACTTCTCGGTCCAGCCACAGGCGAAGCGTGACATCTCCGCCAGGCAAACTACGTGGGCGCTCCTGTTCTATCTCCAGTGTGGCAAACGGATTCAGTGGCCCAATCCAGCCCTCGCTTTTAATCAGTGCGCGCTCTTGCAACATGCGGGAGAACTCAAAACTCGCTTCGGGATTACGGCGATCCTTTCCTTTGACCACGAGGGGCGGGCGAACCTCGATACGCTCCTGAAAACGATCCGGGTAACCACCCCCAATATCGGAATGAGCGCCCGGCAACACCCATTCGCTGAAATGTTCAGGTAAGTTTCCGGATTCGTTTCGCAGGCTGTTCAGTGAAAAGTTGTGTCGGCGTTCATCTCGGGCAGCAAATTGCACGGCTCGCTCGACATGCTCCGGTTTTACGTTAACGTTGATGCGGCCCGTATCGGGATCGTGGGCAGAAAAATCGAGATTATCCAGGTCGGCAACCGCAGCAACGGTGTCAAATAGCCCTAGAAAACGGACAGTAACCTTGTTCGGCCAGGGGATTCCCTCCCGCTCGAAGGCCTTGACCAACCTACCTTTGTACTCGCCATATAAAGAGCCGGTGGTGTCATAGATCTCCCGGCTGACAAAATGCCGGGCGGTGGCCGCTCCACGGCTGAAGCCAAACACGTCGAGGACCAGTTCCTCGATGGGTTCGGTGACGGCACGGCTTAATCGGAAAGCGAAATCATTACTGCCTTCCTCAATCTTTTTCAATATGCCTTCCTCGCCAAGGCCAAGCCCCATGCTCGGACCGTCATCGGGATTACCAGACTTTGTGCCGACACCAGGCACATAGGTTGAAAGCCTGACTATGGTCTCGCCATTTTCGCCGTGGTCACCTGTTCGCTGATACAGGTTCTCAAGCTTGGACACATTGGTTTCGGCATTGAGGTAGCTACCACTCATAATCTGCGACAGTTCACTGCTGCATTCTTCTTCTGAGATGGCTCCGGCAGCATTGGCCGTCAGACACTCGTCCATCTGCTGCTGATACGTCTGGGTGTTGTCGCGGTTATTGCCAGTGCCGTCGAAAAAGATTCCAGCCTCTACCCGAACCTTGGGGCGATCTTCTTCGGCGGGGGAATCTTCCGGTTCTTCATCCGGAAAACCTTCGTCAATCAAGGCACCTTTCTGGGCAGCCTTGCGAACAAATTCCTGCGGGTCTTTGTTCAGCAACTCTTTGGCGGCAGGGGTAAGCTGGCCTTTGTCATCCAGCGCTCCAGCCATGGCGAAGTCCACAACTGGTGCGGTGTTGGTGGCAACACCCAAAATCACTCGTGGATTACCGCTGACAATAGAACCACCATGATTGGTGGGGCTGCCAAGGTAGGCCCCCGGCATACCATCGGCTAACGCCAGCGGGTAACCCTGGGTAATAACTGCACCGCAACCGGTGACATCGCCCACCCGGGCAATGGGTTTACCTTCAACAAGGATGTTGGAGCTGTTTGGCATGATGGGGGAAGAGCCGTGCCCTTTGATCGGGCAAACGTGCATGTCGCCGACGCAGGCGGCAATCAGATTGCTCATGGTGAGAGTTCCTTTCAGTGAAAAGTAGCTTCCTGGCTACCCGTGGTTAAACCTTGTTCAAAACCCGCGATATTAGCATGGTTGGCACCACATAACGATATAGATAACCGCCCACCGCCCGCGCATTCTCAGTCACGCCCAAATTAAGGCAAACACGCGACCGGGTTCCTGTGGATCGGTTCATCGGCTTGTTGGACGAAGCCGCTACGCGGCAGAGGCGGTCCAAATCGTCTGTAATCCTCTGAGTCCCTTCCATGTCGGGAGGGCCTCCGAGGAGAAACACCATGAATGCTCAAGACCATGCCCGATTCCAGTCCCTGTATCAACGCTACCTCACCGAACTGACCCTGCGGGGCAAGAGCGACAAGACCATCGATCTGTATGCCCGTTGTCTGCGACAGATCAGCGAGTATTTCGACACCTGTCCCGACCAGCTTGGCACCGATCAGCTGCAGCAGTATTTCATGTACCTGGTGGAACATCGATCCTGGAGCCTGGTGAAGATCGCCC
>JAXHVJ010000016.1:0-43366 GCA_034189235.1 Pseudomonadota bacterium
CAGTTTCGCGCGTGAGTAGCTCTTGCCAAGCCGGGATCAAGGCCAGGCCCGTCTCAGTACACATCCTCCAGGTACCGCCCCTGCGCTCTCAAATCCTCCACCTCCAGCCTCAAGGGTTGAAGAATCTCTTCGAAAACCTGTTTCACCCCGGCGGCCATGTCCCTGCCGCCACACACCAGAACCTGGGCACCGGTATCAATCATCTGCCGCAAGGCGGTCTGATCCTGCCGGAGCCTGTCCTGCACGTAGGCCTTCTCATCGGACCTTGAGAACGCGGTACTCAGCCCCGTTAGCCGACGATCCTCAAGGTAGTGCCCCAGTTCCGGCTGATACAGAAAATCCGAATCCTCGCTTCGCCCGCCCCAGTAAAGGTACATGGGATTGCGGGCGGTATTTTTCCGGATAAAACCGGCCAGCGGGCCGATCCCGGCACCCGCGCCAATCAGAATGACAGGCACCGCGCCGGTGACCGGGCGAAAGCCCGGATTCCGGCGAATGAAAGCCTCGACACTGTCACCCGGTTGCAGGCCATGCAGGTAACCGGAGCAAAGGCCACCGGGCTGTTTGCGGACACAGATCTCGAACACGCCGTCACTGGCCGATGAAGCCAGTGAGTAAAACCGCGCTTCCTGCCCTTGTGGCGGCAGGATGCCGAGCAGGTCACCGGCCTCGAACGCTGGCAGACGAGGGCGGCCAGACCGGAAAAACCAGGACTGCCACCCCTGCCCCGCGTCTGCCAGACGAAAGCGCAGAATGCTGGTCGGTGCCTGCACGGCCTGCCCGTAATCCGCGCGTTCTGCAAGCTCCAGCCGGAAGGTGCGGGGTGGGACCGGATCATGGCTCAGGGCAAGTGGCACCCCGATGGCGTTGCCAAGCCGGCTACCCCACTCGCTGAACCGGGCAGCGGAACAGCGGTCAATCAGTTCAACGGGTTGTATCTGGCTCAGCCCCTTGCCGGCGAGCGCTTCATCGACCTCCAGGGCAAACCGGCAGAAGTTCGGAAACTGACGGTCACCAAACCCCAGTACCGCATATTTCAGCGCGCTTCCGGCCCTGAAGTCGCGAAGTCGCTCCATGAATCGCCCGGCAGAGGCCGGCGCATCACCATCACCGTAGGTGGAGGTCAACACAAGCAACAGAGAGGCCACTGGATAAGAATCCGCCAGTGCGTTCATGTCCGCGCAATGCACCCGGAATCCCGCCCTGGTCAGCCCCGCCTGCAATGCCCGGGCAAAGCCCCGGGTAGCACCGCCCTCTGAGCCCACCAGAACAATCGCATCGGCCTCGGCAGCAGCGACGTTGTCCCGGGTCTGTAACGACGACCGGCGCCGCTGCCACCAAATGATAGCTCCGGTCACCGACAGTGCCGGCACACTCAGCGCAGCCACACCGAGTAACAGGCCCAGCCACCAGAGACCCTCACCGGTATGTAACCTCATGATCCATTGCCGGACCACGCTGCCAGTGGACCGGGGCTGGAACTGCAGCAGCTCACCGGTGGCCTGATCAACGAACCCGGAGCCCCCGCTGGTGGTCAGGGAGTATACGTCCCGGGGGTCACCGGGATAGGGAAACACGAGTTCCCGGAGATCGTTAAGATCAACCTCCGAGAGTGCCTGGAGCTGGTCCACCGGACGCGGTTGGCCGCCGGAAACCTCGGCCGGGAAACCTGGCCCCGGATCGGCGACCTCGGGTATGAGGCCAAATCGCTGGGCCGACAGGAAGCTGCCGGTCAGTGCCGACAACAGCAGCCCCAAAACCGCCAATCGGGCTATTTCTGCATGAACCCGTTTACTGCCGGTGCCGGCCAGCGGCCGCATCAATGCTCCCCAGCCACCGCTTCGACGGGCCAGCAATGCCATGCCCGACAGGCAGACAAGCAACATCAGTGCGGCCGAGATGCCCGCCATCATCCGCCCTGGCGTATCCAGCAGGAACGAGCGGTGCAGGTCCCTGATCCAGACAAAGAACGCGGAGGGCTGGTAGGCCCCCAGACGCTCGCCGGTCACCGGGTTGACCAGATCGGCCCCGGCCTGGCCATCCCGGCTGTAGTAAACGACCACCTGGCCGGAGAGGTCACGCACAATCTGTTCGGTACCCGGGTAGTTTGCCACCACCCGTCCTGCCATCCGGGCAACGCTGACCTCGCCGGCCGGCGGAACCACTGCACCTGCCCGGTCCAGCGCTGGCGCGAGGGCCAGGATTGCACCGGTAACAGCCAGTGTCACCAGGAACACCGCCGCAATCAGTCCGGGCAGACCGTGCAATTTACGCAACATAACTCTGCTCCTGGTTACCCGTTAAAAGTCGTAGCGGAACGAGCGAACGTAACCCCGCCCCGGGACCGGCGTACCCGCGCCCCCGGTGGTCAGCGGTACCGCAACATCGGCCCGGTTGTCCCGCATATCCTCAACCGCGGTGTCAACACGGACTTCATAACCGCTGTCAATCAAAGCATCATCAAGATCAAGCGTGATTTTCAGGGTTCGGCCGCTGGTGATGCTGGCGCCAGTCAGCCCGTCGTACTCTGCGGGGTCCAGCCTGCTGCCCCGGGCCCAGCCGCGCAGGTGTTTGTAATACTTGGACTTTCTGCCGGCCACCCAGAGCGTTCCCTGATACGCCCCGGACGCATCGGTAAGGTAGAGGGCCAGGTAGGCACCATCTCCGCGATAGTCCGTTAACTCGGTTGTGAAGGTCACTTCACGAGCCTGCGCCAGCGCGGGCAAGGCGACTGAGACAGCCAGGCCCAGGGCAAGAAGAATCTTTTTCATACCGTACCTCCGGTATCATGTTGAATTGCCAACTAATGGATAAAATGACTGGCGGGTTATTCCACCGTCACTGTCGGGCGCCCCTTGACGATGCCGTTATGGGGAACCGGACGATTGGTCTGAGCCTTGTCCCGGGCCTGACCGTCACCCCGGTTATCCCGGTATCCGTATTCGCCGTTATCTTCGTCTTCGTCGTCTTCCTCATCTTCGTCATCGTCTTCCCGCTCCAGCTCCATCAGTTCAAGAGTGGCCGGGGCAAACGAAGCCTCGGCACCAAATCCCTCCGGGGCCAGGCCCTTCACTTCATAACAACCGTCATCCACCTTGATGCGGTAGACCGTCCAGCCTTCCGCCTCCAGTTTCTGACGCAAGTGTTCCCGTGGCTGCCAGTCAGTCACCGGGTCGTCACAGTCATCGTCCGCCAGCACCGGTGCACTGAGGCACAGTACCGCGAGGCTGACAATCACAGATCTGGTTTTCATGGGGTGTCTCCTATGGTTAACTCCGGGAATTTCCACATCAGGCTAACGTCAAAAGCTGACAGCCACCTGAAGCGGATCAGAAAACAGCGGCGCTCCTTACTTTTAAGGCTGCTGTCAGCTTCTTGCGGTAGTATCTTTTTCACACATCGCAGCAAAGGTGAGCTATGCGGATATTGCTGGTGGAAGATACTGTGGGCCTGGGCGAGGCGGTGCGGGATCAGATCACGGAAGATGGCCATGCCGTGGACTGGGTGCAGTCACTGAGGTTTGCTGAAGCCAGCTTCCGAACCACCACCTACGACCTGATTCTTCTCGACCTGATGCTCCCGGATGGCCATGGGCTGGATTTTCTGAAAACCATCAGAGCCAGCGGAAACAGCACCCCGGTGATTATTCTTACGGCCAGGGACCAGGTATCTGACCGCATTGAGGGACTGAATGCCGGTGCCGACGACTACCTGATAAAACCCTTCGATCTGTCCGAACTGTCCGCCCGTGTGGCGGCCGTCGCCCGTCGTTACCGGGGCAACCCGAACCCGCTGATACAGGTGGGTGACCTGGAGGTGGATCTGCGCGATCACCGCATCCGGCGTGATGGGCAGCCGGTGGAACTGACCGCCCGCGAGTGGGCCTTGTTCGAGGGCTTCATCCAGCGGCCGGGAATGCTGCTTTCAAGGCAGCAACTGGAGGACCGGCTGTATGCCTTCGGGGCGGAAATCGAGAGCAACACCATTGAAGTCTATGTCAGCCGCTTGCGAAAAAAGCTGGGGCGCGATGCCATCGTAACGGTACGGGGCATGGGCTACCGCCTGGAAACCCATGAGACATAACCGCAGCCTGCAAAAACGCCTGGGGGCCGGCCTCACCCTGGGAGCCACTCTCCTGTGGCTGCTGGGCGTTGCCGCGTCCGGGTTGGTGGCGCAGCGCGAAATGAACGAAGTCTTCGACAGCGCCCTTGAGGAAACCGCGCAACGCATTCTGCCGCTGGCCGTTACCGACATCCTGAATCGCGAGACCATTACCGGCAATCAAACCGCTCCTGCACTGAAGGAGCATGACGAATACCTCACCTACGTGGTCAGGGACCGCCAGGGCAATCTTCTGCTGCAGTCCCACGATGCCGACCCCGGCGTCTTCGGGGATCTGCCCCGGGAAGGCTTCACCACCACGCCCACCCACCGGATTTATGGCGCATCGGCGGTCAGCGACACCCTTTATATCGAAGTCACCGAGCCACTGGCCCACCGGCGCGAGGCCGTTTTAAAAGCTGGCCTGGCTCTGCTGCTGCCGCTGCTTTTCCTGATTCCGGTCAGCCTTTTGGGAATCTGGTGGATTGTCCGCCTGTCCCTTCGCCCGGTGGTGGAATTCCAACACTCGATCGAAGCCCGCGGAGCCAGCGACCTCTCACCCGTGGACAAAGACCGGCTACCAGAAGAATTCGAACCAACGGCGGTTGCCGTCAATCGGCTGCTGCAGCGGCTGAACCGCGCGCTTGACGCAGAACGGAGTTTCACCGCCAACAGCGCTCACGAATTGCGTACCCCGCTGGCCACGGCACTGGCCAAGGTGCAACGGCTGAAAACGCAGCTTGAGGATCGCCGCCTGAGAGAGAATGTAGCTGAGATTGAAGAGGTGCTGCACGGCCTGTCCACATTGTCCGGCAAGCTGCTCGAGCTTGCGAAGGCTGAAGGCGGAGGAGCCCTTTCACAAAAGCCGCATAACCTTGTACCAATACTCGCCATGATCACCCGCGACTTTGAACTTCTGGCCCCTGGCCGGATTCGCCTGACATTGCCGGACCATGAGGTGAACTCCCTCCTCGATCCGGATGCCTTTGCCATTCTGGCCCGCAACCTGATCGAAAACGCTCTGAAGCACGGCTCCGGGCAACAGCCCGTCGACATAATCATGACCGACGATGGCAGGGTGAGAGTCTGCAACGGAGGCGATATCGTGCCACCTGACCAACTGGCCTTGCTAAGAAACCGGTTTTCCCGCTACGACACCAGGGCAGCCGGCTCCGGCCTGGGACTCGCCATAGCTGATGCCATTGCTTCGGGCGCCGGCATGAACCTGCATTTGCGTTCGCCGGCAACCGGACGGGCGGATGGTTTTGAGGTCGAGGTCAATGTGACCCATGCCGGCAGGAATCCTGGCCCGTGAACCTGACCTGGGCTGGCCTCATTCTGCTGACCAGTATTATCCAGACACTGAACCTGCCCGAACAACGAAAAAAGGGAGGCGCTCAGGCCTCCCAGGGACACACAGGGGGGGTAGATGCCGCCGCCGAACGCGGCGCATCAGTTTCAGTGCTCATTGACCGGCTCCGCGCCCGGGTGGCGCAGCCGATCAGTGTATCAGTGCAGTTCTTTGGCCTGATCCCGCAGCACGAACTTCTGGATCTTGCCCGTGGAGGTCTTGGGCAGTTCCGTGAAGACCACCGTTTTCGGTACCTTGAACCGGGCCATATGCTCGCGGCAGAAGGCGATGATGTCCTCTTCGCTGACCTCGCCGGCTTCCGGCTTCAGGGTGACAAACGCGCAGGGAGTCTCGCCCCACTTCTCGTCCGGGCGGGCAACCACCGCCGCTTCCAGCACGGCCGGATGGCGGTACAGGGTATCTTCCACCTCGATGGTGGAGATGTTCTCACCCCCGGAGATGATGATGTCCTTCAAGCGGTCCTTGATTTCCAGGTAACCGTCCTCGTGCCACACCGCCAGATCACCGGTGTGGAACCAGCCACCGCGGAAGGCCTCTTCGGTGGCGCTCGGGTTCTTCAGGTAGCCCTTCATCACGGTGTTGCCACGCAGGAAGATCTCGCCGATGGTCTTACCGTCTTTGGGCACAGGTTCCATGGTGTTGGGATCACCGACCATGGTGCCGGCCAGGGTATGGTAGCGGACGCCCTGGCGTGCCTTTTTCCGGGCGCGGTCATCCAGCGGCAGCTCATCCCACCCGGACTTCCAGGCACATACGGTCACCGGGCCATAGGTTTCGGTCAGGCCGTATACGTGGGTCACCTTGATACCCATTTCCTCGACAGCCCTGATCACCTGGGCGGGGGGTGCCGCACCGGCGGTCATGGATTTCACCTCGTGACCGATCCCGGCCCTGGCCGCTGCCGGCGCATTGAGCAGTGCGTTCAGAACGATCGGCGCTCCACACATGTGAGTCACCTGGTGATCACGGATCAGTTGCAGGATCTTCTCCGGGTCCACGCGGCGCAGGCACACGTGGGTGCCAGCCATCGCGGTCACGGTCCAGGGGAAACACCAGCCGTTGCAGTGGAACATCGGCAGGGTCCACAGATAGACCGGATGCATGTCCATGGACCAGACGGCCTGATTACCCAACGCATTGAGGTAGGCGCCGCGGTGGTGATAGACCACACCCTTGGGGTTGCCGGTGGTGCCGGAGGTGTAATTCAGGGAAATGGCGCCCCATTCGTTTTCAGGGAAACTCCACTGGAACTGCGGATCCCCCTCCTGCAGGAACGCCTCGTAATCGAGATCGCTGACCTGCACGCCTTCGCCGTACTCCGGGTCATCCACATCAATCACCAGCGGCTTGTGCTCCAGGTGACGGACAGCGTCCCTGATAACCTGACCGAATTCGCGATCGGCAATCACCACCCTGGCTTCTCCGTGCTCGAGCATGAAGGCAATGGCGTCGGCGTCCAGGCGCACGTTCAGGGTATTGAGCACAGCGCCGATCATGGGCACGCCGAAATGGCACTCCACCATCGCAGGAATGTTCGGCAGCATCACGGCGACGGTATCGCCACGACCGATCCCGCGACCCTGCAGGGCCGAGGCCAGGCGGCGGCAACGCTCGTAGGTTTGTGCCCAGTTGTACCGGATCGCGCCGTGAATGATGGCTGGGTATTCCGGATAAACACTCGCGGTACGCTCGATGAAATCAATCGGCGACTGGACGGCGTAGTTGGCATCGACGGGCACCAGGCCCTGGTCAAAAATCGAGGTCATGACGGGTTCCTCTTGGAGCTCTGTTGTTCTTGTGGCGTATTCAGGAAAATCGCTAATCTGGCTATAATTCACGCTGATCAGAATGGTATTTGATGCGATCAATACTAGAAACTACACCAAGGTATTATAGTGCTTATACTATAATAACGATGATATGACCGATTTCCCCCCTGATACGGTATTTAGCTTGCCGGACGCCGACCCGCAACCCGGCTTGATCCTTGACCGGCACGCTGACCTGCTCAGGGCCAGCCGCAGTGCCATCGATCTGGTCAGCAGTGCCGGCCTGGAGAGTGCAGTGGACCTGCTCCCGGTCAACACACAGGCCCTGGTGCATTCCTGCCTGCAGCAGAACCGGGCCATCGAGCATGTCGAATCCCGGATACCCGGCCACATCCTGCTCTGGACGTTCATGCCGGACCAGGCCTGTGAACAGGTTCTGATCCGGGGCCGGGATGCCACCGGGGAGGTGCGCACCCGGAAGCAGGCCGTGCAGTCCAATCGCCTGTACAGACTGATCACCGAGAACACCACCGACCTGATCTCCCGCCATGCCCCGGATGGACGATTCATCGATGCGACGCCCGCGTCATGGCGACTTCTGGGCTACTGGCCCGAGGAGCTACGGGGCAAACCTTTGGAGGAGGTGTTCCGGGGCGATGATGTGGTCGAGCAGTTGGTGGAAACCCGTAACCGTCTGCGGGATGACGGCTACGCCACCATGACCCTGGAAATCCTGCACCGGGACGGCAGCAAGCGCTGGTTCGAGATTGCCAGCCGCGCCATCCGCGAGACCTACACCGGTGCGGTGGTGGAAGTTATCAGTGTGTCCCGGGACATCACCGCCCGGGTGGAATCCGAGGAAAGCAACCGGCGGCTGGCGGACGAACTGGCTCATGCCGCGCGCTTGGCGACCCTGGGCGAGCTGGCCTCCAGCGTTGCCCACGAGATGAACCAGCCACTGGCCACCATCGTGAACTTTGCCAGCGCCAGCCAGCGCTACCTGAAGAACGCGCGAAGCAATCCCGAATGTCTGGATCGGGTGGACGACGGCCTGCAGAAGATCGTTCACCACGCCAACCGGGCCTCGGAAGTGATCAAGCGGCTCCGGGCGTTCCTGCGCAAGGGCCAGAAACGAACCGCCCCGATTTCCATCAATGAAATTGTCAGCAATGTGACCCGACTGTGTCAGTGGGAAGCAGACAAGAACCGGGTCAGGATCCGGGAGCACCTGTCCGACGCCGCCCCGGTGATCACCGCCGATCCCGTGTTGCTCGAGCAGGTCCTGATCAACCTCATCCGCAATGGTATCGAAGCCACGGTCGAGTCTCGCAAAGCAGACGGCACGGACCAGAAAGGCCCGGCCGAACTCATACTGACCACCTGTATCAATGACCGCAACGAGACCCTGATCGAGGTCACCGACCAGGGCGCCGGGCTGGGCGAGCAGGCAATTCGCCAGATGTTCCAGCCCTTCTACACCAGCAAGCCCCAGGGGCTGGGCCTTGGCCTGTCCATGAGCCGTTCCATTATCGAAGGCTTTGGCGGCTTCCTGGATGCCAGGCCGGCGAAAACCGGCGGCCTTACCCTCACCTGCCGCTTTCCGGCGAGCACAAACAAGAACAAGAGTTTAACCACGGAGATTTCCCGGAATGACTGAATCACCCAGTAACCAGCCCACCACCGTCTACGTGGTCGACGACGATGCCGGCATGCTCGAGTCGACCCAATGGCTGCTCGAGTCCGTGGGGCTGAGGGTTGAGGCCTACAGCGACGGCCGGAAATTCCTCGACACGGCAGGGCATACCAACGCCGGCTGTGTCGTGCTGGACGTGCGGATGCCCGGGCTCGGTGGCCTCAACGTCCAGGAGGAACTGCAGAAACGGGGACTGGAGGTGCCGATCATTTTTGTCTCCGGCCATGCGGACGTGCCTATCGTGGTCCGGGCCTTCAAATCCGGTGCATTCGACTTCATCGAGAAGCCGTTCAACGAGCAGCTGCTGCTCGACAGTGTCCAGCAGGCTCTCCAGGAGCGGCAGAGCGGCCAGCGTTTCCATGGCAACGCCCGCACCGAGGCACTGATCGACACCTTCACCCGTCGGGAGCGGGATGTCTTCCTGCCCCTGGCCCAGGGGTATACCAGCCGTGAGATTGCCGATCAGCTGGGGGTCAGCGTCAAGACCATCGACCTGTACCGGGCCCGGGTCATGAAACGCCTGGGTGCCGAACGGCTACCGGATGTGACCGGCATCGCCATTGCGGCAGGGCTGGTTGATCCCCTGGATCCACGAGGCCATTGAGGGCGCGCCGGAAGCCGCGTTCTACATGTGAAGGTTCCGTACACCTGCCCTGAGACTGGTATACTGCCCGCCGTTCACTCACACCGGCGGGCAGTAATGACAGCATCCTCGGCATCCCACTACGACGTAATCATCATCGGCGCCGGTGCCGCCGGGCTCATGTGTGCCGCGACTGCAGGCTACCGGGGGCGCCGGGTACTGGTGATCGACCACGCCAACAAGCCCGGAAAGAAAATTCTGATGTCGGGCGGTGGGCGCTGCAATTTCACCAACCTGAACAGCACACCGGCCAATTTCCTGTCCGATAATCCCCACTACTGCATTTCCGCGTTGAAGCGTTATACGCCCCAGGATTTCCTGGAACTGGTGGATCGCCACGGTATCGAGCACGAGGAGAAAGCCGCGGGTCAGCTGTTCTGCCGGGACAGCGCCAAGGACATCCTGAACATGCTGCTAACCGAATGTGAATGGGCGGGGGCAGAAATCCGGCTGAAGACGTCCGTCACTTCCGTCCGTGAGACAGATGGGGACTACCGCCTGAAAACCGGCAGTGGCGCACTGACCTGTGAATCCCTGGTGATTGCCACCGGCGGACTCTCGATCCCGACCATGGGCGCCACCGGCTTCGGGTACGAGATCGCCCGGCAATTCGGCCTGGAAGTACTTGCCACTCGCGCCGGGCTTGTGCCCTTTACCCTCCAGCCGGAGCTGAAAACCCGGCTGGCACCGCTGGCCGGGATCAGCTGTCCGGTGGACGCCGAATGCAACCGCCAGCATTTCCGGGAACCCATGCTGGTCACCCACCGGGGCCTGAGTGGCCCGGCCATGCTGCAGATTTCCAGTTACTGGTATCCGGGGGATGACATCAGCATCAACCTGTTGCCAACGCGCCGGATCGAAGACGACCTGATGGGCCTGCGCAAACAGAAACCGCGCACCACCGTCGCGCAGTATCTGGCCGAGTACCTGCCGAAACGCTTTGCCAGCGCCTTCAACGAATTCCACGGCTGGTCCGGCCCGCTGCAGGAGTACAAGAACGCCGATATCGAAACCGTCGCCAAAACCCTGGGAGAGTGGACCATCAAGCCCGCGGGAACCGAGGGATACCGCAGCGCGGAAGTCACCCTCGGCGGCGTCGACACCCGCCAGCTCTCGTCCAAGACCATGGCGGTTCTGGACCGGCCGAACCTGTATTTCATCGGGGAAGTGGTGGATGTCACCGGCCACCTGGGCGGCCACAATTTCCAGTGGGCCTGGGCATCCGGCGTTGCCGCCGGGAATGTGGCCTGAGGGCCGGTCATCAGGTCACAGAAGTGTCGAATCAGCGGAGGATAACCAGGGGCTTCTGTGCAGTCTTGAGCATGGTTGTGGTGGTGCTGCCCACCAGGAACTGACGAATGCGGGAGTGGCCATAAGCCCCCATCACCAGGATATCGATATCGTGTTCCTCCTGGTAGTGATGCAGAGCCGGTTCAACATCGCCGGCACGGATCGCGAGGGTAATCTCGCTCTCCAGTCCCGCGAGCATGCTTTCCGCTTTTTTCAGCTGCTTCCAACGGTCGCTGGTATCGGGGCCGACCATCACCAGGTGCAGGGGCATGCCTTTCAATACCGGGCTGCCCGCCAGCAATTCGACACCCTTGAAGGCAGTCACACTGCCATCGAACGCCAGCATCGCACTCTTCGGCTCGGCGTATTCGTCCGGCACCAGCAGAATTGGCCGGTGGACACTTCGGATTACGGTCTCCAGCTGGCTGCCGATATGAATGTCCCGGTCCGAACTGCTCTCACCATGCAGGCCCATGATCAGTAACCGGGTCTGGCTTTCCAGTGCCAGCAGGGATTCGGTCAGCTCGTCATGGCGTTGGCGCCTGGTCACGTCGGTGATACCCGCCTGTTTGACGCGTCGCTCCGCCTCGTCCAGCAAGTAGTGACCGTGTTCCAGAGCAAGCTTTGCCCGTTTGCGGTCCAGTTCTGCCAACTCGTCCAGCAGGTGCTCCCGGCTACCAAGGCCAATGCTGCCGGCAAGGTCCGGCTCGGCCGAATAACGTTCCTGATCCAGAACGTGCAGCAGCAGCAGGGGTGCTTCCATGTGCCGGCCAGCCCAGGCCGCGTAATCACACACCGCCGGAGCCGCGCGGGAACCATCAATACAGGCAACAACGTTCAACATCTTTACCTCGCCTTCCAAATGATCATCTTCATTATTAAATGTAGGGCAAGCGGTCAACAGAAGCACACTCAAGGTTTGCAAACAGCTGCCATTAAAGTAAAACTCGTAAACTCCACCTATCGGAACAGATTGGATCAAAGTGCCGATCAAATGCAAAGTCCGGAGCTCTCTTTGACACATGGATGATGTAGCAAGCCAGTTCATAACGTCCAACCAAACCATGCTCAACCTGGCCGTGGCCCTGCTGCTCGGTGCCATTATTGGCCTGGAACGGGGCTGGGAAGCCCGTGACCAGAAGGCCGGAGAACGGATTGCCGGCATCCGGACTTTTGCCCTCATCGGTTTGCTCGGCGGCATCTCCGGGGTGTTGGCACGGGAGGTCACCGAATGGGCATTCCCGGTTCTGCTTATCTGCGTCGTGGCCATGGGCATCGTTGCCTACAGCGAGCGTCTGGAGCATATCCGCAACTTCAGTATCACCGGCATGGTCGGCATGATGCTGACGTTCTGTTTTGGCACCATCGCGGTGGTCGTGGATCCGGTCATGGCGACGGCAGCGGCCGTGGTGACCGCCATGATTCTGGACAACAAGGAAGAGATTCACGGCTGGGTCAACAAACTCAAGGCCCACGAACTGGATGCAGCCCTGAAACTGCTGCTGATTTCCGTCGTGATGCTTCCTCTGCTTCCGAACGAAGCCATGGGGCCCGGAGGGGTGCTTAATCCCCGTGAAATCTGGTGGATGGTGGTGATGATTGCCTCCATTTCCTTTGTCGGCTATTTCGCGATCCGGGTGGCAGGCGCCCGCCGTGGCATCCTCTTTACCAGCCTGTTTGCCGGGCTCAGTTCTTCCACCGCACTTACCCTGCACTTCGCCCGGCAGTCGGCCCGCAACCCCGGGCTGAGCCCCCAGTTTGCCACCGGCATCCTGATTGCCTGCGGTACCATGTTTCCCCGTATCCTGGTGTACTGTTTTGTCATCAATCGCGACCTGCTGCCGCTGCTGATCTGGCCGGTTGTGATCATGACAGCACTGCTCTATGGCCCGGCCCTTTTCATCTGGCGCCGCAACTCGGAAAAACTGGAAGTCTCCCAACCGACCCTGAACCAGAACCCGCTGGACCTGACCTCGGCCCTGGTGTTCGGGCTGCTGCTGACCGCCATTCTCCTGCTTGGCGAATTCCTGAAGAACTGGCTGGGCAATGCCGGTATTTATCTGCTGGCGGCCAGCTCCGGCGTCGCCGACGTCGATGCCATCACCCTCTCCCTCACCCGCATGTCCATTGATTCTCTGGCAATGGGTACAGCGGTAGTCGGGATTGTGCTGGCCGCTGCCGTGAACAACCTGGTGAAATCGGGCATGGCGTGGGGCATCGGTAATCGCCGGACGGGACTGCTCGTGGGCGGGCCGATGGTGGTTTCGCTCGTGGCGGGTCTTGCGGTTGCTTGGTTTCAATAACCTTGCAGGGGCTAACCGGCCTTACGGAACGTGAGGTTGTAACGGTAGCCACCGGTCAGGGGATGATCACCGGCCTTCAGGGTCAGGACTCCGTGGTAATGGCGCCGGACCGGGCCACCCCAGACCACCACATCGCCATGCCCGAGCGGCACTCGCACCGGCCGGTCATTGCGGCGGGGCCCGCCAAACTGGAAGACAATGGGCAGCCCCAACGACACCGACACGATGGGTTGACTGAAATCCTGCTCATCCCGATCCTGATGCAAACCCATTTTTGCCCCCGGCTGGTAGCGGTTAATCAGGCAGGCATCCGGGACGTAATCGTCGAAGCGCGCTTCCGCAGCGGCCTCTGCTGCCAGCTTCAGACACAGCTCCGGCATCCGGGGCCAGGCTTGCCCGGTGACCGGATCCAGCCCTTCGTAGCGGTAACCCCGCCGATCGGTGACCCAACCAAGCTCACCGCAGCAGGTCATCGCTGCCGACATGGTATGCCCACCCGGCGTTTCCATGTGGCGGAACGGCGACTGTGAGGCAACCAGATCAATGGTGGCCAATAACCTCGGTCCCAACCCACTTACGAATCCCCTGAGCACCACTGCACCCTCGGCAATGGTTTCCCGGCGCCGTTCAACGCCATCGCCATCAAACAGATCAGAGGTCATAACTTACCACTTTGTATGAAAAACCGGAAAGTCCTGCCTGAACAGGCTACCCTTTTATTTAACCGGGTTTTCAAGTAAGGATGAACGATGTACCTCAAAAGCCAGTCGGCCCAGATTTCCCTGGCTTTACTGATTGCCTCGTCCATTACCTCCGGCATGCTGGTGCTGGCACTGGTTCTGCTCGGGCAGAGCTTCCATGGCATGGAAAGCGCCAAGGTCTCGGCAGCCAGCGCGACAGCACGGCAGCTGGCGGTCAGCGTCGATGACCGCATCAACGCCATCACCGCCCCACCTTCAACGGCCCTCGCTGTTCTGAGCCATGATCCCCTGGCCACAAGCCAGACCAACGACCAGCGGATTGAACGCCTCGACGTACTCGCCGACATACTGGAGAGCAGCGACATTGTCAGTGCCGTATACGCCGGCTGGGGCGATGGAGACTTCTTCCTGCTGCGCAAGGTCCGCAGCTCCGGCACCCTGCAGTTTCCCGATGCGCCAGAAGGAGCCGAATATTTGCTGCAGACCGTTATGCGGGAGGCCGACACGATTACCGGCGAATGGCATTTTTACGATAGCGGGATGCAACTGATCAATCACCAACTGGTGCCCGACTACACTTTTGATCCGAGAACCCGCCCCTGGTTCGAGGCGGCAGTGGACTCCACGAAAACAGAGCTGTCTGCCCCCTATGTGTTTTTCACCACACAGGAAACCGGCCTTACGCTCTCTCGCCGCAGCTCCGGGTTCGATTCCCGGGCCGGATCGGCCGTCTTGGGTATCGATGTCACCGTCACCGATCTGGGTGCCCATCTGAACGAGCTGCGCCAGACACCGGGAACCCGGATTGCCATCGTCAACAAGCAGGGCGAGGTGCTGGCCGATTCGTCCGGCCGGACGGAAGCCGGTACCGTCATCGCAACGGTACTGGAGCGGGGCGGACAACCGGTGGCCGGTGCTCCTGTCACCCGATTCAGCGCGGAAGGCAAAGACTGGTATGGCATCCGCGAGCGATTGACTACGCTGGCGGACGAACAGCTTCAGGTGGCCGTCGCCATTCCCTCGGATGAGCTGCTGGCCGATGTCTGGGCCGCACTGACCCGGCAAACCCTGATCGCCGGAGGCGTCGGAATCGCCCTGCTCGTTGTTGCCTGGTTCCTGGGCCGGCGTGTGGGGCGCCCTCTGGAGAGGCTGACAGAACAGGTTGGCAGGCTGTCCCGCTTCCGGTTCGATACCAGGGTCCGCTCGGACTCCTACATCCGGGAAGCCCATCAGCTGGGCTTGGCCCTGGACGAAATGTCGAGCACCATCCGCAGCTTACAGAACATCGCGTCGGTCCTGAACCGGGGCCAGGACCTGACTCAGTTGTTGCGGGATATCCTCGAGCAGATCGTCCACATCATCGGCCAGGAGCGCGGTGGCGTCTACCTTTTCGGCAAACAGGAGCAGGAGTTGCGGCTGGCAGTGGATCAACACTCCGGGCTGCCTGAACGCATCGGAGGGATCAGCGGCGCGATCGGCGACAGCGACCTGATCCGGAAGCTACGGCGCCATATCTGCGGCCATCCGGTATTTGCGATTCTCCGCAACCGCGGGAGGAAACTGGTGGGTGTGCTGATGATCGAAATGGAACACGGTGACCACGCCCACCTGAACGATGATCTCGCCGTCTTTATCGATGAAATCGCTGGCTCGGCGGCCGTTGCCATCGAGACACGGGAATTACTGGAGAGCCAGCAGGACCTGCTGGAAGGCATTATCCGGCTGGTGGCCAATGCCATCGACGCCAAATCCCCGTACACCGGCGGTCACTGCGAGCGGGTTCCGAAGCTGGCGCAAATGATCCTGGCGGAAGCCGAATCCAGCGACGACGGCCGGTTTGCCGGTTTTTCCATGAGCGACGACGAACGCCATGAATTCGAGCTGGCGGCCTGGCTCCACGACTGCGGCAAGATCACCAGCCCGGAATACGTGGTGGACAAGGCAGTGAAGCTGGAAACCTTGCACAACCGCATCCACGAGATTCGCACGCGCTTTGAGGTTCTGCACCGGGATGCGGACGTCACCTATTTTCAGGCGGTCCTTGATGGCAAGGATGAAACTGTTGCCCGCGACAAGCGCGACCACACCCACACCCGGCTACAGGAAGAGTTTGCCTTCCTGGCCCGGGCCAACAAGGGTGGCGAATCCATGAGTGAACAGGATATCGAGCGCATCCGCACCATCAGCCAGCAGACCTGGCAGCGCCATTTCAGTGATCGCCTGGGCCTGTCCCCGGATGAACAACAAAGACTGGCCAATGTCCCCGAACCCGCCCTGCCGGCCACGGAGTGCCTGCTGGCCGACAGGCCCGAGCACATCCAACCCTGGGGCGATCACCGCCCGCCGGTTGAGAGGGACGACCCCCGGAATGTCTGGGGCTTCGATATGAAGCTGCCGGAACATGCCTACAACCGGGGCGAAATCCACAACCTCACCGTGACAAAAGGCACGCTCACGGATGAGGAGCGGTTCAAGATCAACGAGCACATCGTACAGACCATCTGCATGCTCGATGCCCTGCCCCTGCCCGATCGCCTGGCCAATGTGCCGCAACTTGCCGGCACTCATCATGAACGCATGGATGGCAAGGGCTATCCATGCGGACTGACCGCCGAGCAGATGGGCATCCCCGAGCGAATCATGGCCGTAGCCGATGTCTTCGAGGCACTGACCGCCGTCGACCGTCCATACAAGGAAGGCAAGACTCTGACTCAGGCACTGACTATCATGTCCGGCATGGTCGATAACGGCCACATCGATCGTGAGACCTTTGAGCTGTTTGTGCGCTCCGGTACCTACCGTCGGTATGCCGAGCAAAACCTTCGGCGGGAACAGATCGATCAGGTGGATGAAAGCCTGTTCATGAACAGGAACTGAAAAACACGTATATTTTCAAGTCGTATTTTCGCTGGACCAAGGACAACCTGATGCTGTTTGCAATCATTATTGGTGGCCTGATTGGCTATGCATTCGGAAAATTCACCGGATTTCTCATCGGTGCGGCCATCGGCGCGTTTCTGTTCAACCGCGCCAAAGCCCGCCTGATCGGCAAACTCCAGAACATCCAGAGCGGATTCCTGGAATCGGTTTTTGCGGTAATGGGAGCACTTTGCAAGGCCGATGGGGTGGTCACCCGGGATGAAATCCAGATGGCGGAATCCATGTTTGCGCGTTTCCGGCTGAATCATAAGCAGCGGGAAGCCGCCAAACTGGCCTTCAACCAGGGCAAAGCAGCGGATTTTGACCTGGATGCCGAGCTGGACCGGTTCATGCGCCTGAGCTCCCGCCAACCGGCCCTGCTGCAGATGTTTCTCCAGGTACAGGTGTCCGCGGTCGCCGCCGACGGCGTGGTTCACCCAAAAGAACACCAGATGCTGGTGCACATAGCCCGCCGGCTGGGACTGCCGGAAAGCCAGGTAGACCAGCTCGAAGCCATGCTGCGCGGCGCCCATGCCGGCCAGGCGGGCGCAGGGCAGCGTTCCACCCGCGACCAACTCGACGATGCCTACAAGGCACTGGGCGTATCGCCCTCTGCCAGTGACGAGGAAATCAAGAAGGCCTACCGCAAACTGATGAGTGAGAACCATCCGGACAAACTTGCCGGCAAGGGGTTGCCCGAGAGCATGCGGGAAATGGCCGAGGAACGGACCCGCGAGATCAGCCACGCCTACGACGTGATCAAGGACGCCCGCAAAAAAGCCGGTTAACCCTCAGAACCAGCGCGGAGCCGCGCTTACCGTAATTGATGTGGGAAAGCTTGAGCCGGTCGCAGAGCCCGAGCGTCCGGGCGGAAACCCCGGGTTCTTCCGGGGCATGGCCGGCTCTAAGGCCTGCGGGTTTGTGAACAGCCAGCAATTGGTCGTCGCGGCAGAGTTCCAGGAGCGGATTGGCTTTTGCCATGGTCCTACCCCACCTCCGGCTGCAACCGTCCGGTAATCTGCCGCACTTTCCGCCCGGTTTTCTCACCAAGCACCAGCAGGGACGGTGTCAGCAGCAATGTCAGGACAGTCGCAAAACCCAGGCCACCGGCAATGGCACTGGAGAGCTGGGTCCACCACTGGGTGGACGGCGCACCGAGGCCCAGGGACGGGCTAAGCAGATCGACGTTGATGCCCAGCACCATGGGCAAGAGACCCAGAACCGTAGTGATCGCAGTCAGCAGGACCGGTCGTAAACGCAGACACCCGGTTTCCAGTGCAGATTCATACGCCGACACCCCGTCTCTGCGCATCTGGTTGTAGGTGTCTATCAGAATGATATTGTTGTTCACCACGATACCAGCCAGGGCAATAATCCCCATCCCGACCATCACGATGCCGAACGGTTGGCCGGTGAGCAGCAGGCCGATCAGGACGCCGGCGGTGGACAGCACAATGGCCGAGAGGATCAGGAAGGTCTGGTAGAGGGAATTGAACTGAGTCACCAGGATCAGGAGCATCAGACCGATGGCGACCAGGAACGCCGTGGTCAGGAACGACGCGGCCTGCTGCTGATCTTCGCTCTCACCCGCGAACGCAACGGTGACGCCCTCCGACGGCTCCGGCATTTTTCCCTGCAGCACCCGCAGCATTTCATCCACTTGCCGGCCCGGCGCAAGATCCGACTTGATAGTGATGGTACGCTGACCGTCAACCCGCACGATGCTGCCAGTCTTGTCTCCGGGCTCCAGCTTGACGAATTCGGAGAGCGGCACCTGGCCACGGGAAGTATTGATGGTCTGGCGTTGCAACTGATCCAGTTCCCGCCAGTTGTTGGGAACCCGCACGGCAATGTCCACCTCGTCCCGGACATCCTCGGGCCGATAGGTCGCCAACACCAGGCCATTGGTAACCAGGCGCACCGCACTGCCGATACTGAGCACGTCGGTGCCAAAGCGCGCCGCCGCTTCACGGTCCACCTTCAACTGCCACTCAATGCCCGGCAGGCTGCGGTCGTCCTCGATTTCCACGAACCCCTCCAGGGTGCGCATGCGGTCCTCGACGGCATCCACAAATCCATTGAGCTGACCGCTATCGCGACTGCTGACCTGGATCTCGATCGGCTTGCCCTCGGCCGGCCCGCCCTCCTGTTTGCGGAACTCAAGTTCGATGCCCGGGATATCGGCGGTCCGTTCCCGGAAATCCTCCAGAATCGCGTTGGCAGGCCGGCGGGTGAACCAGTCGGTGAACTGGAACTGCAATACCCCGATGACATCCGGCGCCATCCGGGTGTTGATACTGAGCATGGACCGGGCGTAAAGGGCCTTCACCTCCGGCATCCCCTGAAGACGCTGCTCGACCTCCCGGACAATGGCATCGCGCTCCCAGACAGACAGATCGCCCCGGGCCCGAACCTGAACCTGGGCCGAATCCGGTTCCACGCTGGGGAAGAATTCCACGCCGTGGTTGAAGCGGGCGTACGCGGCGTAGATCACCAGAATTAACATCAGCACGCCCAACAGGGTGAACCCCGGAAACTGCAGCAGCCGGGACAGCACCAGCCGGTACCAGGCCATCAGACGACCATCGGCCCGGGACGCCCGGGCCCGGCGCCCGCCACTGACGCCGCCGAGCACCGGCAGGAATACCAGGGCCATGGCAAGGGAGGCGGTCAGGCAGATGATCACGGTGATCGGCAGGAACTTCATGAACTCACCCACCACGCCAGGCCAGAACAGCAGTGGCACGAATACCGCCAGGGTGGTCGCGGTGGAGGCAATGATCGGCCAGGCCATCCGACTCGCCGCTTCGGCCCAGGCGGAGCGGACGGTGCCACCTTCAGACAGGTTCCGGTCCGCCAGCTCGGATACCACAATCGCGCCGTCCACCAGCATGCCGGCAACCAGAATCAGGCTGAACAGAACCACGATATTGAGCGTCAGGCCCATGCCCCAGATCACCAGGATTCCGGTCAGGAAGGCGCCGGGAATGGTGAGTCCGACCAGCAATGCCGAACGCGGTCCCATGGCCGCGATCACCACGATGATCACCAACACAATGGCGGTCAGCACGTTGTTGAGAAGATCCGAGAGAATGTCCTGCACCTCGTCCGACTGATCCATGATGTAACGGATATCGAGGCTTTCCGGCAGCCGCGGGCGGGCCTGCTCGATCAGCTCCCGCACCTGGTCCACCGTTTCAATGATGTTGGCGCCGGAGCGCTTGGACACTTCCAGCACCAGCGCCGGCTCACCGTTGATCCGGGCGAATCCGGTAGGATCCTTGAAGGTACGCTGGAGTATGGCGACATCCCCGAAGGTCACCACAGTATCTCCGTCCACTTTCAGCGGCATGGACATGACATCCTCGATGTTTTCGATCACCCCCGGGACTTTCAGGGCCATACGGCCGTTGCCGGTATCAAGGGAACCCGCTGCCACCAACTGGTTGTTACGGCTCACCAGAGAGGCAAGCCGGTCGAAATCGATGCCGTAACTCTCCAGCACCTGGGGATCCACCACGACTTCCAGCTGATCCTCCCGGTCACCGCCGATCTCCACTTCCAGCACCTGGGGGATGGCCTCGATGGCGTCCTGGAGCCGTCGGGCGATGGTGATCAGCTCCCGCTCGGACAGCGGCCCGGAGAGGCCCACCGAAAGCACCGGGAACAGGGACACATTGATCTCGTTCACCCGCGGCTCGTCTGCCTCCTGGGGCAGATTGCTCCGCGCGGTATCTACCTTCTCCCGGACGTCCTGCAGCGCCATGTCCGAATCGAAGCCGGCATCGAATTCCAGCATCACCGACGCATGGCCCTCGGAGGCGGTGCTGCGCATCTCCTTGATGCCTTCGAGTGACCGCAATTCCTGTTCCATCGGTCGCACCAGCAAGCGCTCCGCGTCCTCCGGACTGATGCCGTCCAGGGTCATGGAGACGTAAATGATCGGGATGGTGACATCCGGATTGGCTTCCTTGGGGATGGTGTTGAACGCCGCGATGCCCCCGAGAATCAGGAACAACAAGGTCAGCAGGGTGGTCCTGCTTCGGTCCATGGCGGCAAAGATCAGAGCGCGCATACCGATCAGCCCCTGTTGTCCGAACGATCGACGGGGATGACTGCCTCACCCTCGCTGACAAAACCACCACCACGGGTGATCAGACGGATCTCATCAGGCAAGCCGGTTACCCAGGCGCCCTCGGTAGAGATACTGAGCAGCCGGACCGCAGCAAAGACCGCTCTGTTATTCTCATCCACATACTTGATGCCCGGACGGCCGTCATCACCCAGGTTGAGGTGGGCGGGGGAAATGAACATGGCTTTGACTTCCGGTAGCGCGATCCGGAGGCTGGCGCTGGCTCCGGCAACCCGTTTCAGCTCCGGGTTCTCCACGGCAATCTCTACCGCGAAACTGCGGGTCTGGGGATTGGCTGCACTGGCAACGAAGGTCACCACACCCTGAAGCTGCTCCCCATCCAACAGGTCAATCGACACCCGCTGGCCCACAGCGACCTGGCTGGCAGCCTGCTGCGGAATCTGGCCGGTGGCTTTCAGGCGGTCGATACGCACCAGTTCAAACAGGGGTGAGCCAACCTGCACCAGGGTACCCGGGTCCACATGTCGGGCGTTGATAATGCCGTTGAATGGCGCGGCCGGCGTCAGATGCTGCACCGCCAGGCGGGCTGACGTCAGTTCGGCCCGGGCAGCAGCAAGCTCGCTCTCCAGGCCCAGCAACTGCGACCGCGAGGTAAAGTTGTCGGAACGCAACCGGCGCGCCGCCGCAAGGTCGGCCCCCAGCTGTTTCACCCGGGCATTCCAGCGATCCACCAGGGCCGTGCGGCCGTCGTCGGAAAGGCGAGCCAGGACCTGTCCTTTCGTCACACTTTCCCCGAGACTGGTGGTAACTTCTTCAACCGTTCCCGGCACCCGGGCACCCAGGCTGACGGAAAACCAGGGCTCAAGCTGGCCCTGAAGCTGGATGCCGGGCTCGTGCAGGCGTGCCTGCAGCGTTTCCACTTCCACGCTGGCCGGCCCCGCCTCCGGACCCTGCTGCCGCTCGGGCGCCCGATTCGATGAGACTTTGACTTCGCCGGTCATCATCCAGATAAACAGGATAACCACTACCAGCAGGGATAACCCGCGGGACCCCCATCTTGCTTTCGTCATTGAATGCTCGCTGTGCCTGAAAACGGTGAACAGTTATACGAAATGGAAGACCTTGTGCCGGCCTGAAGAAAAAACCGGCAATTAACGGTTGCATCCGATTAAAAACGTGGGGTAGATTCTACACAGAATCCTTTTACGAATTCAGAGCAGACTGTCGATTTCATGAATCTCAACGCAGTGATTGTCCTTGTGAAGCTTGTCCTGGTGGTCGTGGTACCGTCCGGGGGCTTTTGCGTGGACAAGCGGGTGAGATAGCGACAAACCTGACAAGACACCAGAAACCCCCGGCACCGAAAGGTCCCGGGGGTTTCTTTTTTTACGGCAAAAGAAAAGGGAAAACGACCATGAACGGCGCCCGGCACATTCTTGAAGCGTTCCACCGACACAACATCAGCACGGTTTTCGGGTATCCCGGCGGCTGCATCATGCCGCTATACGACGCGCTGGTGGATGATGTGGGTGTGGAACACGTGCTGTGCCGCCATGAACAGGGTTGCGCCCTGGCGGCAGACGGCTTCGCCCGGGCCAGTGGCAAGCTGGGTGTCTGCATTGCCACTTCAGGCCCTGGTGCCACCAACCTGATCACCGGCGTAGCCAACGCCCACCGGGATTCCATTCCCATGCTGGTGATCACCGGCCAGGTTCCCTCGGGCCTGATCGGCACCGATGCCTTCCAGGAAACCGATGTTCTGGGCATGACCCTGGGCATCGTCAAGCACAGTTACCTGGTGGACGACGCCAACACCCTGCCCGCCATCATGGAAGAAGCCATCGAACTGGCTCAAAGCGGTCGGCCCGGACCGGTGTGGGTTGATATCCCCAAGGACCTCTTGCTCACGGAGGTCGCCGATGCGCCCTCCCGACAGCCAGGGCCCCGGCACACCGAATGTCCGGACCTGACCAGGGCCCTGAGCATGTTGCGCGCCGCCCGCAAGCCCATACTCTACAGTGGCGGAGGCATCAGCCTGGCCCACGCAGAGGACAGCTTCCGCGCTTTTGCCGAAACATCGGCCATGCCGTCGGTGGTGACTCTCAAGGGCATCGGCAATCCGGGCAAACACAATCCCTACAACCTCGGCATGCTGGGCATGCACGGCTCCCGTGCCGCCAACTGCGCCATCGATGAGTGCGATCTGTTGCTGGTGATCGGCGCCCGCCTGGACGACCGCGCCACTGGCAAACTGGACGGCTTTGCTCCCAACGCCAGGATGATCCACATCGACGCTGACCCCGCCGAAATCAACAAGCTCCGGCCGGCCGACCTGGCCATTCGAGGGGACCTGAATGCCATCCTCAAGGGTTTGACCGAAGCGTTGCAGGATGAGCCGCTGGCCATCTGCGACTGGCAGAAGCAATGCCGCGCCTGGCACACCACCGGCGGCTTCCACGCCGCCGACAACGAAGAGCCCCTGGCCGCCATCACCGGTCCGGCCTTCATTCGCCGGCTCTCGCGCATCGCCCCGGACGACACCGTCATCGCCTGCGACGTTGGCCAGCACCAGATGTGGGTGGCCCAGCACTACGACTTCGACCACCCACGCCACCACCTCACCAGCGGCGGGCTGGGAACCATGGGCTTCGGCCTGCCCGCCGCCATCGGCGCCCAGTTTGCGGACCGCAACAGCACCGTAATCAACGTGACCGGTGATGGCTCGTTCATGATGAACGCCCAGGAACTGGCCACCATCCGCCGCTATAACCTGCCGGTAAAACTGATTGTCATGGACAACCAGTGCCTGGGCATGGTCCGCCAGCAGCAGGAACTGTTCTACAACAACCGGGAAAGCCAGATAAACCTGGACGACAACCCCGACTTCGTTGCCATGGCCCGGGCCTTCGATATCCCGGCCCTGCACATCGAACGTACTGACCAGATCCGCCGGGGCATTGAAACCATCCTGGCCTACAACGGCCCGATGCTCCTGCACGTGGCCATCAGCCGTGAAGAAAACGTCTGGCCCATCGTCAAACCCGGCGCCAGCAACCGCGAAATGATCGACGAAACCGCCCGCACTTCCAAAGCCGGCAAGGAGCAAGTTGCATGAACCCGCAAAGCAAACCATCAACGCCCCGCTACACCCTCAACTGCCGAATGACCCGGGAAGCCGCCGCCCTGGAGCGGCTCTGCCAGGTGGTCCGTATTCGTGGGTTCCGGATTGCCAGGATGGCAGTGGAAAGTGCGGAAGAGCACCTGGAGATTGCTCTCACCCTGGAGGGCACGCGGCCGATTGCGATGTTGCAGTCGCAACTGGAGAAGCTGCACACGGTTGCCGAGGTTGCCCTCGCGACTGGGTCTGTGGCTCGGTCTCGCTCGGCGTAAGCCGGGAGTTATGATTCTTCCAGCCTGAGGTTTGGCGGGCAGGTACGGGGTGGGGGTGGCAGGTGGATTCCTCACCGGAAAAGGTGTCTGAGCGAAGCGAGTTCTTTTTCCGGGAAAAACTCCACCTGCCACGCCGCAAGCCCGCCCCCAAAACGGCAGGGTACGAGAAACAGTACGCCAAATCAGATCAGTTCGATGGCTACAGCCGTGGCTTCACCACCGCCGATGCAGAGCGAGGCAACGCCACGCTTGAGCCCACGCTGTTTCAGGGCATTGATCAGGGTGACGATGATCCGGGAGCCGGAGGAGCCGATCGGGTGACCGAGGGCGCAGGCGCCGCCGTGCACGTTGACCTTCTCCGCCGGAAGCTTCAGTTCGTTGATTGCGGCCAGGGTGACCACGGCGAAGGCTTCGTTGATCTCGAACAGGTCGACATCGTCTATGGTCCAGCCGGCTTTGCTGAGCACCTTGTCGATGGAGCCGATCGGCGCCAGGGCGAACTCCGAGGGCAGGCGCGCGTGAGTGGCATGGGCCACGATCCGGGCCTGGGGAGTCAGGCCGCGAGCGTCCGCTTCGGCCGCTGATGCCAGCACCAGGGCGGACGCACCGTCGCTGATAGAGCTGGAGTTGGCGGCGGTCACGGAGCCGTCTTTGGCAAACGCCGGCTTCAGCTGCGGGATTTTTTCCGGCCTGGCGTTGCCCGGCTGCTCGTCGGTATCCACTTCGGTATCACCGCCACGGCCGGAGACAGGCACCGGAACAATCTCGTCCCGGAACCAGCCATTTTCGATGGCGGCGAGGGATTTCTGAAGGGAGCCGATGGCAAATTCGTCCATGGCCTGGCGGCTGATATCGAACTTGTCGGCAGTGCGCTGGGCAAACACACCCATCAGGCCGCCTTCATAGGCGTCTTCAAGGCCATCCAGGAACATGCTGTCCAGCACCTGGCCATGACCCATGCGCATGCCGGCCCGCGCCTTGGGCAGCAGGTACGGCGCCTGGCTCATGTTTTCCATGCCACCGGCGATCATGATGTTGTTGGTACCGGCCTTGATCTGGTCGTGGGCCATGATGACCGCCTGCATACCCGAACCACACATCTTGTTGATGGTGGTGCAGCCGGAGCTGTCCGGTATGCCGGAGGCACGGGATGCCTGACGGGCCGGGGCCTGGCCAAGGCCAGCGGGCAGTACGCAGCCCATGATGACTTCCTGGACATCCGCCGGCTGGAGGCCGGCCCTCTCGATCGCCGCCTTGATGGAAGTGGCGCCCAGTTGCGGGGAGCGCACGGAGCTCAGGGAGCCCATCATGCCGCCCATCGGGGTTCTTGCTGATCCTGCGATTACTACGTCATTGGTACTCATGCTTTCTGTCCTCTGGCTTTGGTGCAGGGCCGAGCATGGGGAAGGCTTTCAGGGACACGCTGTGAATACGTCCATGTACGCTCGACCAAAACATCCATGTTTTGGACGGTCCCTGAAAGCCTTCCCCACACTCGCCCCTCCATCTTCTGAGTTTGCCCGCGTGGTTATGCTTTACCTAAAACCGAACGGGCAATAATTTCTTTCATCACTTCGGAAGTACCGCCGTAAATCCGCTGCACCCGGGCATCGATAAAGTTCCGGGAAATCGGGTACTCCGTGGTATAGCCATAGCCGCCGAACAGCTGCAGACAACCATCGGCCACCCGGCACTGCATTTCGGTGGCGCTGAACTTGGCCATGGAGGCAGTCGGGGCGTCGAGTTTGCCCTCTTCATACTCCCGGATGCACTGGTCCACGAACGCCTTGTTCACCCGGTAGTCGGTTTCCATCCGGGCAATTTCGAAGCGGGTGTTCTGCAGTTGGGCCAGCTTCTGGCCGAACAGTTCCCGCTCCCGGGTGTAGGCGATGGTCATGTCCAGGGAGCCGCGGGCGGCGGCAACGCCGAGGGCGCCGATAACCAGGCGCTCCCGCGGCAGCTCGCGCATCAGGTAAACGAAGCCCTGCCCTTCTTCACCAAGCAACGCGGAGGCAGGGATGCGCATGTCCGAGAAGAACAGTTCCGAGGTATCGCCGGAATGCTGGCCGATCTTGTCCAGGTTCCGGCCTTTGCTGAATCCCGACAGAGAGGTGTCTACCAGAAACAGGCTGATACCTTTGGCTCCGGCGCTCGGGTCGGTCTTGGCCGCGACGATCACCATGTCGGCATGCTGCCCGTTGGTGATGAAGGTCTTGGAGCCGTTGAGGATGTAATCATTCCCGTCCCGGACCGCGCTGGTGCGAATGGCCTGGAGGTCACTGCCGGCGCCCGGTTCGGTCATGGCGATGGCGCCGACGGCTTCGCCGGAGACCATTTTCGGCAGCCACTGCTGTTTCTGTTCCTCGTTGCCGATGTGGCTGAGGTACGGCGCGACGATGTCGGAATGCACCATAACGTTGGTGGAAAGCGCACCGAACCCCATGCGGGCCAGCTCTTCACCGACGACAACCGAGTACTGGAAGGGCGCGCCACAGCCACCACACTCCTCGGGCACATCCACGCACAACATGCCGGCACTGCCGAGTGTGTTCCAGAGTTCCCGGGGAACGATACCGGACTTTTCCCAGGCTTCGTAATGGGGCAGCACTTCGGTTTCCAGGGCCTTTATAACAGAGTCCCGGAACAACGCCAGTTCTTCCTGATCGACAGGGTTGGTCATGTCGCTCACCTGTGGTTATGAGATCATTTTTTTGGCTGATCACGTGGGTACTTAGGATCTGCTTGTGGCAGATCCCGTTCGTTAAATCACTTGGGTGCCATCCGCAACGCACAGTCGAGGCGGACCACCTCGCCGTTGAGGATTGGATTGCGCACCATCTGGTCCACCATCATGCCAAATTCCTCCGGCTTGCCAAGGCGCTTCGGAAACGGCAGGGTGGCGGCCAGGCTGTCCTGAACTTCCCGGGGCATCCCGGCCATCATCGGGGTCATGAACAGGCCCGGGGCAATGGTGTTCACCCGGATGCCTTCGCGGGCAAGTTCCCGGGCCGATTGCAGGGTCAGCGCTACGACACCGCCTTTCGATGCACTGTAAGCAGCCTGGCCAATCTGGCCTTCGTACGCAGCTACAGAAGCGGTGTTGATAATCACGCCCCGTTCGCCATCAGCGTTAGGTTCTCGCCGGGCCATGTCTGCTGCGGCCAGACGCAGGATGTTGAAGGTGCCGATCAGGTTCACCTGAATCACCTTGCTGAAGTTATCAAGCGGCATCACGCCATCACGGCCCAGAATCTTCGCCGCCGGGGCAATACCGGCGCAATTCACCGCAATGCCACAGGGGCCATGGGCTTCCCGGGCGGCCGTGATGGCGGCATCGGCACTGTCCGGGGAGCTTACGTCGCAGTGCAGGAAGATCCCGCCAATATCGGCGGCCACCTTTTCCCCCTGCTTTTTCTGGACATCCAGAATCGCGACCTTGCAGCCGGCCGCCGCCAGCACCCGGGCGGCGCCCTCACCCAACCCGGAGGCTCCACCTGTGACAATCGCTGGTACCTTGTTGAAATCCATCGTCTTCCCTCTTAAGTAACGGCACAACACCGGATTCGGAAACCGGCCTGAATTTACGTTAACGTAAACTTTATCGAATCCAGCGCCAAAAAGGAAACAGCGATGTCGGCTCATCTGTACGAAAGACCGCCGCCAGGCCCCGGGAAACCTGGATACCTTCGAGATTTCCGGGAAGCCCGGTTTGTCGAAAATCTTTGATTCGCCCCAGAAACGACTTTACGTTTACGTAAACTCTATCTAACCTTAATCGCAAAAGGGAAACCGCCATGTACAAGAAACGAATGTTCAGCATCAGCGAACTCTCTCAAGAGTTCGACGTGACAACCCGAAGCATTCGCTTCTATGAGGATCAGGGCCTGCTCAACCCCAGACGCCGCGGGCAGACACGCATTTTCAGCATCAAGGACCGGGTGCGCCTGAAGTTGATTCTCCGCGGTAAACGCATGGGCTTCACCCTTGCAGAAACGAAGGAACTTTTCGACCTGTGGGACGAAACCCTGACCGGGAACGAAAAGCAACTGTTGAAAATGCTGGAAATTCTGGAGGCGCGGCGAGCCCAGCTGGAACAACAGAAAAACGACATAGCCCAGGCGGAAATGGAAATGGATACCGCCGAGGTCCGGTGCCGCGAAGCCCTGGCCGAACTGCAGAAGAAGAAAAAAGAACAGGGACTGGTACAAGAAGAAACAACAAAAGCCGTTGCCCGGAGGTGACGGAAGCCAAACATCAAACTTTCAAAAGAAGGTAGCCAACAATGAAATCACAATACTCAGAGCTCAATTTCGGCCTCGGCGAAACCCTCGACATGCTGCGCGAGCAGATCAACGGGTTTGCTGCCTCCGAAATCGCCCCACGCGCCGAAGAAATCGACCGTGACAACGAGTTTCCCATGGACCTGTGGCGGAAAATGGGCGACATGGGCCTGCTGGGTATTACCGTAAGCGAAGAATACGGGGGCTCCGACATGGGCTACCTGGCCCACGTTATCGCCATGGAAGAAATCAGCCGTGCCTCCGCCTCCGTTGGCCTCTCCTACGGTGCCCACTCCAACCTCTGCGTGAATCAGATTCACCGTAACGGCACCGAAGAACAGAAACAGAAATACCTGCCGAAACTGGTCAGCGGCGAACACGTCGGCGCCCTCGCCATGTCCGAGCCCAACGCCGGCTCCGACGTCATCTCCATGAAGCTCCATGCCCGCGACGAAGGTGACCACTACGTCCTCAACGGCAACAAGATGTGGATCACCAACGGCCCGGACGCCAACACCTACGTCATCTACGCCAAGACCGACCCCAAGGGCGGCTCCAAAGGCGTCACCGCCTTCATCGTCGAGCGTGACTACCCAGGCTTCAGCCGCCACCAGAAACTCGACAAACTGGGCATGCGCGGCTCCAACACCTGTGAACTGGTGTTCGAAGACTGCAAAGTCCCCAAGGAAAACATCCTGGGTGAACTGGGCGGTGGCGCACGCGTGCTGATGAGCGGCCTCGACTACGAACGCCTCGTGCTCTCCGGAGGCCCACTGGGCATCATGCAGGCCGCCATGGACGTCGTCGTTCCCTATATCCGCGAGCGCAAACAGTTCGGCCAGGCCATCGGCGAATTCGAACTGGTACAGGGCAAAGTGGCGGACATGTACACCTGGATGAACACCGCCAAGTCCTACGTCTATATGGTGGCCCAATCCGCCGACCGCGGCGAGACCGCCCGCAAAGACGCCGCCGGCGCCATCCTCTACTCCGCCGAAATGGCCACCAAACTGGCCCTGGACGCCATCCAGCTGCTCGGCGGCAACGGCTACATCAACGAATACCCGACAGGCCGCCTGCTACGCGACGCCAAGCTGTATGAAATCGGTGCCGGTACGTCCGAAATCCGCCGCATGCTGATCGGTCGCGAGTTGTTCCTGAACAAGTAACGAACGGCCGACCCGATCGACTCTCGGACTATAACTCCCACGGTAAGCCGAGGGGGTGGCGGGCGGTCCTCCCGGGAATGTTGAAGGCCATGGATGGCCTGAAACAAGCGCACATGGACGTGCTCGTAGCGGTTCCCGGGAGGACCGCCCGCCACCCCCGGATGCCCCGAATTAGAAGGCTGGGACAATGACCATACTCCAAAGCAAAATAAACCCAAGATCTGAAGAGTTTCAGGTCAATAAAGAGTCCATGGCAGCAGCCGTAGCGGACCTGCGGGAAAAAGTCACCAGGATCCAGCAAGGCGGTGGCGCCGACTACCAGAAACGCCATACCGACCGCGGCAAACTCCTGCCCAGGGAACGCATCAACCGCCTGCTCGACGACGGTTCCCCGTTCCTCGAAATCGGCCAGTTCGCCGCCTACAACGTCTACGATGAAGAAGTCCCCGCGGCGGGCGTCGTCGCCGGCGTAGGCCGCGTCTCCGGCACCGAATGCATGATCATCGCCAACGATGCCACGGTCAAAGGCGGCAGCTACTACCCGCTCACGGTGAAAAAACACCTGCGCGCCCAGGAAATCGCCCTGGAAAACCGCCTGCCCTGCATCTACCTGGTCGACTCCGGCGGCGCCAACCTGCCGAGACAGGACGAAGTCTTCCCCGACCGTGACCACTTCGGCCGCATCTTCTACAACCAGGCCCGCATGTCCGCCGACGACATCCCCCAGATTGCCGTGGTCATGGGCCTGTGCACCGCGGGGGGCGCCTACGTGCCCGCCATGGCCGATGAGTCCATCATCGTCCGCAACCAGGGCACCATCTTCCTGGCCGGCCCGCCGCTGGTAAAAGCCGCCACCGGTGAAGTGGTCAGCGCAGAGGACCTGGGCGGAGCCGACGTGCACTGCAAGATCTCCGGCGTGGCCGACCACTACGCCGAGAACGACGCCCACGCCCTGGAAATCGCCCGCCGATGCGTCTCCAACCTGAACCGCCGCAAGCCGGTCCCGGTGGAAGTCCAGAAACCGCGGGCACCGCTATACAACCCTGAAGAAATCTACGGCATTGTCGGCACCGACCTGCGCAAGCAGTTCGACGTTCGCGACGTGATCGCCCGCATCGTCGACGGCTCCGGGTTCGACGAATTCAAACGCTACTATGGCCAGACCCTGGTCACCGGCTTCGCCCATATCCACGGCTACCCCGTTGGCATCGTCGCCAACAACGGCATCCTGTTCAGCGAGTCCGCCCAGAAAGGCGCGCACTTCATCGAACTGTGCTGTCAGCGCAACATCCCGCTGCTGTTCCTGCAGAACATCACCGGCTTCATGGTGGGCCAGAAGTACGAAGCGGAAGGCATCGCCAAGCACGGTGCCAAAATGGTCATGGCTGTCGCCTGTGCCGAAGTGCCCAAAATCACCGTGCTCATCGGCGGCAGCTACGGCGCCGGCAACTATGGCATGTGTGGCCGCGCCTACAGTCCGGACTTCCTGTGGATGTGGCCCAACGCCCGCATCTCGGTCATGGGCGGCGAACAGGCCGCCGGCGTAATGGCCCAGGTTCGCCGTGAAGGCCTCGAGCGCAAGGGACAGACCTGGAGCAAGGAGGAAGAGGCAGCCTTCAAGAAACCCATCGCCGACAAGTACGAGCACCAGGGCCACCCCTACTACGCCAGTGCCCGCCTGTGGGATGACGGCGTGATCGACCCGGCCCAGACCCGGGAAGTGGTCGCCCTGAGCCTGTCCGCTACGCTGAACCGGCCGGCAAAGCCCACGCGCTTCGGCGTGTTCCGCATGTAACCGAGGAGAAGGATCATGTCAGAACAGGAATCTGCGGTTCTGCTCAGACGCCGCGAGGGCGGCGTCACCGAGGTTGTGCTGAACCGCCCGGACAAACGCAATGCCTTTGACGATGTCATCATCCAGCAGCTGATCAAAGCCTTCAGCGAGGTCGATAGCGACGTCGAAACGAACGTCGTCATCCTGCGCTCCGAAGGCAGGCACTTCTCCGCCGGCGCGGACCTGGGCTGGATGCGCCGCATGGCCGAGAACACCCGTCAGGAGAACCTGGACGACTCCCGCGAACTGGCGCGGTTGATGAACGTGCTCAACCATCTGTCCAAACCGGTGATCGGGCTGGTGCAGGGCGCCGCTTTCGGAGGCGCCGTGGGTCTCGCCGCCTGCTGCGACATCGTCATCGCCACCGAAAAATCCAGCTTCTGCCTGAGCGAAGTGAAACTCGGCCTGATTCCGGCGGTGATCAGCCCCTACGTGGTGCGCGCTATCGGAGAGCGTCAGGCCCGCCGCTACTTCATCTCCGCCGAGATCTTCACCGCAAGACAGGCACAGGAGTATGGCCTGGTGCATATCGTCTGTGATGACCTGGACGCCATGGAGCAGCGCTGCAACGACATGCTCCGGCAACTGGCCATGAACGGCCCCGAGGCCATGAAAGCCGCCAAGGACCTGGTCTTTGCCGTCAGCCACAAGCCGATCAATGAAACCGTGATCGACGATACCGCCCATCGCATCGCAGACATCCGCGTGGGTGTGGAAGGCCAGGAAGGACTGAGCGCCTTCCTGAACAAACGCAAGGCCAACTGGGTTCCGGAGGAATAACAACAATGTTCAGCAAGATTCTGATAGCCAACCGGGGCGAAATCGCCTGCCGGATCATCCAGACCGCCCATCGCATGGGAATCCGCTGTGTCGCGGTCTACTCCGACGCCGACGCCAGCGCCCGGCATGTGGCCATGGCCGACGAAGCGTTCCACATCGGCCCCGCACCCAGCTCCGAAAGCTACCTCCGGGGCGAAAAGATCATCAGGATTGCCAAACAGAGCGGTGCCCAGGCCATTCACCCGGGTTACGGCTTCCTGTCCGAGAACACCGAGTTCGCGGAAGCCTGCGAAGCCAACGGCATTGTCTTTATCGGGCCGCCCTCCTCCGCCATTGCCGCCATGGGCTCCAAGTCCGCGGCCAAGGCCATCATGGAGAAAGCCGGAGTGCCACTGGTGCCGGGTTACCATGGCAAGGACCAATCCCCGGACGTGCTCCGCGCCGAAGCCGAGAAATGCGGCTTCCCGCTGCTGCTGAAAGCCGTCGCAGGCGGCGGTGGCAAGGGCATGCGGGTGGTCGAGAGCATGTCCGAATTCGACGATGCTCTGGCCGCCGCCCAGCGTGAGGCGAAAAACGCCTTCGGCAACCCCGACATGTTGATCGAACGTTACCTGACCCAGCCAAGGCACGTGGAAATCCAGGTGTTCTGTGACCAGGACGGCAACGGCGTCTACCTGGCCGAGCGGGACTGCTCGGTCCAGCGCCGCCACCAGAAAATCCTTGAGGAAGCACCGGCCCCGGGCCTGACCGAGGAAACCCGCAAGGCCATGGGCAAAGCTGCCGTACGTGCTGCCCAGGCAATCAACTATGTGGGTGCGGGCACCGTCGAGTTCCTGTACGACGTGGATGGTTCCTTCTTCTTCATGGAGATGAACACGCGCCTGCAGGTGGAGCACCCTGTCACCGAAATGGTCACCGGTCAGGACCTGGTGGAGTGGCAGCTGAAAGTCGCCTGGGGCGAACCCCTGCCCATCAACCAGGACCAGGTCAGGACCCGCGGCCATGCCCTGGAAGCACGGATCTACGCCGAAGACCCGGATCAGGACTTCCTGCCGGCCACCGGCACACTGCGCTACCTTACCACCCCGGATGAATCCGCCCACGTGCGGGTGGACACCGGCGTCACCGAAGGCGATGAGATAAGCATCCACTACGACCCGATGATCGCCAAACTGATCGTCTGGGACGAAACCCGGGACCAGGCCATCAACCGCATGGTCCAGGCCCTGGAGCAATATCGCATCGCGGGCCTCAGGACCAACATCCGTTTCCTCCATGCGGCCGTGGACTGTCAGCCGTTCCGCGAAGCAGACCTGACCACCAACTTCATCAGCACCCACGAACAGCAGCTGTTCCCGAAATCCAGGCTCGACCCGGACAAAGCCCTGGTGCTGGCTGCCGGTTTCGTCCTCGAGCAGCGCAAATCCTCCGAGCCGGTGACCGCGGACCCGTGGTCCCCATACAGCCGAAAGAACAGCTGGCGCATGAACTCGGAATACGCCCAGCCGCTGAAATTGCAGGTGGATGACGACATCCACGAGCTCAAGGTCCTCGAGCGGGACGACCGCTATCAGGTTTTCGTCGGCGACAGCGTGTACCACCTGAACGCGAAACTGGACGACGACTACCTGCAGGCGGTGGTCAACGGCCACCGAACCAGCGTTCACGGTAACCTGCACGAAGACCAGCTGGTCCTGTTCTACGAAGGCGACACCTTCAAGTGCACCGTTTACCGCGAGACCTACGGCTTCGAGGAAATGGCCGGTGAAGGCAGCCTGGCCGCTCCCATGAACGGCGCGATCGTTGCCGTTCAGGCCCGGATAGGTGACAGGGTCACCGCCGGCCAGACCCTGGTGATTATGGAAGCCATGAAGATGGAGCATGCCATCAAGGCCCCGGCCGATGGTGTAGTGAGCGAGATTTTCTTCGCCGAGGGCGACCAGGTCTGCGAAGGCGCCGAACTCATTGCCATCGAAACCGAGGAGGCTGATTGATGGCTTTTCCGAAACAGGTTCGACTGGTGGAGATGAGCCCCAGGGACGGTCTGCAGAACGAGCCCGGCCCGGTCATCGCCACTGACATCAAGACCGGCCTGATCGACCGGCTTGCCGACTGCGGCCTGAGCCACATCGAGGCCGCCAGTTTTGTGTCACCCAAATGGGTGCCACAAATGGGCGATGCCGTCGACGTCATGGCCGGAATCAGGCGCAAGGCCGGCGTCCGCTACTCTGCCCTCACCCCCAACCTGAAAGGTTTTCAGGGCGCGTTGGCCGCGAAGGTCGATGAAGTGGCGGTGTTTGGCGCCGCATCCGAATCCTTCACCAAAAAGAACATCAACTGCACCATCTCCGAAAGCCTGGAGCGATTTGCCCCCGTGGTCGAGGAAGCCCGCAAGCACAATATTCCCGTTCGTGGCTACGTCTCGACCGTTCTGGGCTGCCCCTACGAGGGTGACATTGCTCCGGAACAGGTCGCCACCGTCGCCAAAGCCCTCTACGACATGGGCTGCCATGAAATCTCCCTGGGCGATACCATTGGCGTGGGTACGCCACTCAAGGCAAAGCGTATGCTGGAAGCGGTAGCCGCACACGTTCCCATGGAACGCCTGGCCGCCCACTTCCATGATACCTACGGTCAGGCCCTGGCCAACCTGTACGCGGTCCTGGAAGAAGGAGTGAGCGTGATAGACGCCTCCGTTGCCGGCCTGGGCGGCTGCCCGTATGCCAAAGGAGCTTCCGGCAACGTGGCGACCGAGGATGTGCTATATCTGCTTAACGGTCTTGGCATCGAAACAGGTGTCGATCTGAACAAACTGGTTGCCACCGGCGACTGGATTTGCCAGCAACTGAACCGCCATAACGGCTCTAAAGTCGGCCAGGCTATGGGCGGTAACTGCCAATGATTGAATTGGCGGGCGGGTACTGAGCGGTGATCCCCGGCTGGGTGAACACATGGTGATGAACTACCGCAGCGCCAAACTGGACAAGCGCCAGCGGGCGATGCTGAATTTCGCATCCCACCTGACCCGCTCACCGGCCACCGTCACCGAAGACGACATCCGGGCCCTGCGGGATACCGGTCTCAGCGACCGCGGCATCTGGGATCTCAGCAACCTGATCGGTTTCTACAACATGTCCAACCGCGTGGCGATTGCGAGCGACATGCAACCCAACCCCGAGTATCACAGCCAGAGTCGCTAGCAAGTACGCAGATTTGCTTGCCCTCGAATACAAAAACAATGGAGACAGAGACATGAGCAAGACTCTACCAACCACCTATCCCAGTTATACGAGCAGCACTGCGGAAAAGCCCCTGCTGGGCATGACCATCGGTGAAATGCTCGACCACACCGCAGAGAAATTCCCGGACACCGGAGCCCTGGTGTGCCTGCAGCAGGACATCCGCTGGACCTACAAGGAGTTCGTGGAAAAGGTCGACGAGGCCGCCCGTGCCTTCATGGCCATCGGCGTGAAGCATGGCGAACGGGTGGGCATCTGGTCCCCCAACCGCTATGAGTGGACCGTCACCCAGTTCGCCACCGCAAAAGTGGGCGCCATCCTGGTCAACATCAACCCCGCCTATGGCGTGCATGAGCTGCAATACGCCCTCAATCTGGCCGGTATCACGGTACTGGTGACTGCGGACAGCTTCAAGGCTTCCAACTACCGGGAGATGATCTTCGAGCTGGCGCCGGAACTGAAGCGCAGCGCCCCCGGCAAACTCAAGGCCGACCACGTGCCAGACCTGCGTACCGTGATCAACATGCACGAGGACAAGCACGACGGCATGTGGACCTGGAAGGAATTTCTCGGCTTCGCCGGCGCCGTTTCCCGGGCCGATCTGGAAAAACGCCAGGGTGAACTGCAGTTCGATGATCCCATCAACATCCAGTTCACTTCCGGCACCACCGGCAACCCGAAAGGCGCCACCCTCACCCACCACAACATCCTCAACAATGGCTACTTTGTGGGCGAAAGCCAGCGCCTGAGCGAGAAAGACCGCGTGGTCATCCCGGTACCACTGTACCACTGCTTCGGCATGGTCATGGGTAATCTGGGCTGCATCACCCACGGTTCCACCATGATCTATCCGGGTGAAGGCTTCGAACCAAAATCCGTACTGCAGGTCGTGCACCAGGAAAAGGCCACCGCCCTGTATGGCGTGCCCACCATGTTCATCGCCGAACTGGCCGAACCGGAGTTCGAGACCTATGACCTCTCCACGCTGCGCACCGGTATCATGGCCGGCTCCATCTGCCCGGCGGAGGTGATGAAGAAGGTCAACGGCAAGATGAACATGAAGGAGGTCCAGATTGCCTACGGCATGACCGAGACGAGTCCAGTTTCCACCCAGACCAGCTCCCTCGACCCGTTCGAGAAGCAGGTTACTACCGTGGGCCGCACCCAGCCGCACCTGGAGACCAAGATCGTCGATCCGGGCAACGGCAACGTCGTTCCCCGCGGCGAAATCGGCGAGCTGTGCACCCGTGGCTACAGCGTGATGCTCAAGTACTGGAACAACGAGGAGAAGACCCGCGAAGCCATCGACGAAGCCGGCTGGATGCACACCGGCGACCTGGCCACCATGGATGAAGAGGGCTACATCCAGATTGTCGGCCGTATCAAGGACATGGTCATCCGCGGCGGGGAAAACATCTACCCGAAAGAGATCGAAGAGTTCCTCTACACCCATCCGTCCATCGAGGAAGTGCAGGTCACGGGCATCCCGGATGAGAAATACGGCGAGGAACTGATTGCCTGGGTAAAACTCCGTCCGGACGCGGTCCCCGTCAGCGGGGAAGACCTTCAGGCCTTCTGCAAGGGCAAGATCGCCCACTTCAAGATCCCGAAGAACTACAAGTTCGTGGACGAATTCCCGATGACCGTCACCGGGAAGATCCAGAAGTTCAAGATGCGGGAGATTTCCATTGAGGAGATGGGGTTGAAGTAGCAGCCGGGCGCCAATCCTCGCCTCGCGTGCGGCGAGGTTCTCCTCTCCGGAACCGGTCGAGTCGTCGACCCGCTTGCATTCGATATCAACTTTAGTCTAAGTTCTTCGAGGATTATCTCGAGCGATCAAAAATAAGACAATAAACAAGACAAGGAGAAATCGATGTTCATCACGCAAACCCTGCGCAGGGCGATCCAGACCAACGCGAAGGGCACCGCCACGATTTGCGGCGAGCGGAATCAGACCTGGGCGCAGCTGCAGGAACGCGCCGCGCGCTGGCTGATGCCGGCCTGGCCTACGACAAGGTACAGCAGGCCTACGTGGGGTATGTCTACGGTGATTCCACCTGTGGCCAACGGGCACTTTACCCGGTCGGAATGACCGGCATTCCCGTGGTCAACGTCAACAACAACTGCTCCACCGGCTCGACCGCCCTCTTTCTGGCCCCCCAGGCGGTGGCCTCCGGCGCTGCGGACTGCGTAATCGCGCTGGTGGGTCATCCGGACACTCCGATGGCCATCCGCTACTTCGGTGGCGCTGGCATGGCCCACATGGATAAATACGGCACCCGTGTCGAGACGTTCGCAAAGATCCGCGCCAAGGCCAGCCGCCATGCCGTGAACAACCCCGTCGCCTTGTTCCGTAAGGAAGTGACGGTGGAGGGTGTCATGGCATCTCCCGTGCTCATCGGGCCAATGACGCGCCTTATGGCCTGTCCGCCCACCTACGGCGGTGCCTGCGTGGTCACCATGTACCAGGCATCCTGGACTGGAGAGCGATATGATTGATACCCGACACATCGGCCTGCAACTGCCAGTCGTCACCTTCGAGGTCGAAAAGGGGCGTCTGCGTTTTTTTGCCGAGGCTATCGGCGAGACCCGCCCCGAGTATCTCGACGAAGAGGCCGCCAGAGCCGCAGGCTATCGCAGCCTGCCTGCACCACCCACTTTTCTGATGGGCGCTGATTTCGATGCGGGCACGACGACAACGCTGCTTGAAACCCTTGGTGTGCCGATCGAACGCATCCTGCACGGCGAGCAGAGCTTTACCTACCATGCGCCGGTATGCGCCGGCGACGTTGTCAGCGTCGAGGCCAGGATCAGCGACATTTACAGCAAGAAGGGCGGCGCGCTGGAGTTCATCGTCAAGGATTCACTGATCAGGGATGCCCAGGGCAAGACCGTCGTCGAGGCCCGCAGCGTCCTGGTCGTGCGCAACCCACAGGAGAAGTCGGCATGAAGATCCCTCATCGTGACGAAGTCAGGGTTGGCCAGGAACTGCCACCGCTGAAACTCCCGCCCATCACGCGCACCACGCTGGCGTTGTTTGCCGGAGCCTCGGGCGACCACAACCCGATCCATATCGACATCGATTTCGCCAGGGCGGCCGGCATGCCGGACGTGTTCGCGCACGGCATGCTGTCGATGGCGTATCTTGGCCGTTTCCTGACCCAGTGGGCCCCGCAGACACATCTGCGCCACTTTTCGGTGCGGTTTGCCGCGATCACCCCGATCGGCGCCAGGCTGACCTGCACCGGCAAGATCGCCGAACTCACCGAGCGCAGCGGCGAAGCGCTGGCCCGGCTGGAGATTGGCGTGATTGATGACAAGGGGGAAGTCAAGCTGGCCGGCGAGGCTCTCGTGGCACTGGCCTGAAACACCCCTGTTTTATCCCAACACAACAAATTCAAGGATTCAGCATGAAGTTGCAAGGAAAAGTAGCCATTGTCAGTGGCTCGGGACGCGGTATCGGCCGCGAAATCGCCCTCAAACTCGCCTCTGAGGGTGCGAGCGTCGTCGTCAACGATCTCGATGCCGGCCCGGCGGAAGAAACCGTCGGGGCGATCACGGCAGCGGGCGGAAAGGCCGTAGCCTGCGCCGGCAGCGTGACGGAGGCCGGCTTTGCCGAGCGGTTCGTCAATACGGCAATTGAACAGCTGGGCGGCCTCGACATCATTGTCAACAACGCGGGCTACACCTGGGACAATGTCATCCACAAGATGACCGACGAGCAGTGGCACGCCATTATGGACGTGCATGTGACCGCGCCGTTCCAGATCCTTCGTGCCGCTGCCGAGTATTTCCGCGTGCAGGCCAAGAAGGAAGCAGGCGAAGGACGCGAAGTGTTCCGCAAGGTCGTCAACATCTCCTCGCTCGCCGGCACCGGCGGCAACGCCGGCCAGGCCAACTACTCGGCCGGCAAGGCGGCAGTAATCGGCCTGACCAAGGCGATGGCCAAGGAATGGGGACGCTATAAGATCAACGTCAACTGCGTGGCCTTTGGCCTGATCAAGACGCGGCTCACCGAGGCAACGGCCGGCTCCGACGAAAGCATTGACATCGAAGGTCGCAAGATCAAGGTCGGGGTCAACCCGGACCTGCTCAGGAATATGGAAGCCATGGTGCCTCTGGGCCGCAGCGGTACGCCGGCCGAAGCAGCCGGAGCCGTGTACCTGTTCTGTACACCTGAGTCCAACTACGTTAGCGGTCAGACACTGATCTGCGGCGGCGGCTTCTCGATGTAAGCGGCATGGACAACATGAAGCGGAATCCGGATCTGTCATTCCGGATGAACGAACAGTTCGTGGTGTTTCGTGACAGCGACTGAACATTCATTGCCAGCGGATTCACGCTCCGCGAGGAAGAGTGGTGCGTGCAGGAGTCGATGGACCGCTCACTGTGGACCCGGGGCCGGCACCGCCGGCCTGGTTTTTTGCTGATTTGCTGAAGAGATCTTATGGCCTATAACCAACCGAATACCTCCCCGCTGCGCCCACTGGAGTTCACCGGTGCCGGCGGCTTGCGTTTAGCGGCTGAGGCCGCCGGCGAGAGCGATGCTCCGCCTGTGCTGTTACTGCATGGCGGCGGCCAGACACACCATGCCTGGGCCAGTACTGCACTGCGGCTCGCAGAGGCCGGCTATCTGGCCATCGCCCTGGATGCCCGGGGTCACGGCGACAGTCAATGGGCAGCGGACGGCGACTACAGCGGCGATGCGCTGGTTGCCGACCTGGCTTGCGTGTGCGCCTCACTCCATTCGCCGCCGGCGCTGGTCGGAGCCTCAATGGGCGGCCTGACCTCCTTGCTGGCCATCGGCGAGGGGCCGCCCGATTTCGCGCGCGCCCTGGTGCTGGTCGACATCGCCACACGGCTTGAGCCGGAAGGCGTGGCACGGGTGCTGGATTTTATGAGCGCCCATACCGACGGCTTCGCCAGCCTCGAGGAAGCGGCGGAGGCCGTGGCTGCATACAACCCGCATCGCAAGGCGCGCGGGACAGCCGGCTTGCGCAAGAACCTGCGGCAGCGTGACGACGGGCGCTGGTACTGGCATTGGGATCCGCGCTTTCTTGATCATGCTACGCGTTCTTCCGCCGGCGAGTCGCTGGTACAGCAGGAACGTCGCGAGCAGGCCGCGCAGCGCGTTCGCATTCCGACCCTGCTGGTTCGCGGCGGATCAAGCGACGTGGTCAGTGCAGAAGGCGCGCGGGAGCTGCAGAAACTGATCCCGCATGCCGAGCTGTTCGATGTGCAGGATGCTGGCCACATGGTTGCCGGCGACCGCAACGATGTGTTCAGTAATGCCGTTATCGATTTTCTGCGCCGTAAGCTGCCCGCGGTAAGCTAAAGGGCCACGCTATTCACTTTGTTCAAAAAGGAGTTTCCATGAACCTTGACTTTTCACCCGAAGACCAGGCGTTTCGTGCCGAGGTCCGTGCCTGGATGCGCGACAACGTGCCGCCCCAGGTGGGCCCATCCATCGGCATTCCCAGCCATAAGGAAACACAGTTTGCCTGGGAGCGCAAACTCGGAGCCAAGGGGTGGCTCGCCTACACCTGGCCCAAGGAATACGGCGGCCCCGGCTGGACCGCTACCCAGCAGTACATCTTCGACACCGAGAGGGCTCTGGCCGGTGCGCCGCCATGCGGTCCGTTTGGCCTGTCCATGCTCGGGCCGGTGTTGATGCGCTATGGCAATGAGGCGCAGAAGCAACGCTATCTGCCGCCGATCGCGCGGGGCGAGGAATTCTGGTGCCAGGGCTATTCGGAGCCAGGCGCAGGGTCGGACCTGGCCTCCCTCAAAACCCGGGCCACGCGGGAAGGGGATCATTACATTGTCAACGGCCAGAAGATCTGGACGACCCAGGCACACTGGGCCGACTTTATATTCTGCCTGGTCCGCACCAGTCCCGACGGGCCCAAGCAGCAGGGCATTTCGTTCCTGCTGATCGACATGGCCACACCGGGAATCGAGATCCGGCCGATCACCACTATCGATGGGCACCATCATCTTAACGAGGTTTTCCTCACCGACGTTCGCGTCCCGGTGGAAAACCTGGTGGGCGAGGAAGGGCAGGGCTGGACCATCGCCAAGTACCTGCTCACCCACGAGCGTACCAGCATCGCCGGCGTGGCTGACAGCTACTATCAGCTGGGTCGCCTGCATGAAGCCGTGGCCGCTGACCCGGTACTGAGCCAGGACCCTGTTGTGACGCGCCGCCTGTCCACGCTGGAAGTCGATCTGATGGCCCTGGAATACACCAACCTGCGCACACTTGACCGCGTCGCCAAGGGGCACCCCCCCGGTAGCGAGTCCTCCGGGCTCAAGATCAAGGGTACCGAGCTGCAGCAGGCCATCTCCGAAGCGCAAATGGAGCTCGGCGGCCTCGGTGCTCTGCCCTGGCTCACCGCCGCTGAAGACGTGCACCCGGTGTTTGCCGGTGCCACGCAGCGCTACAACTTCCTGCGTGCAAGCTCGATCTACGGCGGCACCAACGAAATTCAGAAGAACGTACTGGCAAAGCTGCTGCTGCAGCTCTGAAGCGCACAATCGCAAGGACACCGTTATGGACTTTTCTTATTCCCAAGAACAGAAAATGCTACGCGAAAGCGCGGACAAGTTTGCCACCAAGGGCTATGGCTTCGAGCGCTACAAATCCACGCTCGAGCTTCCCGGCCATTGTGATTCCACGCTTTGGTCGCAGATGGCAGAGTTGGGATGGCTCGGCTTGCCACTGCCTGAAGAGGCCGGCGGCCTCGGCGGCAGCGCGCTCGACGTGTCACAGATCTGTGAGGCACTGGGCAGCGGCATGGTGCTGGAACCCTACATTGCCGGTGCCGTGCTGCCGGGCCGCCTGCTGAGCCTGTGTGAAGCAGATACGGATCTGCTTGGCGAGCTGGCCGAAGGCAAGGCGCAGTTTGCCGTGGCCTGGGCGGAGCCTGACTCACGCGAGGATCCGGCCTACTGCACCACGCGCGCGCAAGCCGATGGCGATGGCTATGTGCTGAGCGGGCACAAGCAATGCGTGCTGAACGCACCCAACGCGACCACCCTGATTGTCAGCGCCCGCACCTCCGGCGGCGACCATGACGCGGACGGGATCAGTCTTTTCGCCATTGACCCACAATCCGCCGGTCTCGAACTCAAGCCCTACCCTGTGATGGGTGGTGGCTATGCAGCCGATATCCGGATCGATCAGCTCCGGGTCGGCGCTGATGCGATGATAGGCCCGGCTGGTACCGGCTTTGCGCCACTGGATGCCGCACTCGATCATGCCACCGCTGCCACCTGCGCTCAGGCCCTGGGCGCGATGAATGCGCTACTTGAGCGCACCCGGGAGTATCTGCGGATGCGTAAGCAGTTCGACAAGCCGATCGGCAGTTTCCAGGTGCTGCAGCATCGCCTGGTGGATATGTTCATCGAAGTCGAGCAGTCACGTTCGATGGTGATGATGTCCAGTGTGCGCGTGGAAAGCACTGAGCCCGCGGTAAGGCGGCGCGCCGTGTCCGCAGCCAAGGCCTATCTGGGGCAGGCCAGCAAGTTTGTCGCCCAGCAGGCTGTGCAGCTTCACGGCGGCATCGGTGTGACGGAAGAGCTCGACGTGGGCCATTACTTTCGCCAGCTCTCCGCCTTCGGTTCGCTCTACGGCAGCCGCGAGTACCACCTGAGGCGCTTCGCTGCCACCCCTGCGGAGTGAAGATCGCACGCCGAGCATGAGCCTCCCCCGTTTGTCACCGAGACCCACGAAGCCTGTCACAGCCAACCGCACCGCTTCGTGCAAGAGGAATTCAAACGGGCGGGTA
>JAXHVJ010000160.1:0-2133 GCA_034189235.1 Pseudomonadota bacterium
TATCGGGTGCTGCAGAAACATCAGCAACAGAACCACCGAGGCCGTATGAAACCGCCTCGCAAAGTGCCGGAGCCGACCAGTTTCACGGCAACAGGCCCAAACCAGGTGTGGACCTGGGACAGTGTGCCGCAGAGGCACCAGATAGTGGATGTAAGGACGCAGACACTTTACTGAGCCATAAGCTCAGCAAGAGATGGTGGTGGGCCCACCGGAGTCGGCTGTCGGAAGCAGGCTTCAAACCAGCCCAAGCTGCATGCATTAAGAGTGTTTGTGGTGAGCATTGGGTCAAAAGGCTGCACAGTGATGCAGTCAGGTGTGATATTGAGAGGCGAGCGAGAGCGAACCCATGATGACGTGCCGAAAACCATACGTGACATCAAAACCGGGGGCGTGTCCCATCCCCGGGATGAGCTTGCGGGTGTATTCCGAATGCTGCGCAAGTGGTGTCCGGCATAAAGTGGGCGCGACTCAATATCAGGCTCTTGCTGGGAACTGCGGGAACCAGTCATCGTGATGTTCAAGGGAGAAGGCACAAGTGGCGACCACCACAAGGCCGAGAGTACCGAGGCACGATACTGGGACGGAGCTGTTCGTAGTAGTGACGAAACCTCTGTAATGGAGGGGGAGCGAAGGGGCAGCGTCAAGCAGCCTGAATCTCGGTCTCAACTGCGAAAGCAGGAGGAGGGCCGATGTCAGGCAAAACCATTCGACATTGATAAGTGGTTACTTGTTGAAGCTTACAATCGGGTCAAAGCCAATGCAGGATCTGCCGGCATAGATCGGCAGTCTCTGGAAGATTTTGACCGTGATCGCAGAAACAATCTGTATAAACTCTGGAACCGAATGTCTTCGGGCAGCTACATGCCGCCTCCGGTCCGTGCCGTCTCAATTCCAAAGAAATCGGGAGGTGAGCGGACACTGGGCATTCCGACCGTAACGGATCGAATCGCCCAGATGGTGGTCAAACTTCAGTTCGAACCCGAGGTAGAACCGCACTTTCTTCATGACTCCTACGGGTATCGACCGGGAAAATCGGCGATACAAGCCATTGGGGTCACTCGAAAGCGGTGCTGGCGCTATCCATGGGTGCTGGAGTTTGATATCCGTGGTCTATTCGACAACATCCCGCATGAACTCCTGTTGAAGGCAATTGATCGGCACACCGCGAATCCATGGGTGAAGTTATACATCCGACGATGGCTAACAGCATCTTTGGTGCACGCGGACGGCCGAACGGTTGAGCGCGACAAGGGAACACCGCAGGGCGGAGTTATCAGCCCTGTTTTGGCCAATCTCTTTTTGCATTACACCTTCGACCGATGGATCAGTCGGCACTTTCCGGCCATTGAATGGTGTCGGTATGCTGACGATGGTCTGCTTCATTGCAGTACTCGGAGGCAGGCTCGATTCCTGCTGCACAGCCTGCGTGAGCGGTTCAGGGAGTGCGGGCTTGAGCTGCACCCAGAGAAAACCCGGATTGTTTACTGCCAGGATCACCGTAGAACCGGGATCCATGCACACACATCTTTTGATTTTCTCGGCTACACGTTCAAAAAGCGTGTGGTGAAGGGCCGATCCGGCGATCTCTTCATGGGGTTTTGTCCGGGTATCAGTCGCCCTTCAATCAGAGAAATCATCCAGAAAGTGCGATCGTGGCGAATAGGGAAGCGAACCGATCTATCCATCATGGATATCGCTGACTTTATCAATCCATACCTGCACGGTTGGTGGAATTACTATGGGCATTATTACCGGTCCTTGATGTACCGGGTATCGCGCTATGTAAATCAACGGCTGGTCAGGTGGGCTATGCGAAAGTTCAAGCATCTTCGAGGACGGAAGACCAAAACAATTGCCACACTTGAGCGACTGGTAAAAGCGCGACCGACTCTGTTCGCGCACTGGTCGCGAGGAATGTCGGGTGCGTTTGCTTGATGGGAGCGGTGTGAGCCGAGAGGTTCACGCACCGTTCTGCGAGAGGCTGGGGGTGAAATTCCCTTGGTCTACTCACCTCAGTTATTGTCCGTCCGCGGTGCGTGGTCAGCACTGGTATCTGTACCTGATCATGGACATCTACAGCCGCAAGATCATTGCCTGGGAAGTTCATGAGGCAGAATCCGGTGAGCTGGCCAA
>JAXHVJ010000161.1:0-2076 GCA_034189235.1 Pseudomonadota bacterium
CTGACCGATGATCAAAGAAAGCGCATCGAGGAAATCCAGAAACGGCACTGGCAACAGCAACAGGAAAGAATGCAGGAGATGTACGAGCGGCGTCAGAAATTCCAGGAAGAAATGAACGACGTGCTCACCGACGAGCAGCGCCAACAGCTCCAGGACCGCCAGCGCCAATACTATCAGGGCTGGTAAGGCCCTTCGCTTGACGCGAACCCGCGCCTGCGAGGTGCGGGTTTGTTTGTCAGGCACCCGGCATGAGGGCGTTCGGTAACCCGCCGAAACAGACCACCCGGGACAATTGGGCGGGCGTCAGTTCCAGTTCATAACAGGCCTGCAAACGGTGCAAGGTCTCCTGTGCGTCACGGGGAGCTGGCACCAACTACCTCTTCCGGGCTGAGCAACTGGACCTGCATGACCGTCGGTTCTGCCATCGGCGACTCCTGCCTTGTGATTCTGTCTTTCAATTTTATACTCTTTCAAAAGCCCCAACAGGAAACCCCATGGATGTCACCTTCCTCGGTACTTCCGCCGGCACACCGACCAGGGCCCGGAATGTCACTGGCCTGGCACTGATGCACGGCAAACCGAAACACTGGTACCTGATCGATTGCGGAGAAGGCACCCAGCACCAACTGCTGCACACCAGCCACTCTGTGATGCAGCTGCAGGCGATTTTTATCACTCACGTGCACGGTGACCACACCTTCGGGCTGCCCGGCCTGCTCACCAGCGCCTCCATGCTGGGGCGTACCGAGCCCCTGTTCCTCATTGCTCCCAGGCCGGTGAAAACCTTTGTGGAAACCGCCCTGGGCAACAGCGACTCCAACCTGGGTTATGAGCTCAAATACGTCGACTCGGAAGCCGACGAATTCTATTGGGAAGACGATGCTGTTGAGGTCATGACCACCCCGCTCTCCCACCGGGTATCCAGCCGCGCCTTCACCTTCACCGAGAAGAATCTTGAACGGCAGTTGCTGAAGAACGAACTCGAGGCCGACAGTGTCGAACCGGGCCCGGCCTGGGGAGAATTGCAGCAAGGCAGAGATGTGGTGCTGGAGAACGGGACGGTACTTCGCAGCGACCAGTACACCGCCATTACCCGGCAACCCAGAAAAATCGTGGTGGGCGGCGACAACGACAACCCGGAATTACTCGAAGCTGCCTGCCAGGACGCCCACGTGCTGATCCACGAGGCCACCTACACCCAGGAAGTTGCTGACCGCGTCGGCTCATGGCCTCAACACAGCTCGGCGGCACAGGTCGCCCGGTTCGCCGAGGCCGTGGGCATTCCCAACCTGGTGTTGACACATTTCAGCTCCCGCTATCAGCTCAGCCGGGATGCCTACCCGCACATCGGCGAAGTCGAAGCCGAAGCGACGGGCCTTTACCGGGGCACGCTATACCTGGCCCGGGATCTTCAGACGTACCGCCTGCACAAGGATCTCACCCTTAAGCCCGAACTGGCCTCGGACACTAGTCTGTCAACCCGGGAAACCAGAGTGCAATCGAGGGGAACACGATACACAGAATCAGCCCCGTAAGCTGCAGCAGCACGAAAGGAATAATCGAGCGGTAGATAACGCCGATACTGACATTCCCCTGCGCGATGCCTTTCAGATAGAACAGCGCATAGCCAAACGGCGGCGTCAGGAAGCTGGTCTGCAGGTTGATCGCCACCAGGATAGCAAACCACACCATCAGGCCGGTACTGCTCACTCCGGCAAATTCCAGTCCCTCGACCACCGGCAGCAACAGCAGGCCATAAGGCCCAAGACCGGTGCCGGTGATGATATCCACGATCAAGTCATCGCCGCCGAGGCGCTTGAACACCACGCTGAAGCAGGTGGCACCAATCACCACAAACAGGATCATGGCAGAGGTTCGAGAGGTATCCCGGCACACCTGCCGAAGCGCTCCCCAATTCAGCTGCCTGAGGCCGAGGGCAAGAACGAGTGACCCCGCGGCACCGATGGCTGCGGCTTCGGTCGGCGTTGCGACACCTGCCATGATGGATCCCAGTACAGCCACGATCAGAACCACCGGTCCTGCCAGATCCCTGAACAGGGCGATTACCAGGGGGGA
>JAXHVJ010000162.1:0-2036 GCA_034189235.1 Pseudomonadota bacterium
AAAGCCCAGATCACCGCCACGCCCTTCGCTCCATTGAGCGTCCACCCCATTGGGATACACGGCGATAAAACCTTCCATCTTCCCATCGGCTACTCCACTCAGCCCTCACCTCCGGCGGCAATTCGCTTATCGCATCCATGAGAATCTCCTGGGCAAGACTCTGCAACGCCGCCGTTTGTGTGCGAACCTCTTTGAACGCCGCCGCGAGCGCCGCTTTATCCAGCGGCGACCGGCCCAGCACGTCCGCGACCTGCGCGCGCGCGACCCGGATTTTCTCTATTTGCCGGAGCAAGTCTTCCGCACGCTCGCGCATATGACGGCGCACGACCGGCCGGGCGTCTTCCGGCAATGTCTCGACAAAGGCGCGGATCATTTGCCCCGCCGCAGGCGCGTGTTGCTGGAACACCGCACGCCCCAGCAGCAACCCGCCCACGAACAGGTTGCCTGACAGGGAAACCGCCAGTAGCAACAGCAACCCGACCATCCATGTCCTGGAAACAGTCATTGCAAACGCCCCTGGTCCGGCGGAAGCCCGTAAACCAGGCTGGCGATATCCATCATCTGCGCGTGACCGGATTCCGCTGGCGGTTGCATAGTCCCGACCAGAACGCCCGCCACCAGGGATGCCATGGCTGCCGCCAATCCTGCATAGCAGAGCCCGCGCCATGGCCGCGTCTTGAGCATCAGCCCGATGGTCAGCCGGTCATTTCCTCGTGGATGATTTTGTGGAATCCGGCATAGCTGCGCTTTCAATCCGGCACTGGCCGGAACCGGCCTCACGGCGTCGCCGATCCAGCTATCAAGCGTGCGCGCCTGATCATGCGCCTTCCGTGCCGCGGCTGAACGTCCCAGCAACTGCCGTGCCGCCCGCCGCCGACCCCACGGCCAGGCTGCCGGATCCGCACCCCTGCGCTCCAGCAATTCCTCGAACTCTTCCAACCTCATCGCCCTGCTCTCTCCATAATTGCCTCGCCGCTGTCCGGTCACCTCGCCATCATCTTCCGCAGCTTCCGCCGCGCCCTGACCAGAAGTGCTTCCAGCGCCTTGACCGAGATTCCCATCGTCGAGGCGGCCTCGGCATTGCTCAGGCCACCCTCATAGATCAGGGTCATCGCGATGGACTGTCCTTCCGGAAGCGCGGCCACCGCTTGCATGACCCGTTCTTTGCGCCGCCGCTCATCCAAACGTTTCTCCTGTGTCGGCGCTGGATCCTCCGGCTCCGCCACAGCATCCAGCGCTGCGTGTCTTGTGACCACCCGCTCGCGGTGATTCAGGCTCAGATTGAGCGTCACCCTGTAGAGCCAGGTCGAAAAACGGGCCTTTCCCGGTCGCCAGTCCGCAGCATGGCGCCAGACTGTGAGGAAAACCTCCTGCGCTACATCCTCGGCATCGGCATCGGAGCCCACGACACGCAACGCGAGGGAAAAAACGCGATCCGCGTGGCGCTCCACAAGCTGCGCAAAAGCTTTCTCATCGCCCTGGCCTGCCTGTTCGAGTAACCGATCATCCTGCCCACCACTACCCATATCCTGCCGATTTTCTTCCATTGCCTGGGCGCGATATCCACGGTCACGCCGCTTTCCGTTGCGGGGAGACGCGGCAGGCGGTCAGCGGGACTCGCGCAACTGCGTCACAAAACTGCTGAACTCGTCCGGGGTCAGTTGTCCGTCCTGGTTGCTGTCGGCCTGATCGAAGATCGGTTGCGGCGCAGCGAGAAACTCCTCCCGCGTGACCATCCCGTCTCCATCGGTATCAGCCATGTCGAACGGGCTTTGCGTGCTCCCCGTTAAACGCTTCCGGAAACCACGCTTCGCGGATTCCGCTTCCTCCCGCGTTACGCTGTCATCCCTGTCGCTATCCATGCGATCGAACAGCTCACCTCGCCGATCAAGAACCTCCTGTCGGTCGATGACGCCATCGCCATTGGAATCGACGCGCGAGAAAATGCGCTGTCCCGATCCCTGGAACGCGCCCTGGGCGCAACCAACGGCCGGGGCCATCACAGCGGCCAGCACCAGGGCCAATATTGCTCGTCC
>JAXHVJ010000163.1:0-1947 GCA_034189235.1 Pseudomonadota bacterium
TTTGGTGCTTGAGCCAGTCTGGCCAATTTCCGGGACGGAGTATGCACTCCTTAGCCCAGTGTCCCTCCTTCCCACAAAAGTGGCATGGACGAGTGGCGCTTGCACTCGGGTTACCAGGGATAGGGAACCGTCGGCGACCAGAATCGTCCCGGGCCAATCTAATGGCCTCGAGGTCATCGTCGCCGTCGTATTCACCCTCCGAGGTGTACCCGGTGTCTGAGGTGCAGTTTTCACAGGGGGCAAAGCGAACTTTTGCGCCTCCCCGTAAGTAAGTGCCCGCCATCTCGCGGGCCTTAACTGCAATCTCCAGCGCTCTCGCCATGTCTGTAAGGGGAAAGGCTGACATAGTCATGGCCTGTACCACTTGTTTGTCGGTGATGGCTTTCATAAACCAATGCACCGCCTCTTTCTCTCTTCGGGCTGGGGTATCGTGCTGGTATACTTTGTATGCCAACGTTCTTATGTCCTCGGCTAATTGCTCGAGGCTCTCTCCTGCCTTCTGAGTTCGCTTCTCTAACCGCGAACGTACAGCATCCTCGGATACCATGGTGCCGAACCTTCTGTTCATGGCCTCCAGGACCCTTTCGAGTGATGCTTGTTCTGCGGTATCGAGTGACCCATAGAACGACAGTGCTTCCCCATTCAGGCCAACCTGCAAATGGCCTAATGTAGTGGCGTCGTCCCAACCGTTAAGGCGGGCGACCATGTTGAGGTGGAGTCGGTACATCTCCCAGCCCTCTCCTTTACCGGTGTACCCGCGCAGCTTCTGCGGCTTCATTTGGGCACCCAGCTTTGGAGCTTTGGGTCTAGGCGAGACCGCTCGTTCTCGTGCTGGTGACGCCACTGGGGTCGCCACTTTCTCGGGTCCGGGCGACGAAAGTCGCTCCAGACTACTGCTGTCTCGTTTGTGGTTTTCCCGCGCAACCAAGGTTGCTGCAGGTGGCACTACTGGGGTTAGTTCCCATCGTACCTCGGGCTGTGGCTTTGCCACGCCCATTTGTTCTCCTGGTGGCTGAGTCAATCGCGCCGGCACGGGCGGCAAGCATCCTGCAGGCGGCATTGCAGCACCCATTGGCGGAGCCCGAAGGTCCCCGTTAAAGGTCTGCGCTACCTGCGGATACGCCGGCACCGATTCGGGCAACCGATCGGCCGTCCCCATGGGTGGGAAACAGTTGTAGGCTGCTGCTGGTAGAGGGTTAACTTCTTCCCGGGAAACCGGCGGTGGCGGCGGCACTCCCCGCATTATTGGAGGGTTTCCCACTCCTGCAGGGATGGTGGCCGTCGCCCCTATGGCAACCCCGGGTGCTGTTGTTGCCCGATAGGCGGTAGGTGGCGGAGGGGGCGCCCACGCCTCGCGATAGGTAGCAGGATCCCTGTAAGCAGGGACGCGCTCCTTGTCGCGGGCCACGGCGTCCGCGATCACCCCATATGCCCACTCGGGATCAGTCGTGTTGACGGGTCGGCCGTTAGGCGGCCCCGAAACCTGCGGTTGATAGCACGCGGGTGGTCCGAGATGGTTTTCAGTCGGGTGCGCGATGGTGGGGTTTACCGGGCCCACTACTGGGGGGTTTGCCCCAGCCCTATTCAACTCTCCCCTTATCGCTCCTTCCACTACCCCTTTCATAAGGGTTTCCAGCTGCGATGTTGTACACATGACTACGGAACTGTCCGCGTCAGACGGCGCGACCGATCCGGGAACGTCAACAGGGGGTTGTAATAAAGGGGCCGCGCGTGCGCGATCGGCAGGTCGTTTTGTCTTCTGTGAGTTAACCCACCTCTGAGTTCGCGACGTAACGGGCTCCGCGGGAGGGATTATACCCCGCACGGCTTCCGGTCCTCTGGGCTTGACCCCAGAGGCCGAGTCGTCGGGTTGGACATCATCGTCCACCAACTCTATGCCAGCCAGTTCTGCTGCCCTCTCCAGGCCGGGCATGGAAACTTCAGGAT
>JAXHVJ010000164.1:0-1921 GCA_034189235.1 Pseudomonadota bacterium
CGCAAAGACTGCCCGCTTTAGTAAAAGAATGGTCAGGGGGGGCATGGTCATGGCTATGGATATAGCGAAAGCCTGTGCCCCCGCGGCCGGGGAATCGTCATTGCCACGCCGGATGTCAAGGCCGCGCAGGCCGTAGTGACGCAGGAAAAGGATCGCGACATGATCCGCCTTTCCCTGGTGCTGGAGAATATTGAAACAAAGCCCGCAAATGCGGGCTTTGTTTCGTTTAAGTGGGGATCAGATCACCGCTGCGGTTGGCCTGCAGAGCGGCCCGATATCGGGATTGATAGTGGTCGTCGTCACGGGAGCCTCACGCAGACAGGGCCCGTGCCGTTTCTGATACGGAGGTTTCGATGGATTCGTAGAGCTGCCGGTCGGTCTGGCCGATGGGCAGGTCGTAGGTGATGGTGGCGCCGAAGGCTTCCGGTTGTTGTGGATCCTTGCGGACCTTGTCGAACACCAGCAGTCGGGTGCCGAGATAGAAGCCTTCGTGCAGATCGTGGGTGACCATGAAGATGGTGGTACCGGTTTCCCGCCAGAGCTTCAGGATCAGTTCGTGCATGTCCCGGCGGATGCCGGGGTCCAGGGCGCCGAAGGGCTCGTCCAGCAGCAACACCCGGGGGCGCATGATGAACGACTGGGCAATGGCCAGTCGCTGCTGCATACCCCCGGAGAGTTCGTGGGGCCATTTGTTGGCGGCGTGGGCCAGGCCCACGGCCTCGATCATCTGGTCCACCTTTTTCAGCGCTTCCCGCCGGGCCTTGCCGAACAGCTTGCCGAGAAACGGCTTCTGCTCCAGTTCCAGGCCCATCAGCACATTCTGGCGAACCGTCAGGTGAGGGAACACGGAGTACCGCTGGAACACTATGCCCCGGTTGCGGTCCGGTTCGCCGGGGAAGGCGTTGCCTTCGAGCTGAAGATCACCCCGGGTGGGCTGTTCCTGTCCGAGTAACATTTTCAGGAAAGTGGACTTGCCGCAGCCGGAAGCCCCCACCAGGGTACAGAACTCCCCTTGCTCCACGGCCAGGTTGAGGTTTTCCAGCACAACGGTGTGGCCGTATTCCTTCCATAATCTATTGACAGTGATAAAGCTCATCAGTGGCCTCCTGCGTTGTACCAGGGAAACAGGCGGCGGTTGGCCAGCCGGAGCAGTTGGTCGATGATGATGGCCAGCAGCGTAATCCACAGCACGTAGGGGATGATCACATCCATCGCCAGGTAGCGACGGACCAGGAAAATGCGGTAGCCCAGGCCCTGCTCTGAGGCGATGGCCTCGGCGGCTATGAGAAACAGCCATGCCGGGCCCAGGCTCAGGCGCACGGCATCGATCAATCGTGGCAGCACCTGGGGCAGGGCCATGCGGGTCACCACCTGCCAGCTGTTGGCCCCCAGGGTCTGTATCTTGATGAGCTGCTCCCGGGGCAGCTCCCTCACCCGCTGGGCCACGTCCCGCATCATAATGGGGGCGGTACCGATGACGATCAGCATCACCTTGGACAGCTCGCCCAGGCCAAACACGATGAACAGGATGGGCAGTATCGCCAGTGGTGGAATCATCGACAGGGCCGACACCAGTGGCGCCATGCCGGCCCTGAACACCGGCAGGATGCCGTTGAGCAGCCCCACCACCAGTGCCAGAGAGGCGGCAATGCCCACGCCAATCCCCAGCCGTTGCAGGCTGGCGGCGGTGTCCTGCCACATCAGGTAGTCGCCGCTGCGACGATCTTCCTGGAACGCCATGCGGCTGACGGCACTGGTCATCTGTTCAAGGCCGGGCAGTAGCTTGTCGTTTGGGTTATTCGCCAGCCGTTCCCGGGAGGCGGTGCCATACAGCAATATGATCAGCAGGAAGGGCAGTAGCCCGAGAAACAGAGCCGTGGCCCGGGCCGGATGGCGGTTGATCAGTCGCATCAAGGGTCTC
>JAXHVJ010000165.1:0-1904 GCA_034189235.1 Pseudomonadota bacterium
GCAAACAGGACATCTTCGAAGGAAACTCCGCGCTCGCTCATCAACTGCTGGTTCTTTTCAGCATTCCAGTTAATTTGCTTCATGGGACGAGTCTAGCAGAGTGTGTGCCTATTGGCATCCTCCTGAATCAGTGACTCAACACCCCAATATACCCACCCGGGCAGGATTCAAGCCAATTTTCCCTGGAATCTGGCCAAAGCCGGGTTGTCGAGGGCGGGAATGCTCAGGGAAAGTGCAGTCCGTGGCCCGATTTTGATTGTTTTATGATCAGAATCTGCTGTTCAGACAATAGCCGATTGCCCCGGCATGATTTTCCGGGTGATTCCAGGGTGACGGCCGTTATGGAACCAGCTTATCCGGAGGCGGTAAGGCCTTCATAGAGGTCACGGTAAACGGCAAAGCCCGGACAGTGCCGGCCAAATCGCAGCAGCCATTGCCGGCCGCTGTGTACCAGGCGGCATGCCATGGTCATCAGCTCCTGCATCACCGTTCTCAGGCGACGACGTTTGGCCGGGTGGCGCACCGGCGCATCCGGGCCGATGAGTCTCAGGCCCATCCAGCGCAGCAGGTTGTATCCCAGTGTGGCGAAGGCCATGACCAGGTTGTTGGTGTTGAACTTCCCCGAAGGCAGGCGCTCCAGATCCAGGTCGGTCTTGAATTCACTGTGGAACTGTTCACTGGTGGCGTGATCGCTGTACAGCGCCATGACCTGTTGCTCGCTGGCCACGTCGGCCGGCAAGGACGTGATCCAGCCTTCGAGGCTGACGGCCGGTTCCAGATACAACTGACCACTGGCGTCGCGGGTGCGCACGGTGACCCTGACGATCCGGCGCAGCCCGGGTTCGTCCGGAAGCTCTTCTGACAGAACCGCTTCCATCTTGCCGTCTCGGTCCAGCGTCCAGGATTTTTGAGTCTGGGCTTTGTCCGCCCAAGCCAGGGGATCCTGCTTGCGAGGGTTCCACTTGATCAGGAAGTCGACCTGTTCCTGCTGGCGCAGGAAGTCGCGGTTGTCCCGGGCATCGTGTGCGCTGTCCAGGCGTAACAGGATGGGCTTGTCCGTCAGTGCCCGGGCCCGGGGTAAAACCCGCTTGAGGGTGTCGAGAAACCCGTTGTTGGCATGCTGGCTGCCGGGGCGCAGCTCGCATCCCAGACACCAGCCTTCCTGTCCCAGATAAGCGGCTATCGGCGCATAGCCGTCAAACCCTTTGTAGGTGTAGCTGACACCTTCCTTGCGGGTCTGGCTGTTGTCCATGGGAAAGACATCCATATCCAGCGCGACATGGCCCATCTCCAGAGGAGACACCGGCGCGCCGATGGACTGAATAAACTCAATGCTGGCGTCATCCAGCAGAGGCGTCAACGCCTGGGCATCTTCATCAAACCGCTGCCGCAATCGCGCCGAAGAAGGCGACTGTTTGATACCCATGGCGGACTTGAAGAACGGATCCGTCCGTACTGGCTCTGCCGCCTCGAAGTCGCTCTTGCCGAGCGTGATCAGGCCAAGATAGGTCCGGATCAGGTCGATGTTCGGAATACCATGGCGCTTGACCACGGTGCGAGCGGTTCTGGTGAGCGACGTATGCTGGTTCAGGCAGTGGCCCACCAGGGCCAGGCCGCCGTGGGGTGTATAGACTTCGGTTCGGGATTGCTGGAGAGTGAAAGTACGCATGGGCCAAAAAGCACTGACTGGGTGAATGGATGTCAGGGCCTATTATATCGCTCAACGGCTTGTTATTGCAGGCTTTTAAGGTGATTTTGGTCGGTTTGAAGTCACGGATTCAGGAATATAACTCATTCCTGCCGCACCATATGTTGGGCGAGGAACCAAGTCAATGGATGCTGAACACGATTGGGCTTCTGCAAGCGCATCATAAAGGACCTTTGCAGAATTTTCGTTCACCATA
>JAXHVJ010000166.1:0-1858 GCA_034189235.1 Pseudomonadota bacterium
TCACCGCTGAATCCTTGCCGATGGAGTAGAGCATCACCGGGTTGTCGAACTCGGCCGCCACTTCACGAATGATGTGGATCGATTCCGCCTCGAGTTGCTTGAGGTGGGTTTTTTTGGGGGGGTTTAGTGTCATTGCAGATCCTGGAAATTAACTCAAGACATCGAAAATCAAAATACTTCAACAGTTTGGGTTACTGAAACGAGTATGGAAGGAAACCAAAAAACGAAAGCCGGCGAGAATGCCGGCTAAAATTACAACATGACAAAGTCAGTGGATAAAAGTCTCAAGCACCCCGGCTATCCGACCGCCCCCGAAACAGCACCAACAACCACCAGGCATGGCTCAGCCCCCAGTCATACAGGGCGAACACACCGATGAATGCGGTAAACATAAAATACTCCGGGATCCGGAGGTATTCACCCATCAGACCAACACCCGCAAAAAGCAGCCCGATCACGGTAATCACAATCAACGCCTCCCGGTCCGAGAAACCGGCACGCATGAAAATATGATGCAGATGCTCCCGATCCGGCTTCATCACCGACTCCCCCTTACGGACCCGGCGCACCATGATCGCCACCATATCCATCAGCGGCAGCGCAATGATCCACAGCGCCGTGACCGGCCGGAACGCCATCTCACCGGGCTGGGTACCATTAACCAGCAACCACACCATCGCAAAGCCGATGAACATGGACCCCGCATCACCCATGAAAATCTTCTTGCGGAACGGCGGCACCCGAAGGTTCGCCAACAGGTAGGGCACCAGGGCAAAACCAATACCCAGTGCCAGCGTCAACTCCGCCTCAAACCCCGGGGAACGGCCGAACAGAATAGCGAGCGAGAGAAGACCAATCAGGGACAGACTACCAGCCAGACCATCGATACCGTCGATCATATTGAAGGCATTGGTGGCGCCGATCACCGCCGCGATCGTCACCCATGGCCCGAACAACCAGAGGCCGACATCACCGAAACCGAACAGGTCACCGAACGACCGGAGGGAAATACCGGACCCCCACGTCAGCAAGGCCCCCAACGCCACCTGAGCGCCAAGCCGGAACCAGGCCGGCAAATCCCGGGCATCGTCCACCGCGCCCATGATCACCAGCAAGGTAGCGCAAAACAGAAACAGCCCGTACCCCTCGGAGAGCGGCATCCAGAGCAACCACGCAACACCCAGGCCGAGAAACGCACTCAGCCCCCCGGTCAGCGGAATCGCACCCTTATGCAGCTTGCGGTGATCCGGCTTATCAAGAAGGTTGACGTAAACCGCCACGGGCTTGAGCGCAAAAAGCGAAATAAACGCAATGAGGCCGGCTAACAAACCGGTAGAACCTGCCGCTTCCATGTGATTCATCCTGTCGCAACAGAGACTGGCTCAAATCCTGGCCAGCAACTAGATACGTTACAGATTATACAGAATCGATGAACAAATTGTTACAGATGTGACCAATTTCACAATTTTTAATCATCCATACAGGGGGCAGGCCGGCACAGGGTGCTGACGAAAACGTTCACCTGACGCCGTCTTCAAACCCCAGACATCCAAGGTAAGCTTCAACAACAACTTCCTCACTAAACCGCTCTTCCATCCTCTTCCGAGCTGCATCCCCGGCCTGCTGCAACTTCTCCGCTTCCATCGCGACAACCGACCGCATTTGCTCAACCAGCGAGCCAGCACTCCGCACCTCACAAAGCCACCCGGTAACCCCAGCCTCAACCGCATGCCGACACCCCGGCACATCTGTAACAATCGCCGGCCGCCCCATAGCCGCCGCCTCCAACACCGTACGCGGCATCCCCTCCCGATACGAAGGCAACACCAACACATGAGACTGCTCAATCAAAGGCCGC
>JAXHVJ010000167.1:0-1800 GCA_034189235.1 Pseudomonadota bacterium
CCGTTGCGGAATACTCGATCACATAATCCATATAGGGGAGCAGTTCCGCATCCAGCTCCCGAAAGCGCCTGGTCTTTGAAACAAGGTCTTCAATGTCCGGTTCCGAGATGTAGGAGGGCCAGAGGGTGGCTTCCTTCAATTCGTCAGCGTCAAGGCGAAGGCGGGTGACTTCCGGCCGGGGCTTGCCTGACTGCTCGGCAACACGGCAATCGATTTCGGCTTCCAGTGCCGCACGCAGGAGCTTCAGGCGCTCATCCATGCGGGTAAGATCCTGTTCGAACCCTTGCACCGCCTCCTCATGAGCCTGAATTTTGTCGTTCACCAGGTCCCGGGTAGTTTCGAGCTCACCGCAATACAAGGTGAAGAATTCAGGGATAACCTGTCTTTGGGAGCCGTGAAGTTTTGCTGCTGGCCGGGGATCAGGATCTGTTGGCGAACATTCCGGATTTCATAGTCAATGCGCTTCTTGCGCCTGCGCTGATGCTCCAGTCGCTCCCGCTCACGTTTCCATTTGGCTTCATACTCCGCCAGCAGGTCCGCTGCAGTCGTGCTTTTCTCGGGCTTTGGTAGCGCCCCCAGATCCTTGAGCTTGTTCCAGGCCTTCTCCCGGGCTTCCGGTATCTTGTCCGGATCACCTTTCTCGGCCTCGGCCAGTTCTGCCAGCGGCTCGTTGAGCAGTGTGGTTTCTTCTTCCAGCGCTTTGAACTGGGTTTCTGTCAGTGCAAATACCTGCTCATCCTCTTCCGTGAGTTGCACCAGCGCCACACACTCCATGGCGCAATCGGAGCATTCCAGGTCGTCGGAGGAATCGTCATTGGCGGACAGTGCCGCGGGCAGGGGCCTCTTTGCCGCGGGAGACTCCGGAACCGAAAGATCCCACCCTGCCTCTATGTGGTTTACATCCCTGATGATCGGGTTCTCTGCCTTGATGGCATCCAGAGAAACCTTGTACCGGGAGGCAATGCCCGAAAGGGTCTCTCCGGCCTGTACTTTATGCTGTGGCATGTTCTGACTCCACGAAGCGTTCCATCGCTATAAGGCGGTCTTCTGCGGGCATCTCCGCATTCACCGCCAGGTTCCTGAGTGTCGGTTCAGACAATATCGGTGTATCGATCTGCAAGGCTATGCGCAGCCAGCGCTCCTGCTGTGACACCTTGCTGCAACCATGGGCTGTTGCCTCGTGCAATCGTTCCAGTGTCCAGATCCGGGAATCTCCCGCTTGCCCGATATGATCGCGATAGACCTCTGTCAGTGCACCGCCGGTGTTCATGTTTACCATGGGGCCGGACAGGGTGACCCCGCTCGGGTCCACCTTGATGAAACTGCCGCCGGCCTTGTGGTGAATCTCGGTGCCGGCTTCGATGAGCTGGTTGTTGGCCGCGTGGTGGGTGCGGCCGGTGATAATGGGCTGGTCCGAATTGCCATCCAGGAAGGAGACGATCACTTCATGGCCGATGCGCGGCAGGGCATGGGTTTCGGTGTGTTTCACCCGGGTCAGCAGCCATTCCCGGTTGAGGGACTGTACATCGTGTTCCCGCAATTCGAGGCGGGCATCGGCACCAGACTCAACACCCCCATTTCACTCTCAGCACGAACCTGCTGTGGAATCCTGAGGCTGATGGTCCGCCCTGTAGGCCTCCATGGCGATTTTGCCGATCTGCGGGGTCAGCCTGCAGCGGCGTTTGTTCCAGGGATACTCCGCCTGACGTTTAAGCCACTCCGCTCCTTCTCCCTGTTTCCAGGCTTGCAGATCCAGGTCACGCCAGAAACGGGGATTACGCCCGGCTTTCTGGTCGTGTT
>JAXHVJ010000168.1:0-1792 GCA_034189235.1 Pseudomonadota bacterium
CTCGTCAGGTAACCGCGCTGGAAAGCACCACGGAACTTGCCCGGCTGCGTTTTGAAGGCGGTGCCTCGAGCTACCTGGAAGTCCTGGATGCCGAACGACGTCTGTTCACGACCGAGCTCGATCTTGTAGCGACGAAACGCGACCGTTTACAGTCCACCGTTAACCTGTATCGTGCCCTGGGTGGTGGATGGCAGGGCCTGTCAGGCGCAAGCGCGCAACCTGCCACGGCAGCAACGCCTGATTCGGCCGTTGATACACCAGAACGTGGGAAGCTGTGATGAAAAGCAGGAACTGGCGGGGAAGTGCTCAATGAAAACGTTCCTGAGTGCCGGCTGGGCGCGAGGTCTTATTGCTGTAGTCGTCATTGCCCTGGGGGGATGGGTTTGGTGGTCTCTGCAGCCGGAGGGCCTGGCAGAAGGCCTCGCTTCGGGTAACGGAAGGATCGAGGCGGTCGAGATCGATATTGCCACCAAAACGGGCGGCCGGGTCCGGGATATTCTGGCCAGCGAAGGCGATTTTGTGCGTGCCGGCGAGGTACTGGCGAAAATGGATACCGACGTTCTGGAGGCGCAGCGCCGCGAGGCTGAAGCGCGGTTGCAGCAGGCGCGGATGGGCATCGAGACCGCGCAGAGCCAAGTGGTCCAGCGGGAAGCCGAGAAGCAGGCCGCCGAAGCGCTCATTGCCCAGAGACGGGCCGAGCTCGACGCGGCGCAACGGCGTCTGGCGCGCAGTAAAGAGCTTGCCGCGAAAGACGCCGTTCCCATTTCGAAGCTGGACGATGACCGCGCGGCCTTTCAGGCGGCCAGAGCCGCCGTAGCGGCCGCGCAGGCGCAGTCCGCGGCCGCGCAGGCTGCCATTGGCCAGGCCAGATCAAACGTCATCGCGGCGCACTCGACCGTGGAGGCGGTCCAGGCCACTATCGAGCGTATCCAGGCCGATATCGACGACAGCATGCTGAAAGCGCCGCGCGACGGCCGCATACAATACCGCGTCGCTCAGCCCGGAGAGGTCCTGTCTCCTGGCGGTGTGGTGCTGAACATGGTCGATCTGACCGATGTGTACATGACCTTCTTCCTGCCGACGGAACAGGCCGGGCGGGTCGCGCTCGGGGCCGAGGCCCGGCTCGTGCTCGATGCCGCTCCGCAATACGTCGTTCCGGCGGAAATCTCCTTCGTGGCGGACGTTGCGCAGTTTACCCCCAAGACGGTGGAAACCAAAGAAGAACGCCAGAAGCTGATGTTCCGCATCAAGGCGCAGATCGATCCGGACCTGCTCAGAGAGCATCTCCAGCAGGTCAAGACCGGCTTGCCGGGTATGGCCTATGTGCGGCTTGACCCGCAGGTGGACTGGCCGGCCGAACTGCAGACGAGGCTGTCGCCGCAATGAGCCGTGGCGTATATGCAGAGAGTAAGGATGGCGAGGGTGCCGCGGCGCCGATCGCCCGCCTGCGGGAGGTGACCCTGCGCTACGGCGAGGTGTGTGCGCTCGACGACATCAGTCTCGACATTCCCGCAGGCTGCATGGCTGGCCTGATCGGCCCGGACGGTGTGGGCAAATCGAGCCTGCTGGCGTTGGTTGCGGGTGCCCGGGCGATCCAGGAAGGGCAGATCGAGGTGCTTGGCGGCGCGATGGCGGATGCCCGCCATCGCCAGGCGGTCGGCCCACGGATCGCCTACATGCCCCAGGGCCTGGGGGGGAATCTCTACCCGATGCTTTCGGTGGCGGAGAACCTGGAATTCTTCGGGCGGCTGTTCGGGCAGGATGCCGGCGAGCGGGCGCGGCGCATCGAGAG
>JAXHVJ010000169.1:0-1741 GCA_034189235.1 Pseudomonadota bacterium
GGTACAATAGCTCGGACTATGGGGTTGTTCAACTTCATGTCTGGCGCTTTTATGGTAGGCATCAGCGCTTGGGACTATCGAAATAGTCTTAGTCGTGGTGATATGGATGCTGCTCTTGGGCATGGGCTGGCGGTGGCCGGCGGCAGCGTCTTCCTGGCATCGCCACTACTGACCGGATTGCTGGCGGTACCCGGTTGGGGCTGGGCGCTGCTTGGGCTGGGGGCCGTGCTGGGTGGTAGCGTGTTTGCCATCATTGCCACCGACAGTGAGGTTGAGCGCGTGCTGAAGCAGGGCCCCCTGGGCCTGGGGCCGACCCACGAGGGGCTTCCTGCCAACGACGCCGTCTATTATCCTCAGTTGCTGAGTCAGCTTTCCCCGGTAACCGTATCCGCCGAGCGCTATGGTAACCTGAGTGGCGCGGAACAGGCGATGTTTGCGGACCATAACCCCTCCCCGGACGACTACAGGGTGACGGTGCATTCTCCCCTGATCAGCCGCTTCAAACTTGGCCAGCCAACGGAAGGCAAAGCCAAAGACAGGAAGCCGGACCTGAGGCTGGGGATTCAGGAACTGGAGTATACCCACAGCGTAATGGATACCCCCGCCGGACAGGTCGATGAATATTACTTGACTCGAAACACGCCTTTGAAAAAGGTGACGGCCTGGGTTCCCGTACCGGAAGACCACGCCGTGCATTTTCTGATAGAACGGAACCTGGCCTGTGGCGAAACCCATGCGTTTGGTCATAGTGAAAGACGAACCATCAACCTGAGGGTCGTCTTGCAGGCACGTATCGAGAGCGAAATAGGGTCATTTAGGGTCCCTATGCCGGTACTTGATGATTACGAGGCGTTTGATGCCAGTCGTCACAGTGTGCTGCCGGACAAACAGGCCCCGGCTTTGAACCCGTTCGACAATGAGCCAGTGCCCTACTGGACAGTAAAAGAGGTTGCCGTGTGAGTGAGAATGGCCAAACACATCGCCAGGGGGAAACCGGTTTCCGGGTGGATCAGATTCCGGCATTGCCGGAGTCGCCAAAGAAACGCGAACGACTGGGTGAGGACCTTCAGCCTGTGGGTGACTACGCCGGTATCGAGCCCTATTATCGGGTTTGTGAAGACGTAGGCGCCGTCCAGCACCAGGACCGGGACGACCCGGATGGTTTCGCATTGGGGGAGTGGTGGTGGGATCAGCGGCAGATTCGCTTCCTGAACGGCAAGGCGTTTATAGGGCTTTCGGCTTTGCTGCTGCTTATTCCTTATGTCTGGGGCACCGCCTTAGTTGGCGGCGGTGGCGTTGTCATTGTTTACTACTTAGCTCTTGTTACAGCAGATACAGCACATCTCCTGCAATTTTTGGTGATTCTATTTGCGGTTCTCGTTTGGATGCCCTCTTCCTTGTATCTCCTTATAAAAACCATGCCATGGGTCATGGGCGGTTTCGCCCTGTTCCTGCGGCCATTCGACAAGCTGTTGGGCAAACTCCTGGACCGTGGCCTGGAGGCAGGTGAAAGCGCCTTCAACCGGGAGACGGGGGAGGTGAGCTTCGCACTGCCGGGGGGCAGAAAACTGACCGCGCCCTTCGAGGAGTTCGATGCCTATGTGGAACGTGTGGTCCAGCATGGTGGTATTTTCTACCGCCTGATCTTTGTTCACCGCTACACGTCCAGGCAGTTTACCCAGACCTCCCTGAGCCGCATTGAACCCACCAAAGAGGAAGTCATGGCCCTTTGGGATATGCT
>JAXHVJ010000017.1:0-42857 GCA_034189235.1 Pseudomonadota bacterium
CCCACGTTATCCGCGTCCACGCGGATTCGACGATATCCAGAATCAGAGAGTGTTATGAATACCAAGCCGAAAGCCAGTAAAGCGCAGCTGGCGGAGCAGTTCCGGTCATTCATTGACCCGGAATACGTCATCACCGATGACGAAACCCTGAAACCCTACGAGTGCGACGGCCTTGCGATGTATCGCGAGATGCCCATGCTCGTGGTGCTGCCGGAGACCGTGGAGCAGGTGCAACGCGTGATGCACATCTGCCATGAAAGCGACATACCGGTGGTTGCTCGCGGTGCCGGAACCGGCCTGTGCGCTGGTGCCATGCCGCACAAGGAAGGGGTGGTGCTCTCGCTGGCCAGGTTCAACCGGATTATCAAGATCGATCCGCTCGGTCGAACGGCCAGGCTGCAGCCGGGTGTCCGTAACCTTGCCATCAGTGAAGAGGCGGCCCGGTACGGCCTGTATTACGGCCCGGATCCCTCGTCCCAGATCGCCTGCACCATCGGCGGCAACGTGGCGGAGAACTCCGGGGGCGTTCACTGCCTCAAGTACGGCCTGACCGTTCACAACATCCTGAGTGTCGAGATGGTGACTGCCGAGGGTGACCTGATCACCATTGGCAGTGACGGTCTGGACAGCTGCGGTATGGACCTGCTGGCCCTGATTACCGGTTCCGAAGGCTTGCTGGGTGTGGTGACGGAAGTGAAAGTCAAGCTGTTGCCCAGGCCGGAGGTGGCCCAGGTGATCATGGCCGGCTTCGACAGCGTGGAAAAGGGTGGCGATGCCGTTGGCGGCATCATCTCCCACGGTATCATCCCGGGTGGCCTGGAGATGATGGACAGCCACGCGATCGTCGCCGCTGACGACTTTGCCCAGGCCGGTTACCCCCGCGACGCCAGGGCGCTGCTGTTGTGCGAAGTGGATGGCACCGAAGAAGAGGTGCACGAACACATCGCGGAGGCCGAGGAAGTTTTCCGCAAGCTGGGGGCAACCTCGATCCGGACTTCCCGGAGCGAAGAGGAGCGGGCCTTGTTGTGGAAGGGTCGCAAGTCTGCCTTCCCGGCGGTTGGGCGTATTTCTCCTGATTACTACTGCATGGACGGCACCATTCCCCGCCGGCATCTCGCCCGTGTCCTGCTGGAAATGGAAAAGATGTCCGACGAGTACGGACTGCGCGTAGCAAACGTGTTCCACGCTGGAGACGGCAACCTGCACCCGCTGATCCTGTTCGATGCGAACGTGCCGGGGGAGTTCGAGACCACTGAGGCATTTGGCAGTAAAATTCTCGAATTGTGTGTGGAAGTGGGCGGCTGTATCACCGGCGAGCACGGTGTCGGCGTCGAGAAGATCCGCCAGATGGCGGTGCAGTTCAACGACGAGGAGCTGCAGCAGTTCCACGACGTCAAAGCCGCTTTTGATCCGACCGGCATCCTGAACCCGGGCAAGGGGGTTCCCACCCTCAAGTTCTGCCAGGAATACCGCTCCATCGAACACAAGCAACACAAGCACGAACAGACGGACGCCGCCCATGGCTGATATGACCCAACAGTTACAGGAGCAAGTTCTCCAGGCCCGGAATAACGGGCAGAAACTCAACATCGTCGGTGGCGGCACCAAAGCATTCATGGGCCGCGCCGCCGACTCCGGGGCCGGCACCCTGAGCCTGGCCGAACACGCCGGTATCGTGGAATACCATCCGGTGGAACTGGTGCTGACCGTGCGCGCCGGCACACCGATCAAGGACATCGAGGCGGCGCTGGCCGAGGAAGGGCAGTGCCTGCATTTCGAGCCGCCCCGGTTCGGTGATGCCTGCACTATCGGCGGCACCCTGGCCTGCAACCTGTCCGGTCCGGCCAGGCCCTGGTCCGGTTCGGTGCGGGATCAGGTGCTGGGTATCCGCCTGCTGAACGGCAAGGGCGAACACATGCGCTTTGGCGGCCAGGTCATGAAGAACGTGGCCGGCTACGACGTCTCTCGCCTGCAGGCCGGTGCCATGGGTACGCTCGGCGCCATCACCGAAATCAGCATGAAGGTGATGCCCAAGCCGGCTGCCACGGCCACTCTGGCCGAAGAGATGGCCCTGGAAGAGGTCATCGACTACATGAACCGCCGGGCCGGTGAGCCCAAGCCGATTACCGGTGCCTGCTGGGTCGATGGCAAGGTTTACCTTCGCCTGTCAGGTGCCCGCTCTGCCGTTGAAGCAACAGCGGAGAAGTGGTCCGGCCAGGTCATGGAAGGCGGTGATGACTTCTGGCAGCAGGTGCGCGACATGCAGCACGAATTCTTCGCCGGCAACGATGTTCCGCTCTGGCGTTTCTCCGTCGACTCCACCGCGCCCAACCCCAGGGTTGAAGGCAACTGGTTCATCGACTGGGCCGGTTCCCTGCGCTGGTTCCGTGGCGAGGCAACGCTGGCAGACCTGGAGCCGTTGGCCAGGACCGCCGGCGGTCAGGTGAGCCTGTTCCGCGGTGGTGATCGCTCCGGCGAAGTCATGCACAGCCAACCCGAGGCGCTGAAAGCCATCCAGCGCCGTGTGAAGAACTCGTTCGACCCCGACGGCATCTTCAACCCTGGCCGTCTCTATAGCTGGTTGTAATTATGCAAACGAATCTGGTTCAACAATTTGCCAATACCCCCGAAGGACAGGAGGCGGAGTCCATCCTCAGGGCCTGTGTGCACTGCGGCTTTTGCACCGCCACCTGCCCGACCTACCAGGAGCTGAACGACGAGCGTGACGGCCCGCGAGGCCGGATCTATCTGATGAAGATGTTCCTGGAAGGTGAGGAAATTACCGAGAAGACCCGCGACCATCTGGACCGGTGCCTGACCTGCCGCAGTTGCGAGACCACTTGTCCCTCCGGCGTTCAGTATGGCCGGCTGGTGGATATCAGCCGTGGGCTGATCGAGAAGGAAGTGCCCCGGGAGCCGAAAGACAAGTGGCTGCGCTGGTCTCTGGCCCGGGTGATTCCGAACCGTCAGCTGTTCGGTCTGCTGCTGCGTATGGGCCAGGTGTTCCGCCCGGTACTGCCGGAGAAACTGCGCACCAAGGTGCCGCCGCGCAAGAGTGCGAGCCCCTGGCCCGCGGCCAGCCATAACCGGGTCGTGCTGGCCCTGGCCGGCTGTGTTCAGCCCTCGGCAACGCCGAACACCAATGCCGCTGCGGCCCGTGTTCTGGACAAGCTTGGCATCACCATTGTCGAGGCGCCGGAAGCCGGCTGCTGTGGCGCGGTGAACTACCACCTGTCCGAGCATGAGAAAGGCCTGGAGCGGATGCGCCAGAACATCGACGCCTGGTGGCCTGCAATCGAGGCCGGCGCGGAGGCGATCATCATGACGGCCTCCGGTTGTGGTGCCATGGTGCAGGACTACGGTCACCTGCTGAAGGATGATCCGGTCTACGCCACCAAAGCCAGGAAAGTCAGCGAACTGTGCACCGACCTGGGCGCGTTCCTGCTCAAACAGGATCTGGAAAAGCTCAAGCTTAACCAGAGCCCGGGCAAGGTGGCGTTCCACTGCCCCTGTACCCTGCAGCATGCCATGAAGCAGAGTGGGGTGGTGGAGCAGGTGCTGACCAGGGCCGGCGTCGAACTGGCGCAAACCAAAGACAAGCACCTGTGCTGCGGCTCCGCCGGTACCTACTCGGTGTTGCAGCCCGAGCTGAGCCAGAAGCTGCTGGACAACAAGCTCAAGGCCCTGACCGTGGACAACCCGGATCGCATCGTCACCGCCAACATCGGCTGCCAGATGCACCTCGAGACCAAATCTCCGGTGCAGGTGAATCACTGGATCGAACTGCTCGACCAGTGATGTTCAAGACGGGGTCAGAAGAAAGCTTTCTTCTGACCCTTTTTCAGAAAACCAACTTCACAGGACGTGAACCCATGCCAAGGATCAAGACCACAGCCCTGCTTTGCCTGTTAGCCGCCACCCCGGCCCATGCCGAAGTATACCGCTGGACGGACGCCAATGGCGCCATCCATTTCTCCGACAAACCACCCGAAACCATGCCGCATCGGGAGCTCGAGCTCCGGAATCCGGTCACCGTCCCCATGGCCGAGAACCTCCGCCAATCCCGGAAAATCTCGGCCACCCGGGACGAGGTGCAAACCATGCTGTCGGCCTCGGACACGCCACGCAAGTCCCGTAGCAACCGCCAGAGCGAGGATAGACAGGATAAACAGGCGAAGGTATGCGATGGCTACCGGAACAAGCTCGAACGGATCCAGTCCCGGCTACGGGCAGGTTACAAGAATGACCGGGGCAACAGCCTGCGGGAGAAACGGCGGCGCCTGAGTAAGTCGTACAGCCGGGAGTGCATCCTGCGTTAGGTCGCGCGCCTGACACTGTGTAGTGCAGTGCTGCTATTTCATGGCGACGCCCTTGATGAGTGCGTAAACCCGCTGGTTCTCCCGGAGGCCTAGACGTGTTGCCGAACGCCTGGAAACCCGGGCGATCATTGTCTGTGACCCGACGCCCAGTCTCACCAGTAGCTGACTCGGGTTCGAGTCGGGTTGCAGGTCAATGAGTCTGGTTTCCAGACAGTTCAACAGGCTGATGCTGGTGGGCGGCGACAGGGCCAGAACCACGTCCCTGGCCAGGATGCGCACCCGGGTGGCCTGGCCGTCCTGCAGACCACAACGACTGATGAAAAGCGACTGACCCCCGATGTCCAGTCGGCTGAGATGGTCGTCCGAATGCGCCTGGTCCACCCGGGCCTTAAGTACGGTGGAGGCGGTTTCGGCCTGCAGGAAGGGCAGTGTCGGGTCCGTCAGCAAGGACTGGATATCCCCCTGGGCGATCACCTGTCCCTGTTCCAGTAGCACCAGATGATCCGCCAGGCGAGCGACCTCTTCGATGGAATGGCTGACGTAGATGATCGGCAGTGCCAGTTGGTCCTTGAGGCGCTCCAGGAACGGCAGTATTTCTGCTTTGCTGGTGCTGTCCAGTGACGCCATGGGCTCGTCCATCAGCAATAGCTTCGGGCTGGTCAACAGCGCCCGGCCAATCGCCACACGCTGGCGCTGACCTCCCGACAACTGGTCGGGGTAGTACTTCAGTAGTGCCTCGATGCCCATTAGTTCAATAACCCGGGGTGGGTGAATCTGCCGCTCCCTGACCGGAGTCCGGTGGTAGCCGTATTCCAGGTTGTTCCGGATGCGAAGGTGAGGAAACAGGCTGGCCTCCTGGAATACGTACCCGAGCGAACGCTGGTGTGTGGGGACAAAGTTGTTGTGGTTCTGCCATACCTCGTCACGGAACAGGAGGCGGCTACCCGACTGGAACTCCAGCCCGGCCAGCAGTCGTAGCAGGCTGGTCTTGCCGGACCCCGAGCGCCCGAACAACGCGGTAACACCCTGGGTGGGCAGTTGCAGATTTGCCTCCAGGGTGAAGTGATTCCTGGGCAAACTGAAATCCAGTGTGATCATAGGCTCACCACCTTGAAACGGCGATTAAGGGCGAATACTACAGTCAGCAGGATGAGTGACGCCATCACCAGAATCAGGGAGAGCTGGTGGGCGGCGGTGTAATCCATGGCTTCGACATGGTCATAAATGGCGATGGAGGCCACCTGAGTACGTCCCGGGATGTTGCCCCCGATCATCAGTATCATGCCGAACTCCCCCAGCGTGTGGGCAAACGAGAGTACGCAGGCGGTCAGAAAGCCACTGCGGGAGAGGGGAAATACCACGCTGATAAAACGATCGACCGGCGAGGCTCGCAGGGTGGCCGCCACTTCCAGCATCCGGCCTCCGGTCATGGCGAAGGCATTCTGCAGTGGCTGCACCACAAACGGTAGCGAAAAAAGCATGGAGCCCAGTACCAGCCCGGTGAAGGTGAAGGCAAGATGTCCCGCCCCCAGCGCTTCGAACAGACCTCCCAGAGCGCCCCGGGGGCCAAGAAGCACCAGCAGGTAGAACCCCATCACCGTTGGTGGCAGCACCAGGGGGAGTGCCACCAGGGCTTCGATCAGTACCTTGGAGCGGCTGCGGGTCCGTGCCAGCCACCAGGCCAGAGGCATCGACAGAAGGAGCAGAAAAAAAGTACTGGTGACAGCCAGTTTCAGCGTGACCCAGAGAGCGGTCAGATCGCCCGGTGCCAGCGTCATGGGTTAGCTCCCCAGGGGGTGTAGCCGGCCGCACGGATGATCCCGGCCGCCTCAGGAGAACGCAGGAAGGCCATGAATTGCCGGGCCTGTTCCGGGTCGACCGCGGACCGGAGAATCACGGCCTGCTGAATGATCGGGTCGTAGCTTTCTTCTGGCGGAATCCACCATGAGCCCTGGCCTTTGATATCCGGGTGTCGGATTTGCGACAGCGCCAGAAACCCCAGGGGAGCAGCCCCGGACGCTACCTGACTGTAGGTCTGGCTCACGCTCTGACCTATTAACAGGCGCTGCTCCTTCTCCAGGGTACCCCATAGGTCCATGCCTTCCAGAATCTGCTGAGCCGCCCGGCCATAGGGGGCGGTGCGCGGATTGGCCAGGGCCAGGTACTGGTAGTCCATCTGGCTCAGGGTGGTGCCGTCGCCGCGAACCCGGTTCGGATCGGCGGACCAGAGTACCAGCACGCCCCGGGCGTAAGTGAACGCCGATTCCGGCAGTGCCAGGTTATCCTCGATCAATGCCTGCGGGCGGCGGGAGTCGGCGGATAAAAAGACATCAAAGGGGGCGCCATTCTGAATCTGGGCGAAGAGAGAGCCGGTGGAAGCGGAACTGATGAGCAGGGTATGGCCGGACCGCTTTTGGTAAACCGGTGCCAGCTGTTCCAGAGTACCCTGGAAATTGGCCGCAACGGCCACCCGTAATTCAGCGGCCTGGACCGTGGCTGTCAGCATCAGGCTCAGGACGAAAAGAAATCTGTACATTTGGCAACTCCTTATGGATTTGAAGATTGGTATCCAGAAGGAGGCAAGGAGCATGCCATTGTCCGGTTTTATTATGTACATGGGTATATAGCGCGGATTGACAGCGTATGGGATTCGCGTCTGACACCTTAAACAGGGTCATGTTTGTGACAGAGTGTTGTGTTTGCTTCAATGGACGGCTGTGGCACGCTTTTCGCTGTAGCCATCGGTAAATAGCCCATCCGACAGGCTTGCTCGGTATAACGGAGAGTCCACGCCATGATTCCCTCCTTCAGCGAAGGTTTTGTCAGTCGTCTGCAACTGGAAAACGCCTCGGGGGCGGCCCTGTCCGGTAGCCGTATCCGGTTACTGGAAGCGATTGACCGCCTGGGTTCCATCAATCAGGCAGCCAAGGCCGTGCCCCTCTCTTATAAGGCCGCGTGGGAAGCCATCGACCTGCTTAATAACACTTCTCCCCTCCCCCTTGTGGAGAAAGTCACCGGTGGGCGCCGGGGTGGGGGAACCCGACTGACCGATTACGGGCGACGGATGGTAACGCTGTACCGGGCGCTGGAAGGCGAATACCAGGCGACACTGGAAAGGATGCTGGGCGGTATGGATGAGCTGCAGCGCGGGGATCTCCGGGAGTTCCAGCAACTGATGCGGCGCCTTGCCATGAAAACCAGTGCCCGTAACCAGTTTGTGGGGGCCGTGGTCGGCCTGAGATCGGAAGGCCTCAATTACCGGGTGAGCCTGAAAATTGGTGATCAGGAACTGGTGTGTCTGATTACCCAGGCCAGCGCCGAGCGGTTGGGGGTACGCCTTGGTCGGGAGTTCTTTGCCCTTTTCAAGGCCGCCGGCCTGAAGGTCACCCTGAGCCCGGATGAGGCTGCCAGCCATGCTAACCAGCTCCGGGGGTGGGTCGAAGCGGTGAATCCCGCAGAGGACCAACTGGAGTTGCAGGTTGCACTGCCGGGGGACCGCGCAGTGGTAGCCGTGGTCGCTGCCGGTGAGGGGCGGCAATGGCAGGTTGGGGAGCCGGCCTGTGTCTGTTTCGATGCCGAGCAGGTCATTCTGGTGGCCTGGGACTGAGGGACGGTAAATCAACGGACGGGTAGTTGTTGTCGGTAAGCTGACGTTTTGTCGGGTTTGCGGAGCGGATTGCCGCAAACCCGACAAAGCAATCAGGCAACGTTGGCGGAAGGTTTCCAGCAGTGGTCGTGTCTCAAATGCTGCAGTACATTCAGGCGGAATGTCGGTGTGATATCAGGCATGGGTCGGGACCTCGGCCAGCAGAGCGTCAAGGCAGTCTTCATGGTTCATTTCAAGGAGCTCGAAGCCCTGACGGCGCAGAAACCGGGCCTCCTTGGAGGTGGGGTTCGGCATGCAGGCCCAGCCGGTGGGGCGACCAGCGCCATAGACAATGTCGTTGATCAGCATCCGTGGGGTGTCCCGATCGAGGCGCAAACCCAGCAGCAGGTATTGTCGTCCCTTGCGCTTCTCTTTCAGGAAAGGCGGCATGCCAAAGCCGCCCATGAGTTCGGTCAGGTAGTCGACATAGTCAGCATCGGATGCCACATAAAGCGATTCGGGCAGGGGCGTCCCCACTGGCTTGAAGAGAACCGGCAGGGCAGTGTCTTCAGTCCCTGGTTTCACGGCCTGATAGCCGTGGCCGTCATGCTGAAACAGCCGGTATCGTTCACTGCCACCGCCAATGCGCGCCACGCCCACCACCAGAAGGTGGGGGGTGTGCTGCCAGTAGCTCTGAAGCTGGGTGTCCCGGTTCAGGTCAATGACGTAGTCCAGGCCGGATTGGCTCAGTTTCCGGTGCAGGTCTGACGGGCTCCATTCGGTGTCCCGGTAGGTCTGGTCCAGAAAACGGGTTACCGCCTTTCTTCCTTTCTTCAGCTCTATATTCATGGCTGCTCTGGGGAATTCATACATCAGTTTCGGCGCCATCGGGCGACCCTGGTTCATGGCGATAATCAGGCTGTTGCTGTCGCCGGGCATGGCGTTGCCCTGCGGGTCGGTAATGCCGTTGAGAACCTGGTGACCCAGCACGGGCACACAGCGTCCTTCGTCCCAGGCGTCGAGCAGTTCTTCCGGTAAGGGTGGGTGCATGTCTTTACTCCTGCATTGGCGTGAACATGGTGAAAGGTTCAGCAACTCCCGTGCCACACCGTATTTGTTGTCATCAGTACGACAAGTCAATCTTCTTTGTCGCCTCCTGCACGCTTCCCGCCCTGTATGCTTGCCAGCCTTAGGCAAAATAAAACAATGAGTTACGAAGTTTTTCCGGGCTGGCACGTGCCTTGCGCCTACTGATTACGGGGCGGAGATGGTTTCGCCACTGGTACTAACTCTTTTTGTGAGGAGAAACGCAATGGCATTACGTCAAGCTGCTATTTATGGAAAAGGCGGTATCGGCAAGTCCACCACGACCCAGAATCTGGTGGCTGCACTCGCTGAAATGGGCAAGAACGTCATGATTGTGGGCTGTGACCCCAAGGCTGATTCCACCCGCCTGATACTTCACTCAAAAGCCCAGACCACGGTCATGAACCTGGCTGCCGAGGCCGGCTCCGTCGAAGACCTGGAGCTGGAGGATGTCATGGCCGTGGGTTACGGCGATGTGAAGTGTGTGGAGTCCGGTGGACCTGAGCCCGGTGTCGGCTGCGCGGGGCGTGGTGTTATCACCGCCATTAACTTCCTGGAAGAGGAAGGCGCCTACGATGAAGACCTGGATTTCGTGTTCTACGACGTACTGGGTGACGTTGTTTGTGGTGGCTTCGCCATGCCGATCCGTGAAAACAAGGCTCAGGAAATCTACATCGTGGTTTCCGGGGAAATGATGGCCATGTTCGCCGCCAACAACATCTCCAAGGGCATCGTGAAGTATGCCAACTCCGGGGGTGTGCGCCTGGCCGGTCTTATCTGCAACAGCCGCAACACCGACTGTGAAGACGAATTGATCGAAGCCCTGGCCAGCCGTCTGGGTACCACCATGATCCACTTCGTCCCGCGCGACAATGTGGTTCAGCACGCTGAAATTCGTCGCATGACCTGCATCGAGTATGACCCCAAGGCCAAGCAGTCCGATGAGTATCGTACCCTGGCGAAAAAAGTTCTCGAAAATCAGCACTTTGTAGTGCCTACCCCGCTGGAGATGGATGAGCTGGAAGAACTGCTGATGGAATTCGGCATCCTCGAGGAAGAGGACGAAAGCATTGTCGGTAAGAAAGCTGACGAGGCAGTGGCTTGAACCGCAATACCTTTTACTGACTCATGAGCGGGCCTGCGGATGGGCAGGGCGCTGGAGGGAAAGAATATGACCAAGTTAAGTAAAGATGAAGCGCAGGCACTGATCAATGACGTGCTGGAGGTGTACCCGGCGAAAGCCAGAGAGGATCGTGCCAAGCATCTGGACTTCGCCGATGGTGGCGATGGCGGGGAATCACAGAAGTGTGTGACCTCCAACCGGAAATCGCTGCCGGGCGTCATGACCATACGTGGCTGCGCCTACGCCGGCTCCAAGGGGGTGGTGTGGGGACCGATCAAGGACATGATTCATATATCCCACGGGCCGGTTGGCTGCGGCCAGTACTCCCGGGCCGGCCGACGTAACTATTACATTGGCACCACCGGTGTGGACAGTTTTGGCACCATGAACTTCACTTCGGATTTCCAGGAAAAGGATATCGTTTTCGGCGGAGACAAGAAGCTGGCCAAACTGATCGGTGAGCTGGATCAGCTGTTTCCCCTAAACCGGGGCATCAGTGTTCAGTCGGAATGCCCGATCGGTCTGATTGGTGACGACATCGAAGCGGTTTCCAAATCGAGCAGCCGGGAAATCAACAAGCCGGTGGTTCCGGTCCGCTGCGAAGGATTCCGGGGTGTTTCCCAGTCGCTGGGACATCACATTGCCAACGATTCGATCCGGGATTATGTCTTCGACCGGGAGGATGGTGGCAGTGGGCCGGAGCCCGGCCCCTACGACGTTGCCATCCTGGGCGACTACAACATCGGGGGCGATGCCTGGTCGTCGCGAATCCTCCTTGAGGAGATGGGCCTGCGGGTCGTCGCCCAGTGGTCCGGCGACGGCACCCTGGCGGAAATGGAGCAGACCCCGAAAGTGAAGCTGAACCTGCTGCACTGCTACCGCTCCATGAACTACATCTCCCGTCACATGGAAGAGAAGTACGGCATCCCCTGGATCGAATACAACTTCTTCGGTCCCACCAAGATTGCCGAAAGCCTGCGCAAGATTGCGTCCTACTTTGACGACAGCATCAAGGAGGGGGCGGAAAAGGTTATCGCCAGATACCAGCCCATGATGCAGGCCGTCATCGACAAGTATAAGCCTCGCCTGGAAGGCAAGAAGGTCATGCTCTACGTGGGTGGTCTACGCCCCCGTCACGTGATCGGCGCCTACGAGGATCTGGGAATGGAGGTGGTTGGCACCGGCTACGAGTTTGGCCACAAGGACGACTACCAGAGAACCAACGAGCACGTGAACAACGCCACCTTGATCTACGACGATGTGACCGGCTTCGAGTTTGAGGAGTTCGTCAAACGGGTCAAACCGGATCTGGTTGGTTCCGGGGTCAAGGAAAAATACATCTTCCAGAAGATGGGCGTGCCTTTTCGCCAGATGCATTCCTGGGACTATTCCGGTCCCTACCATGGCTACGATGGCTTTGCCATTTTCGCCAAGGATATGGACATGACCCTGAACAATCCCTGCTGGGGCAGCATAATACCGCCCTGGAAACAGGCCGGTGAAACCGAACAGGCCGCTGTTGCCTAAACCAAACAATCACCTTGCGCCCGCGTTCGCGGATGGGCGGCCGGGCGAGGAGAAGATCATGCAAAACGTAGACGATATCAAGCAAAGCTATCCGCTGTTTCGTGAGGACGAATACAAGGGTGTTCTGAACCGCAAACAAAGCGATTATGAACACCAGCATGCCCGGGATAAGGTGGACGAAACCTTTCTCTGGACAACCTCCGAGGAATATCAGGAGCTGAACTTCCAGCGAGAGGCGTTGACCATCAACCCGGCCAAGGCCTGTCAGCCTCTGGGCGCCGTGCTCTGCTCGCTGGGCTTCGAAAAGACCCTGCCCTATGTGCATGGTTCCCAGGGTTGTGTCGCCTATTTCCGCACCTACTTCAACCGTCATTTCAAGGAGCCGGTCGCCTGTGTCTCCGACTCCATGACCGAAGACGCGGCGGTATTCGGTGGCCAGAAAAACATGATTGCCGGGCTGGAAAACGCCAAGGCGCTTTACAAGCCGGAGATGATCGCCGTTTCCACCACCTGCATGGCAGAAGTCATCGGCGATGACCTCAACGCCTTTATCGGCAACGCGAAGAAGGCGGAGGCTGTCGAGGAAGACTTCCCGACGCCGTTTGCCCACACGCCTTCATTCGTGGGTTCTCACATCACCGGCTGGGACAACATGTTCGAGGGCATCGGCCGCTACTTCACGCTCAACTATATGGAAGACAAGGAAGTCGGCAGTAACGGCAAGATCAACCTGGTACCCGGGTTCGAGACTTATCTGGGCAACTACCGGGTGATCCGCCGGATGATGGAAGAGATGGGCGTGGAATACAGCCTGCTGTCGGATCCGTCGGAAGTCCTGGATACCCCCGCGGACGGCGAGTACCGGATGTACGAGGGCGGCACCAGCCAGGATGAGATCAAGGACGCCCCCAACGCACTCGATACCATTCTGCTGCAACCCCAGCAACTGGTGAAAACCAAGAAGCTGGTGTCCGGCACCTGGAAGCATTCCGTACCGGACCTGAACATTCCCATGGGATTGGAGTACACCGACAGCTTCCTGATGGAAGTGTCCCGTATTACCGGCAAGCCGATTGCGGATTCCCTGGCCAGGGAGCGGGGCCGTCTGGTGGACATGATGACCGACTCCCACACCTGGCTGCATGGACGGAAGTTTGCGCTCTACGGGGACCCGGACTTCACTCTCGGGCTGACCAAGTTCCTGCTGGAACTGGGGGCTGAGCCGACTCACGTTCTCTGCCAGAGTGGTACCAAGCGCTGGGAGAAGCGCATGAAGAAGATGCTGGACACGTCGGCGCCGGTCAACCACGGGGTCAAGCTTTACTCACGGCATGATCTCTGGCATTTCCGGTCGCTGATGTTCACCGACAGGCCCGACTTCATGATCGGCAACTCCTACGGCAAGTTCATCCAGCGGGATACCCTGCACAAGGGCAAGGAATTCGAGGTTCCGCTGATCCGGCTGGGTTTCCCGATCTTTGACCGTCACCACATGCACCGGGCCACCACCCTGGGCTACGAGGGTGCCATGCAGATGCTGACCACGCTGGTTAATGCGGTGCTGGAACGCCTGGATGACGAAACCCGCCTGATGGCTCAGACCGATTACAACTATGACCTGATCCGCTAGGACCGCCCGGGAGGTTTCCACGGAAACCTCCCGGTGCGTCAGGTTCATACGTTTATCGGAAACGACCAACCGTTTGAAAAGCCAACAGGAGCCAAGCTATGGCCAACATCATCATCAGCCAGGCAGTGGACGGAAGCCTGACCTTCTACATGCCGAAAAAGGACCTGGAAGAAAAGGTGCAGTCGCTGGAATTTACCCAGGCCGACAAATGGGGCGGTGAGCTGAAACTGGCCAGCGGCCAGAGCTATTACATCGATCCCATCATCGAACCCCGGCTGCCCAAGTCCCTGCGAGCCCGGCGAATGGATTGACTGGCCCAACCCTGTTCCTACTCAGGAGAAACTGAATCATGGCTATGCAAATTGATCCGGATGTCTGTACTGCCTGTGGTGACTGTGAAGTGGAATGTCCCACGGTATCCATTACCGTCAAAAACGGTGTGTTTTCCATTAACCCGAAAACCTGCGATGAATGCGTTGACGAAGGTGAACCGCGCTGCGTGACGGCGTGTCCGGTGGACTGCATCTCCCGGGCGGCCTGAACGGGTTATCGGCCTTGGGCCACCTGCTGCGGGTGGCCCTCTTTTTATTCCCCGGCGTTTTGCGAGGTGATCCCTATGTCGAGTATCAGCAAGGCGGCAGCCCAGCGAGTATCGAACGCTGCGCGCGCCCTGTCCGAAGATGAACCCCAGGCTTTCATCCTGGCACTGGGGAACCATCTGGGACTTCCCATCAATGAGAAAAAACTGCGAACCCTCACGGTTGAGGATCTGAACACCATGCTCAGCGGCCAGGACGGCCTGCTGCCCGAGAACTACAATCATGTTGCCATGCAGGCCGCGTTGCGCTGCCTGTGGGGCGAGCCGCAGAACCAGCAGCCGGCGCCCGAACCGGAATCCCCGCCCGAAGGACTGATGGACGCGCCCTACCTGCAGGTGGCCGTGGCCTCCAACAATGGCGAGATGCTGGATGGCCATTTCGGTTCCTGCCTGCGATTCCTGATCTACCGGGTGGCCCCTGGTGCACTGTATCTGCACGAGGTCCGGGATGCCGCTCACCTGGACCTGGCCGCCGGCAGCGAGCGCAACACCCTGCGTGCCGATCTGCTGAAGGATTGCCAGTTGCTGTACGTGCAATCGATTGGCGGCCCGGCAGCGGCCAAGGTGATCCGGGCAGGCATTCATCCGGTCAAGTTCCCGTTACCCGAGCCGGCCAGGGAGCGCCTGGTGCAACTTCAGCAACACCTGGATAATCCGCCGCCCTGGCTGGCCCGGGTGCTGGGCGTGGAGAGTTCGGTCAGCCGTCGTTTTGCCGGGGAGGAGGTCGAAGAATGATTACTGCCGAAAACCTGCACCGGCTGGCGCAGGATATTGAACGATTGCCCGATAACCAGAGAGACGAGCGTATCAATACCCTGTTTCCGGAAGCCCGGGTAACGATCTGCACGGACGATGATATACCCGCCGTCGCCAGGCCGGTGCACCAGGGAACAGGTTTTGACCTGTACCTGGTTGACGCCAGCCAGACCTGCGCGACCCTGACCAATGACGTGGACACAGCCTGCGGCGTGGTTCTGGCCCTGCATGATGATGGTGAGGGCTGACGAATGGCGCTGATCACCTCCAGCATCCACCCGGTCCTGCGCCATGCGCCCCAAAGGGAGCAACTGGCCGAGGGTATCGCCGGGATTCCGCCCCGGCCCCACCATGCTTTATTGCTGGATTACCTGCAGCAGACCTGGCCGGAGCTGGAGTTCCGCCACCAGATCAGCCGGTCCGGATGGCATCGCCCCGGCGGCGTGGTCAGCGCCTCCGGTGACAGAATCAGTGACGAGCTGGAGCACTGGCTGCAGCAACGGCTGAGCGCCTCCGGCGACTTTGAACAACTGCTGGTGGACCTGGAACAGCAGCAGCCCCGCGTGACCCGATACAACGGGGCGACCCACTTCTTTGCCGCACGCTTCAGGGAGCAACCAGCGGCTTTCTGGCAGCTGGAGGTGGAGGAGCTACAGGAGGTGATGGATCGGCATCTGCTGAATAGTGACACGGCGCCGCCGGACGACCTGTCCGGCCTTCTGGAGCCCTTGCAGCCGGCGAGCCTGGAAGCCCAGCCGCTGGGACCACCCCGCTACCGGCTGGGTAATGTGATGAATGTGCACCAGGTGCTGGCGGAGGCCACCAACCAGCCGGTGTTGCAACGGTTTTTCCGGGAGTGGCTGGATGAGCGGACAGACGGCTCGGACTTTGAGCGGCTCTGGTTCTTCCAACGCAGTGAGTCACTGACCCGGTACGGCGTGAATGAGCTTCGCCTGCAACCCCGTGCCATCAAGGCCCGCCAGCTCGGAAGCCTGTCCTGGGATCTGCACCAGGATGCCCGTGGACTGGCCCTGCAACTGCGAGCCTATGACCGGATCGCCGGATACGGCGGTGCCTGGTATTTCGGGCTGGTGGCGGGCAACCTGGTTCCCAGGGAATTGCCGGCGCGCCTGGAGGAGGACTGGCAGGAGGGCTATCGTTATATTCCGGATCGCCAGCACCAACTGGTCAGAGGTTGGCTGCACCAGCCTTATACCCTTTAGCGACAACGGCATAACCACCACCGCCAACGCCGGAGAAGGCAAACGCTTTCTCCGGCGTTTTTTCAGGGCAGCTCTACTGGTCTGAGTTGGTATCGCGACGGGGTACGGTTTTGGGATCCGCCGTGATCGGGCGGTAGATTTCCACGCGGTCGAACTCTCCCAGTGTCTGGTCGGGTTTGACCAGTTTCCCGAAAACGCCGATTTTCTGGGATGCAAGATCGATTTCCGGAAAGCGGTTGAGAATGCCGGAAGCCTGAATCGCCTGCTCCGCCGTTGTCCCTTCCTGCATCTCCAGTTCGATCCAGGCCCCCTCCCCGTTGCTTGTCGCGTAGGCAACACTGACTTGCATGAGTTTGTCTCCTTGCGGGTTAACCGTGACTTTCCACCGTGCAGCCAGCGGATTCCCTCGGCAGCGTATGGTCTTTGCTCAGGCGCAGGTCAATCCAGCGTTTGAGGACCAGCAGAAATCCGACGGCGATGAAGCCTCCGGGCGGCAGAAGAAGGACCAGAAAGCCCTTGTAGTCGGGGATCAGCGTCACCTCCAGAAAGCCAAACCGGCTTCCCAGCAGCAGGTCGGCGTTGGCAAAAAGGGTGCCGCTGCCCAGAATCTCCCGGAAAGCGCCAATGACAACCAGGGCCAGGGTCAGACCGATGCCCATCATCAGCGAATCGATCAGTGTGTCCCAGAGTGTGTTTTTCGAGGCAAAGGCTTCGGCCCGGCCCAGAATGGCGCAATTCACCACGATCAGGGCAATGAACAGCCCCAGCACCTTGTACAGCTCGTAGGCATAGGCATTGATCAGCATGTCGGTCAGGGTGACCAGGGTGGCGATGATCACGATATAGACCGGAATCCTTACAGCCTGGCTGACAAAGCGCCGGATCAGGGACACGATGAGATTGGAGAACACCAAAACGAACAGCGTGGCCAGGCCCATTCCCAGCCCGTTCGTGGCCGTCCCTGTCACCGCCATGACCGGGCACAGCGCCAGTAGTTGGGCGAAGACCATGTTGTTGGTCCACAGGCCGTCTTTGGCCAGGCGTTTGTAGTCAGTCATCAGCATGACCTCCAGTCGTCGGGGTGGGTTGCAAGAAGGTGGCCTTATGCGCCTCAAAGAACTCCAGGGCGCCTTTTATAGAACCAACCACCGCCCGGGGGGTGATGGTGGCGCCGGTAAACTGATCGAATACCCCGCCATCTTTCTTGACCGCCCAACCAGCCGGGCCGGGCTTGCTTAGAGATTTGCCATTGAAACCAGTGATCCAGGGAGAGCGGGAAATCTCGATCTTGTCACCCAGCCCTGGCGTTTCCTTATGGATGAGTACCCGGACGCCGGCAATGCGGCCGTCCTCCCGGATCGACATCAGCATTTCGATATCGCCGGCATAGCCAGCTGCGGTCAGCGGCAGCACCACAGCGGTGACCTCATCCTCCATGGTGGCCTGATACCAGGTGATCTCGCCCCAGGGCGCCTGGATGTGGTGTTGGCTGTCCAGGAGATTGTTGTCGTGCAGCGTCGGGGGAAGGACCTGGGAAAAGTTCTTCAACAGGTCGTTTTCCAGAGCCTTGCGGATGGGCTCACGGGTAAGCTGGTAGGCAAATGCGAGAACGGCACAGGTAACCAGTACCACCGTCCCGAGCAGCAGGGACTGGTATTCCAGCCGGTCCCGGACCTCTGACAGTGTCATCAGGAGGTTCTCCCTTCAGTGATGGGTAGCGGATCCCCCTTGCGGGTGCGGCCGTAGATGCGGGGTTTGATATACCGATCGATCAGGGGCACGGTTGAATTCATCAGCATCACGGCAAAGGCGACGCCCTCGGGATAGTTGCCGAAGGTCCGGATCAGCCAGGTCAGGAGTCCGCAGCCAAGGCCAAAGACAAAGCGCCCCCGGGCGGTGATGGGGGCGGTCACCGGGTCCGTAACGATAAAGAATGCGGCCAGCATCAGCCCACCGGCCAGCAGGTGGAACACCCCGCCCGGGTAGCTCTCCGGCGCGGCCAGGCTGAGACCGGCAGCGGGAACGGCCGCCCCCAGCAACAGCCCCAGTGGTGCCTGCCAGGTGATCACCCGTCGCCAGAGCAGGTACAGGCCACCCAGGAGCAGCAGGGCGCTGGTGCTTTCGCCCAGGCTGCCGCCGCGAAGACCGATGATTGCGTCGGTCGGCCTGTAATCGAGATGGCTCAGGGTGGCGCTGACCGGATCGCCCTGTGCGCTCTGGTTTTTCACGGCATCAAGCAAGGTGGCACCGGAATAGCCATCCGGCAGTGCCGACAGACCCTGGAAAGTGATGGCCAGTCCCGAGGTGATGTCCGGCGGGGATATTGCCACGGCTTCGGGGGCAATCCAGGTAGTCATTTCCACCGGGAAGGCGATCAGCAGCATGACCCGGGCAGCCATGGCCGGGTTGAAAACATTCTGCCCCAGCCCCCCGAAAATCTGCTTGATAATGGCGATGGCCAGGAACGTGCCCACGACCGCCAGCCACCAGGGAGCCCAGGGTGGCAGACAAAGGGCCATGATCCAGGCGGTCACGGTGGCTGAGCCATCTTTCAGGTGGGCCCCTACCGGTTTATGAAAGAGCGCCAGGAAAAGCGCTTCCCAGAACAGGGCCGAAACCAGGCAGAGCAGCCACAGGTTGAATGCAGGCCAGCCATACAGCCAGAACGAATAGAGGGTTGCCGGTGCCAGAGCCAGCATTACCTGCAACATCAGGGCGCCCAACTGGGCACTGCTGTGGGCGTGAGGGCCGTGGATGGGCTGGTTCATGACGGGCTTTCCTCCCCGGCCGCTTTCCGGGCGGCCGCAGCGCGTCTGGCCGCCATCAGCTCCTCACGTTCCCGGGCCTGGCGGACCAACCGCTCTTCCCGACGCTGGGCAAGCGCGCGGGTTTTTTCCATTTTCCTGGCCTCTCTTTGACGGCTGGCCAGTTCACCCTTGGCGTAATTGAACAGGTGAACCAGGGGCAGCGATGCCGGGCAGATATAGCTGCAGGCTCCGCAACCGACACAGTCATCCAGGCCGAGGCTCCGGGCTTTCTCAAAATCGCCATTGCGGATGTTGGCCGCCATTTCCAGGGGCTGCAGCCCCATGGGGCAGGCCCGTACACAGCCGGCGCAACGCACGCAGGGGCCGGGCTCATCGGTGTTTATTTCCTTCCGGGTCAGCGCCAGTATCCCGCTGGTGCCCTTGATAACGGGCACGTTCAGATCCGGCAGCTGAATGCCCATCATGGGGCCGCCCATAATCAGGCGGGCCGGAGCGCAGTCGAAGCCACTGGCGTAGTTGATCAGATAGCTGGCCGGTGTGCCCAGGGGTACCTCCCAGTTGCCCTGGTGGGTCAGGGCCTGACCGCTGAGGGTAACGACACGGGAAATCAGCGGGCGGCCCTGACACAGCGCCTGGTAAACGGCCCGCGCTGTGGCCACGTTGTGCATCAGCACACCGGAATCGGCCGCCCGGCTCATGGCCGGTAACTCGATTCCGGTCAGCAGTTGAACCAGCTGTTTCTGTGAACCCATGGGGTAGCGGCTTGGCACCGACCGGACCTCCACACCCTGGCCCTCGGCGGCTTTGCGTATGGCGGCCAGGGCGTGGGGTTTGTTGTCCTCAATACCGACAATGACCCGGCGGGCCTGAACGGCGTGCTGCATCAGCAGGGCGCCCCGGATGATGCTTTCGGGCTCCTCCTGCATCAGTCGGTCATCACAGGTGAGGTAGGGCTCGCACTCCCCACCATTGAGGATCAGGGTGTCGACACCGCGTTTCAGGCTGGAGCCCAGTTTGACCGCCGCAGGGAAAGTGGCGCCACCCAGGCCCACGATGCCTGCGCTGCCGACTCGGAGGCAGAGTTCCTCGGGAGGCAGGGCAAGAGGGTCTGATACCGGCGCCAGCGACGGATCCCACTCCTCCCGACCATCCGGTTCAAGCGTGATCGCCAGCACCGGCAGGCCGGAAGGGTGCGGCGCCGTATGCTCGGCCAGCGCCCTGACCACCCCGGACGTCGGGGCATGGACCGGTGCCGATACGGTGCCCTGGCTGGAGGCGACCAGCTGTCCCTTCCTCACCCGTTCGCCCACCTTAACGATTGGCGTGGCGGGAGCCCCCAGGTGTTGCTGCAGGGGGAGATACAGCCGTTCGGCCATCGGAAAGCGGCGGATGGGGCTGGCATTACTCAGTTCCTTATGGCCCGGCGGGTGAACGCCGCCCCGTAATCTTGGGCTGAACATGTTAGAACTCCCGGTCATCAATAAGGCCTTCACAGGGACGGCTGGTTCCAGGCCCAGCTCTGCAGGGTTTCCGTTACCGGCACCAGGCGTATGCACCCGGTGGGGCACACTTCCTCGCACTTGCCGCAGGCTGTGCAGGCGTCCGCAAAGACCACGTGCATCTGTTTCGCCGCACCGGCGATGGCATCCGTCGGACAGACCTTGTAGCAACGGGTACAGCCAATGCAGATATCCTCGTTGATTTCAGCCAGCCGGGGCTGCTCGTCGACCAGGCTGGCCAGGTCCAGCGGTACGCCCAGCTTTCCGGCGACTGCTTCTGCCACGGCCCGGCCACCGGGCGGGCAGAAAGCGGGCGGCAGCTCTCCGGCTGCTGCGGCTTCTGCCGCCGCGCCGCAACTGGGGCTGCCGCACTGCCCGCATTGGGTGCCTGGCAACAGCTCTTCAATTTCCCGGGCGACATTGCTGCGCTCCACATACAGCACACGGGATGCCACACCCAGCAGAAAGCCCAGCAGGGTCCCAAGGCCCGCCAACGGTAAGATGGATACCAGCATTACACTCCTCCCCGACTCAGGCGAGCCCCGCAAAACCCATGAACGCCACCGATAGCAGCCCCGCCACGATGAAGGCAATCGGGGTGCCCCGGTACAGCTCCGGCACCTGCAGTACGGCCAGGCGTTCACGCAGCCCGGCAAAGAGCACCAGCACCAGCGTGAACCCGACGGCCGAGCCGAATCCGAACAGCAGGCTCTCGATAAAGCGGTAACCTTCCTGAACGTTCAGCAGGGCCACGCCAAGCACCGCACAGTTGGTGGTAATCAGGGGCAGGTAGATGCCCAGAACCTGATACAGCGACGGGCTCATCTTCCGGATCAGCATCTCGGTGAACTGGACCACGGTGGCAATCACCAGAATGAACGAGAGGATGCGCAGGTATTCCAGTTCCAGAGGGACCAGTAACCAGTTCTCCAGCATCCAGCTGGCGGCGGCGGCCAGGGTCAGCACAAACGTGGTGGCCAGCCCCATGCCCAGGGCCCCGTCCATTTTGGTGGAGACGCCCATCAGCGGGCACAGCCCCAGGAACTTGATCAGGATGACGTTATTGACCAGGGCGGTGGCAACGAGCATTAACACATAATCCGACATGATCCCCTCCGTAGCCGTGGACGGCTGATGGCTTTAATGGGGGTGGAGCAAGGAGTGTGCCACGGCCCGGAATGCCTTTTTCTGGGGCACGGAGCGTGTTTTTCCTGTCTGGGAGCAACAAATTGGCGAGGCTTTGTCGCAAAGCCGACAATCCCCCGGAACGATTGTCGGCGGGGTGACTTTCCCCTTGCGGCGCAGACGGTCGGCCTGCCGGGAGCGGGCGGGAAGGTCGTCTCTGGTGCTGGTGCATATTTTGCACGCTATATGTCATACAACACGAGGCACGCCGGTTCGGTATTGCAAGGGAGCAACACAGGTATGAATGAACCCGGAGACATGACCCCAGCACTCAGTTTCAAGGCCGCTTTCGAACAGTTGCCGCCCGAGGTGTTCCGTCTGGCGGTTGAACAGGCGGCGGTCGCCATTTCCATCACCGACACGCGGGCCCGGATCGTTTATGCCAACCCCAGTTTCTCCAGAGTGACGGGCTACTCCCAGAGCGAGGTGCTGGGCAGGAACCAGTCCGTCCTGTCATACAAGGTCACGCCGAAGATTGTCTACGAAAGCCTCTGGGCCCAGTTGAAACGCCAGGAATCCTGGAACGGGCTGCTGGTAAACCGGCGTAAGGACGGCAGCCGGTATCTGGCTGACCTGACCATCACACCGGTGCTCAATGCCCATGGCGAAACCACCCACTACCTGGGGCTGCACCGGGATGTCACGGATATGCATCAGCTGGAACGCCAGGTCGTCAACCAGCAGGCGTTGATCGAGACCGCCCTGGATTCCACCCAGGCGGCGATGGTGATGGTGGATATCGACTTCCAGACGATCATGAGCAATCGCAGTTATCAGGATCTGGAACAAGAACTGGGTTACCCACCGCTGAACTCCCTGCTGGAGACCCTGAAAAGCCAGTGGCCGTCGCTGGCTACACACGGCAACCTGTCCAGTCAGCGGTTTGCGCCGGTTGAGGTGCCGCTCGCGGAAAAGAACGGCAGCGAGCGCTGGTTCAACTGCTCGGCAGAGGTGATCGAGGAGAAGGACTCCAGCGCGGATGCCTTCTACCGGAAAAGTTCCACCCATTACCTGCTGCTGACGCTTCAGGACATCAGTCACCTGAAAGAGCAGCAGAGGAACCTGCAGCTAACCAGTCTGCAGGCGTTGCTGGCGGAACAGGAACGACTGCAGAGTGTCCGGGAGGCCCTGTCCGGAGCCATGTATCAGCTCAAGCGCCCCCTGAACCTGATCAATGCCGCCGCCCGCCTGGTGAATCGTCGGAATACGGCCGGCTCGGAAGAACTGCTTAAACTGCTGGGCGAGATCCAGGTCTCCGGCAGGGAGACCCTGGATCAGTTGAACGCCTGCCTGCCGGGGGACATCCGGGAGGAAACCCGGGTGGTCAATCTGAACCAGCTACTGCAAAGCAGTCTCAGTTTGCTGACCTCGCGGCTGCTGGCCTCCGGGGTGACGGTGGACTGGCAGCCGGAACGGGACCTGCCCAGCATGAAAGTGCGCCCGACCAGCCTGGCCACGCTGTTCAAGCAGTTGCTCGACAACGCCCTGGATGCCCTGGAAGAAACCCGCTCAGGCCCCCGGGAACTGCGCCTGGTGACCCGCCGCCTGGGAGGATCGGTACAGGTGATACTGCAGGACAGCGGCCCGGGCATTCCGGCAACCGACCGGCTCAAGGTCTTCGAGCCCTTTTACACCACTCGTCACCAGGGCAGCCAACATCTGGGGATGGGCCTGACTCTGGCCCAGGAGATTGTCAACAATCATCAGGGCTTGCTGGAAATCGATCCGGAGTTTACCTCCGGTTGTCGAATCATGGTGGAGCTGCCTTATGAATGATCCCAAATTCTCCGCTTCAGAACCCATGCCCCCCGGCGGCGCCAGCGATCGCCTGGCACCGGATATGTTGCAGGCCATTCTGGTCGGCGAGCTGGAAACCCTGTTTCAGGTCAGCCAGGTGCTGTCCCGTTCCCTGGATCTGCAGTCCACCTTAAGCAGCGTGCTGGAGGTTCTGGATCAGAGGGTCGGGCTGACCCGTGGCCTGGTGGGCCTGGTTCCGCCCGAGCGGGACGAGCTGATGATCTACGCCGTCAGGGGAATGCCGGAACTGACCGCCGGAGCGGTCAGTTACCAGTCCGGTGAAGGGATTGTGGGTGAAGTCCTGCGCCAGGGGGAAAGCCTGGTTCTGAATCGCATAACCGATGACAGCCGCTTTCTGGGGCGTCTGGGGATCTATGATATGGACCGGCCTTTTATCGGCGTTCCCATCCGCAGCGGTTCAGAGGTGCTGGGGGTCTTTGCCGCCCAGCCGAGCAGTGCCCAGAAGGAACTGCTGGGTGAGCGGGCCCGGTTTCTGGAGATGGTCGCCAACCTGATTGGCCAGACCGTTCGCCTGTCCTGGGAGGTGGAAAGCGAAAAGCGGGAACTCAAGGATGAGCGTGACCAGCTTAAACGCAAGGTCCGGGGCCAGTACGGCTTTGACAGCATCATCGGCCATTCCTTTGCCATGCGCCAGGTGTTTGAGCAGGTTCGCCAGGTCTCCAAGTGGAATACCACTGTCCTGATCCGGGGCGAGACCGGAACCGGCAAGGAACTGATTGCCACCGCCATTCACTATAACTCCTCCCGGGCCCAGGGGCCCTTCGTCAAGCTCAACTGTGCCGCGCTCCCGGAGAACCTGCTGGAGTCCGAGCTGTTCGGTCATGAGAAAGGCGCCTTTACCGGCGCTGTCAGCCAGCGCCAGGGCCGCTTCGAGCAGGCGGACAAAGGTACGCTCTTTCTGGATGAGGTGGGCGAGGTGTCATCGGCTTTTCAGGCAAAACTGCTGCGGGTATTGCAGGAAGGAGAGCTTGAAAGGGTGGGGGGCACACGGACCATCAAGGTGGACGTGCGGGTGGTGGCTGCCACCCACCGGGACCTCGAGGCGGACGTTGAGACTGGCGATTTCCGGGAGGACCTGTATTACCGGCTGAATGTCATGCCCATCATAATGCCCACCCTCCGGGATCGCCTGGAAGATGTGCCGGATATCGCCCGCTTCCTGTTGCAGAAAATTGCCCGGGCGCAGGAGCGTGAACTGACCATCACCGACAGTGCCCTCAGGGTTCTGATGCATCACCGGTGGCCCGGCAACGTCCGGGAGCTGGAGAACTGCCTGGAACGGGCGGCGGTCATGTCTTATGACGGAGTGATCGACCGGGACCAGGTCCTGTTAACCGGCATAGAGGAACGGGTCACCGGCTCCCACGATGACCAGATTGACCTGATGGATGAAAGTATCGACGAGCGCGAGCGTGTCATCGCCGCCCTGGAGCAGGCCGGCTGGGTTCAGGCCAAGGCTGCGCGCCTTCTGGGGATGACCCCCCGCCAGATCGCCTACCGGATTCAGACCCTGAACATCAGGGTTCGTCAATTATGAGCCGACAGCCCTGTCGGTCACCTTACAAAATCCTGTGGTTGGTTCGTCGGGTTGGCGACAAGGTTATGCCGGGTTACAGAAATATACCTTGTTAAACAGAATGTTATGGAATTTTTGGCCAGTGGGTACGGAAATTGCCGTATCAACATTAAAGCCGATAATCAGGAGCTGACCGTGAAACTGCCTGTCGTTGAAAATTCTGGTTCTAACTCTGAAAGCGGAAGCTGCCAGCCAAGTCGTTGCGGCAGCGGAACGGCGGCGACACCGCTGCCTGCCGATATCCAGGAACGGGTTGCCAATCATCCCTGTTTTTCCGAGCAGGCCCATCACTATTTTGCCCGGATGCATGTGGCGGTGGCCCCCGCCTGCAACATTCAGTGTAACTACTGCAACCGCAAGTACGATTGCAGTAACGAATCCCGGCCCGGTGTGGTTTCCGAAGTGCTGACGCCGGCCCAGGCGGTGAAAAAGGTGAAGGCCGTCGCAGCGGAGATCCCCCAGATGTCCGTGCTGGGCATTGCCGGGCCCGGTGACCCGCTGGCCAATCCGGAAAGAACCTTTGAAACCTTCCGGCGCCTGAGTGAAGAAACACCGGACATCAAGCTCTGTGTCTCCACCAACGGGCTGAACCTGCCGGCATCGGTCGATGAGCTTTGCAAGCACAACATCGATCACGTCACCGTCACCATCAACTGCCTGGATCCGCAGATCGGCGCGAGAATCTACCCATGGATTTTCTGGGACCACCAGCGCCTGCGGGGCGTCGAGGCGGCGCGGATCCTGATCGAGCAGCAGCAGAAAGGGCTGGAGATGCTGGTTGAGCGGGGGATCCTGGTGAAGGTGAACACCGTGCTCATCCCCGGCATCAATGATCAGCACATCCCGGAGCTGTCCCGTGTGATCCGGGAGAAAGGGGCGTTTTTGCACAATGTCATGCCCATCATCTCGGACCCTTCCCACGGTACCTACTTCGGCCTGACCGGTCAGCGGGAGCCCACCGCCGCACAACTCCAGGAAGTGCAGGAAAGCTGCGCCGGTGACATGAAGATGATGCGCCACTGTCGCCAGTGTCGTGCCGACGCCGTGGGCCTGCTGGGGGAAGACCGGGGAGAGGAATTTACCCTTGAGAAGATCGACACCATGGAGATCGATTACCCGGCGGCCATGGAAAAACGGGCCCGGGTCCACGAAGAAATTCTGGCCGGACTGGAACAGGACCAGAACCCCACCGACACCGGTGTCACCGACGGCCGGGCTGTACAGATGGCCGTGGCCACCAAGGGGCAGGGCCTGATCAACCAGCACTTTGGCCATGCCACGGAGTTTCTGGTGTATGAGGCCAGCCCCGAAGGCGTGCGCCTGGTCGGGCATCGCCGGGTGCCGCGCCCGTATTGTGAGGGTGGCAGCAGTTGCGGTGAGGATGCAGAGACCATCATGTCCGCCATCATCGAACAGTTGGCTGGCTGCGAGGTGCTGTTGTGCTCAAAGGTGGGGTTTGAACCCTGGACGGCCCTGGAAGCGGCCGGCATACAGCCCGACGGCGAACACGCTCTGGAGCCCATCGAGGAAGCCGTGAAATCAGTCTATCAGCAGATGATGACCCGGGAGCCGGTGAAGCTGCCGGAAACCGAACGACAATCAGCCTAGGAGATCGGCATGGCGTATGAAATTACCGACAAATGCGTGAAGTGTACGGCCTGTGAGCTGGTTTGCCCCAACGCTGCCATCAGCGAGACCGCTACGGTCTTCGTCATCGATCCGGGAATCTGCACCGAGTGTGCCGATGCCTACCCGGAGGCCCAGTGCTCCAGCATCTGCCCCATAGAGGGAGCCATCGTTGACGAGCTGGGCGACCCGATCAATCCACCGGGGTCGCTGACCGGCATCATCTCGCTGGCGACGGCCTGAGGAGGTGGCGCATGAATGCACGGGTTGTCCCTCCGAGAATCCAGCGCCTGTACTGCTACTGGGTCGGGCACTCCCGGGGTGAGCGCAATGCGATTTACCTGGCCCGCATGCTGGCAGCCCACGCGGCCGGTCATTCTGTACTCAGTGGGCGACTGGGGCTGGACGAACACAGCTTTGCCTGCTTGCTGAGGCAGTACTTTCCTGAAGCCGCTATGCCCGGGATGGCCGGACAGCCGGCACCTGCTGCGGAGTTTCCGGAGCGGGAGGATCTGGTTCAGCTGCTGCTGAATTACCGGGCGGGCAGAAGCGAGAGCGAGACCTGGCTGGCGGGCATTGTGGCCGCTGGCTGCGGCGGAAGCGAACATCTCTGGTACGACCTGGGACTCTGGAGCCGGCAAGACCTCCAGGCGTTGATGGCATTCAACTTCCCTGGACTGGTTCGCAGGAACCTGATGGACATGAAGTGGAAAAAATTTCTCTACCGCCAACTGTGCGAGGCAACCGGTCACACTCTCTGTCGCTCACCCAGTTGCGTTGCCTGCAGCGAATACGACGAGTGTTTCGGTCCTGAGTGAGCCGTTTTTGTCGTCTTTCAGACAATGGGCCCGTCATTTGTCCCGGCTGCTGCACAGGCCAGGGCGCGCTGACCCGGGGTGTTCATGTCCAGGTCATAGGAATCAGTCAGTTAGTGGGCTGATACTTATCCTGGCCTGATGGCACAGGGTTTGCGAACACGCCTTTATGGATTCCATCCGAATCAAACGAGGGGAACACCCATGCAAGCAAAAGAACTGGCTGTATTGATGGACGAGCCGGCCTGTAGCCATAACACCAAGGCCAAGTCAGGCTGTGCTCCCGCCAAGCCCGGTGCCTCCGACGGCGGCTGCGCCTTCGATGGCGCCCAGATTGCCCTGCTGCCGATTGCGGATGTTGCTCACATCGTTCACGGCTCCATCGCCTGCGCCGGCAGTTCCTGGGACAACCGCGGAACCCGTTCCTCCGGCCCGCGTCTCTATCGCACCGGGATGACCACCGATCTGAACGAGCAGGACGTCATCATGGGGCGCGGCGAGAAGCGTCTTTTCCATGGCATTGACCAGGCCATCCGGGACCATTCACCCGCGGCGGTGTTTGTTTATAACACCTGTGTCCCGGCGTTGGTCGGGGATGATTTTGAAGCCGTTTGCCGTGCGGCGGAAAAACACTTCGGCCTGCCCGTTGTCCCGGTGGACGCCGCAGGATTCTACGGCACCAAGAACCTGGGCAATCGTCTGGCCGGCGAAGCCATGCTCAGGTACGTGATCGGTACCGGCGAGCCGGATCCGTTGCCGGCCCGGGCGCAACGGCCGGGCATTCCGGTGCACAACATCAACCTGATTGGTGAATACAACATCGCCGGGGAGTTCTGGCAGGTACTGCCGTTGCTCGATGAACTGGGCCTGCGGATTATCTGTAGCCTTTCCGGGGATGCCCGCTTCCGTCAGGTCCAGGCTATGCATCATGCCGAGGTTAACATGGTGGTGTGTGCCAAGGCCCTTTTGAACGTCGCGCGCAAAATGCAGGATCAATACGGCATTCCCTGGTTCGAGGGCAGCTTTTACGGCGTTCAGGATACCTCGGACGCTCTGCGCAGTTTTGCCCGACTCCTGGCCGACCCCGGCCTGAACCAGCGCACGGAGGCGTTGATTGCCCGGGAGGAGGCCCGCATCAATCAGTTGCTGGAACCCTGGCGGAACCGCCTCCGGGGCAAGCGGGTGCTGTTGTATACCGGTGGGGTAAAGTCCTGGTCCATTGTCTCGGCCCTGCAGGATCTGGGCATGACCGTGGTGGCTACGGGCACCAAGAAGTCCACCGAGGAAGACAAGGCCCGCATCCGTGAAATCATGGGTGAGGATGCGAAAATGCTCACCGAGGGTAGCCCCAGGGCATTACTGGACACCATCAACGAGTACCGGGCTGATCTGCTGATCGCCGGCGGCCGCAACATGTATACCGCCCTCAAGGCCCGCATTCCCTTCCTCGACATCAATCAGGAGCGGGAGTTCGGCTACGCCGGCTACGACGGCATGCTGGAGCTTGCGCGTCAGCTCTGCCTGACCCTGGAGTCGCCCATCTGGTCCGGCCTGCGTGAGCCCGCTCCCTGGCATAAAGTGGATGAGGTGAACCATGGCTGAAGTGATAAAGAGCAACAAGCCGCTGACGGTAAACCCACTGAAGGTCAGTCAGCCGATGGGCGCCATCCTGGCGTTTCTGGGCATCGATCAGGCCATTCCCATGCTGCATGGGTCCCAGGGCTGCAGTGCCTTTGCCAAGGTGTTTTTTGTCCGCCATTTCCGCGAACCCATCCCCCTGCAAACCACCGCCATGGACCAGACCACCACGGTTCTGGGTGCGGACGACAACGTCACACAGGGGTTGGAGACGATCATTGAGAAACGCCGGCCCCGGATGATTGGCGTCGCCACAACGGGTCTTTCGGAAACCCAGGGCAGCGATATCCAGGGGCTGGTCAAACGCTACTGCCAGCAGCACCCCGATGAGACCACGGCCCTGGTGCCGGTGGTGACACCGGATTACAGCGGTGGTCTGGAAACGGGCTACGCCCTGGCTGTGGAGGCGATGATCCGCCATCTGGTGCCGGAAGATACCAGCCGGGTGGGCGAGCAGCCGCAGCAGATCAACGTGCTGGCCCCCTCGATGCTGACCGGGGCAGATCTGGACTACCTGCGGGATCTGTTGGAAAGCTTTGGTCTGCGGCCGGTTATCCTGCCGGACCTGAGCGATTCGCTGGATGGCCATCTGATGGACCAGGATTTCGTCCCGGTGACCACCGGGGGCACGCCCGTCGAGGCATTCGAAGGCCTTGGCCGGGCCTGCCGTACCCTGGTGATCGGTCACTCGCTGCACCGGGCGGCGGATCTGCTCAAAGCCAGAACCGGGGTGCCGGACCTGCGCTTTGACAGCCTGATGGGGCTGGCGGCCACCGATCAGCTGGTGCAGGCCCTGCACGAACTGACGGGCAGGCCAGTGCCCGCCCGACTGGAACGCCAGCGCAGCCAGTTACAGGATGCACAACTGGACAGCCACTTCATGCTGGGCTTTGCGCGCTTTGCCATCGCTGCCGACCCGGAGCTCCTGTTTTCTCTGTCTGCGCTGGTTGCCGAAATGGGCGGTGAAGTGGTGGCGGCGGTCAGCCCCCACAAAGCGCACATCCTCTCCCGGGTGCCCTGCGAGCAGGTTGTCCTGGGGGATCTGGAAGACCTGGAAAACCAGGCCAGGGCAGGGCGTGCCCAGGTGCTGATCAGCAACTCCCACGCCGATGAAACCGCCCGGCGCCTGGGGCTGCCACTGATTCGCGCCGGCTGGCCCATCTATGACCGGCTGGGGGCGCAACATCAGCTCTGGATCGGTTATCAGGGCGGCCGTGACACCCTGATCACCCTGGCGAACCAGTTGCTGGCTGTGAGCCATCGCCACGAGATTCCAGCCCGGGTCTCCATCTATTCAAAACCTGAGCCTACCTGCGAGGTCCCCCATGCGGCACTTGAAACTGGTTAGCGATCAACCGTCCATGGAAAACCGGGCGGCACTGAAACTTGCCTTTGCCAGCAGTGACCGGAAAACCGTCAATCAGCACTTCGGCGCGGCACAGGCGTTTGTGGTCTATGAGGTGAGCGCGAGCGATTTCCAGCTGGCCGAAGTGGTCGAGTTTTCCGGTCAGTCCACGGTCCGGGACGGCCACGAAGCCAAACTGGACGCCAAAATACGGTTGCTTGAGGGGTGCTCTGCCGTCTACTGCAACGCCGTGGGGGCCTCGGCGATCCGTCAGCTGCTCGCGGCGGGTCTCCAGCCGCTCAAGGTGGACGAAGGCAGCGGGATTGAAGAACAGGTCGAGTTGCTGCAGCGGGACTGGGCCACACAGCCGCCGGCCTGGCTGCAGCGCTCGCTGCGTCAGTTGCAGCGTGCAGACGAAGACCAGCGCTTTGCCGCCATGGCCCGTGAAGGCTGGTAGCGGAGGGAGAAAAAACATGATTCGGACCCAGGGCGAAATCCTGCGCGATCACAACGGTCGTCTCATCCTGCAGGCCAGTTGTCGGGCGGCCTGCCAGGGCTGCGGCGTGCGCAAGGTCTGTGGGGGTAGCCAACGTTCACTTTCGATGACACTCAGCTCCGACCAGCAGCAGGGCATCAGGGATGGCCAGTCGCTGCAAATGGACATTGCGGAGGAGGAACTCCTGCGACTGACCCTGCTGGCTTACACACTTCCCTGCCTGTTGCTGATCCTCTTTGCGCTGCTCGCGTCGCCCTGGGGCGACCTGGCTGCGCTGATTGGCAGCCTGGTGGGCCTGGGGCTGGGCGTGTGCCTGAGCACCTGGAGGGCGAGGCGGCGCCCGCCCGAAATTCAGCTTATTGCGACGCAACCGGAGACACACCATGACAGCACTGACTGAAACCACCCGGTTGCCGGACGATCCGTTTATCGGCGAGATCATCCGGCAGACCCGCGCCTTTGACAGCTATGGCGTGAATGACAATCTCACCCAGGATGAACTGCTGCAACCCTATGTCGTCACCAGGGAACAGCGCCGGGAAATGCCGGTGATCGGCGATCCTGACGAAGAGCTGATTGCCCGTCTGAAAGCCTATTACGGTGCCATCGCCATGCGCATTGAGTCCGGCTGCGGATTCATGGCTGTCCCCATGTTCCATATCAGCCACGAAGGGTTCGGTCGGGTCATCATCAGTGTTGGCAAGTTGCTGGTGGTGGATCGCTCCCTGCGGGATGTGCATCGCTTTGGTTTCCCCAGCCTGGAAAAGATGTGTAGCGAAGCCGACAAACTCGTGACCCGGGCTCTGAAACTGGTGGCGGAACATCCGGACGCGGCAAAGGCCTGACTACTCCAGACAACCCGGACAATGAAAGAGGAGAGAACCATGACCCCCGAGGATCTGAAGCAGCTTGAAAAAGAGGTGCGTAAGGCCAAGCGCCGTGCCGGTGAGGCGGCGATGGAGCTGCATGACCTGGTGGAGGATGCCCTGCCCGGAGCCTACCGGGAACTGCCGGCAATAGCCGAAACGACCTATGAGGCCTGCAAGGCCTGGGATGAAGCCAGGCAGCAATTGGATAAAGCCCAGGAGGAGATGGCCTGATGAGTCAGATTACCGGAACAACACGTGGTGGCAGTGAGTGGATACCTACATTCATTACCGCTCTGGACGAGGAAACCTGTATTGGTTGCGGGCGTTGCTTCAAGGTTTGCCCGCGCAATGTGTTTGATCTGGAGGAACGGGAGCCGGACGACGACGATGATGAAGATGTCATAAGCGTGATGGTGATTGCGGATGCCAACGACTGCATCGGCTGCGGTTCCTGTGCCCGGGTCTGTCCCAAGAACTGCCATACCCACGAACCGATGGACGCCTGAAACGGCTGACCCTGTCGGGGCGCGACGGAGCGTTTGTGCCAAAGCTGACAAAATGCCGGTCGCGTCCCCTTAAAGACAACACGAGCCGCAGGCTTCCCCCGACAGAACTCCCTGAAATCAACGCCTTATAAAACTCCTTTCTTTGGCACACCGATTGCGACCTCCACTACTGAGCAGCCATCAGGTCTGCACTGTTAACGGTTTCCGGAGGTTCTTCATGGTTAGTCTTACCCCTACTGCGCAACGGGCCATCGGCCGCTTCATGGAGCAGGCCGAGGTTCCCCTGGCCGGTTTGCGCATTTCCGTATCCGATGGTGGCTGTTCCGGCCACAAATACACCATGCAGCTGGAGACAGAAGCTGCAGCCGGGGATCTTTCCCTGCGGATTGGCGAGATCACAATACTGGTTGATCCGGCGAGCCAGCCCCTGTTGGAGGGATGCACGATTGACTTCGTGGAGACCCTGGAAGAGAGCGGTTTCAAGTTTGAAAACCCGAACGCCAAGGCTGCCTGCAACTGCGGCAAGTCCTTCGCGGCCTGAGAGAGGGATGGATCATGTGGAATTATTCAGAAAAAGTTGAAGAGCATTTTTTCAATCCGCGTAACGCCGGCGAACTGGCTGACGCGAATGGCATCGGCGATGTGGGCTCTCTGTCTTGCGGTGACGCCCTGCGACTGATGATCAGAGTCGACCCGCAGACCGATACCATCCTGGAAGCCAGCTTCCAGACTTTTGGCTGCGGCTCAGCGATTGCTTCGTCGTCGGCGCTGACCGAAATCATCAAGGGCAAGACCCTGGATGAGGCTTTGCAGGTGAGCAACCAGGAAATTGCCGATTTTCTTGACGGACTGCCGCCGGAAAAGATGCACTGCTCGGTCATGGGCCGGGAAGCGCTGCAGGCGGCCGTTGCCAACTACCGGGGTGAGGAATGGAGCGATGACCATGAGGAAGGGGCCCTGGTGTGTAAGTGTTTTGCTGTCGATGAGGTCCTGATCGAGGACACCATTCGAGCCAACAACCTGAGCACTGTGGAGCAGGTAACCCATTACACCAAGGCCGGTGGCGGCTGCTCGGCCTGCCACGAAGGCATTGAGGAAATTCTTGGCAAGGTACTGGCCGAACGTGGCGAAAGCTTCAATGCCGATGCATCCCATTCGGCGCCGGCCGCCAGTGCCGCAGCCCGTGTCAGTGCGGATGCCGAGGCGGCCCTGTCCCGGATAGAGATGCCGTCGGCGCAGCCCGCGGCAGCGGTAAACGAACAGGCGCCCAAACTGACCAATCTGCAGCGTATCCGCAGGATCGAAGAGGTGATTGAACGGGCGCGCCCGAGCCTGCAGCAGGACCGGGGTGATATCGAACTGATCGATGTGGACGGACGCAAGATCTACGTAAAACTGACCGGCGCCTGCAGTGGCTGCCAGGTGGCCAGCCTGACGCTCACCGGTATCCAGCAGCAGATGATGGAAGTCCTCGGGGAATTTGTACAACTGGTGCCTGTCAGCAAGGCGCCCGCTGGTGTGGAGGCCTGAACCATGGAAACTATTTACCTGGACAATAACGCCACCACCCGGGTGGACCCGGCTGTTGTGGACGCCATGTTGCCCTATTTCAGCGAGCAGTTCGGCAACCCCTCGTCCCTGCATCAATACGGCAACCGCGTGGGGCAGGCGCTGAAACACGCCCGCCAGCAGGTGCAGTCCCTGCTGGGTGCGCAGTATGACAGCGAAATCGTGTTCACCTCCTGCGGCACAGAAAGTGACTCCACGGCCATCCTGTCGGCCCTGAAAGCCCAGCCTGAGCGCAAAGAGATCATTACCACCGTGGTGGAGCACCCGGCGGTGCTGGCTCTGTGCGAGCATCTGGAAAAGGAAGGCTATCGGGTGCACTACCTGAAGGTGGACGGAAAGGGGCGTCTGGATCTTGCCGAGTACCAGAAGCTGCTCAGCGATCAGACGGCCATCGTGAGCATCATGTGGGCAAACAACGAGAGCGGCACTCTCTTTCCCGTTGTGGAAATGGCGGAAATGGCCTGGCAGGCGGGTGTGATGTTCCATACCGATGCCGTCCAGGCGGTGGGCAAGGTCCCTATGGACCTGAAGAACACCAAAATCGATTTGCTGAGCCTGTCCGGGCATAAACTGCATGCCCCCAAGGGCATCGGTGTGCTTTATCTGCGCCGGGGCACCCGCTTCCGGCCGCTGCTGCGGGGCGGTCACCAGGAACGGGGCCGGCGCGCAGGCACCGAGAACTCCGCCTCCATCGTGGCCCTGGGCAAGGCGGCGGAAATGGCAGCCGAGGCCCTGGACTACGAAAACACCGAAGTGAAACGCCTGAGGGACAAGCTGGAGCAGGGCATCCTGTCGCAGGTGGACTATGCCTTCGCCACCGGTGACCCGGACAACCGCCTGCCCAACACCAGCGACATTGCCTTCGAATACATCGAGGGCGAGTCCATCCTGTTGCTGCTGAACAAGTATGGCATCGCGGCCTCCAGTGGTTCGGCCTGTACTTCCGGGTCGCTGGAGCCGTCTCACGTCATGCGGGCCATGGGTCTGCCGTACACCGCTGCCCATGGCACGGTGCGTTTCTCCCTGTCCCGTTACACCACCGAAGCGGAAATTGACCGGGTGATCGAGGTGGTCCCGGGCATTATCGGGCAACTGCGCAAGCTGTCCCCCTACTGGAAAGATGAAGCACCGGTTGAAGAAACCTTCGACCCGGCCTATGCCTGAGGTGGCTGCCATGAACAGGCCGATCGTTATTGATGACACCACCCTGCGGGACGGGGAGCAAACGGCAGGGGTGGCTTTCTCGCTGTATGAAAAGCTCCAGATTGCGCGCCAGCTGGATGCTCTGGGTGTCCAGGAGCTGGAGGTAGGAATTCCTGCCATGGGCCCGGAGGAGCGGGAGGACATCCGGGCATTGGGGGTTCTGGGCCTGAACGCAGGACTGTTGGGCTGGTGCCGCATGCATCCGGAGGATCTGCAGGCCTGCCGTGGGTTGCCCCTGAGCGGCCTGGATCTCTCCATCCCGGCGTCGGACCTGCATATCGAGCGGAAACTGGGAAAGAGCCGGGCCTGGGTCCTTGAGCAGATCCGGGCGCTGGTGCCCCGGGCTGTGGATCAGGGGTACCGGGTGATTCTCGGGTGTGAGGATGCCTCGCGCGCCGATCCCGATTTCCTGTTGGAAGTGGCCGAAGCAGCCCAGCAGGCGGGTGCCAGCCGTCTCCGGTTCGCCGACACACTCGGGATCATGGAGCCTTTCGGCGTCCATGAGCAGATCTCCCGGCTGGCGGCCAACTGCGACCTTGAGCTGGAGATGCATGCCCATGATGACCTGGGGCTCGCCACCGCCAATAGCCTGGCGGCGGTGAAAGCCGGCGCCACCCATGTGAACACCACGGTGAACGGACTGGGTGAGCGGGCGGGTAATGCCGCACTGGAGGAGGTGGTCATGGGGCTCCAGCAGTTCTATCAACTGGAGACCGGTATCAGTCTGCAATCCTTTCCGGCCCTGTCGGAGCTGGTGGCCCGGGCCTCCGGCCGCCCGGTCAGCTGGCAGAAGAGCCTGGTGGGCGAGGGTGTGTTTACCCATGAGGCTGGTATCCATGTCGATGGTCTGCTCAAGGATCCCCTGAACTACCAGGGGGTGGATCCGGCGCTGCTGGGGCGAAGCCATCAACTGGTTCTGGGCAAGCATTCCGGCAGCCATGCGGTGCGTGTCAGGTATCAGCAGCTCGGGCTGGACCTGGCGGATGCCGACGTCGCTTTTCTGCTGCCCCGTATACGTCAGTGGATGTGCAGCCACAAACGGCCTGTGGAGGACGCACAGCTGAAACTTTTTCACGAACAGATGCTGGCATCGGATTCAGTCCATCCCTGCCAGCCGCCAATGTCATCGGAGGTGACACACCATGACCCTCAACCCATTGTTTGAGAGTGCTGAAGAGCTGGACGAGGCCCTGGACGAACTGGACAGCGCCGAGGATTTCCTGATGTTTTTCGGGGTGGATTTCGATCCCCGGGTGGTTCAGGTCAACCGGTTGCACATCCTCCAGCGTTTCCACAATTATCTGGAACAGAGAAAGCCGTTGCCGGACGAAGGGGCGTCACGCTATGCCCTGTATCAGTCCCTGTTGTGTCAGGCCTATGAAAGCTTTGTCGGCTCCTCGGCCCAGCAGGAAAAGGTCCTCAAGGTGTTCAAGCGGGGCCAGCCCGGCAGCGGTTTTGTCTCGCTGGGGGCGATCGGAGGTGTCTCATGAATCCGGTTTACGATTACGGTGACGAAGTCCGGGTGATACGCAACCTGCGCAACGACGGCAGTTTTCCGGGCAAGGACAAGGGCGATTTCCTGATCCGGCGAGGGCAGGTCGGCCATGTCCGTAACATGGGTACCTTCCTGCAGGATCAGATCATCTACACGGTCCATTTCGTCGAGGAAGACCTGCAGGTCGGATGCCGGGAAGAGGAACTTCAGCCGGCGAGTGCACCCTGGGTGGCCAGCCGGTATGAAAACCGGGACCGGGTGTTGGCCAGGCTGGGGCTGTCGGTCAGTGGCGAGGTTCTGGTCGAGCCCGGTGTTCAGGGTGAAATTCTTAAAGTGAACCGCAACGGGTCGGACGAGGTCACCTATGACGTGCTGTTTCCCGGCCAGCAGATCCTGATTGTTCCGGAATCTGCACTGCGGAGTCCGGAGGAGGCTGTTCATGTCGCTGAGTGAAGATCAACTGCTGGGCTATCTGGCCTTCAAGATTGCCGACGCCCGCTTCTCGCGTCCCCCCTCTGAACTGGAAACCCGGGACCTTGAAGCCGTGATGGCCCAGGCCCGCTGCCAGTATGAACTGGAGGAGAAAGTGCTGGCCGCACCGGAAAGCCGGAATATTTCCATCCCGGAAGCCACGGTCAATGATGCCTGGTTGCGGGTGAAGGCCCGGTATGACTCTCACCGGGAGTTTGACAGCGCCCTGGCCCAACTGGATATGTCGCCGGAAAGCTACCGACAGGCCCTGGCAAGGGAATTGCGCGTCGACGCCGTTCTGGAGAAGGTGGCGGAGCAGGCTGCCAGGGTCAGTGATGAAGAAGCACTGGCGTTTTACCATCGCCACCCTGACAAGTTCACTTTGCCCGAAAAACGTCAGGCCCGGCACATCCTGATCACGGTGGAGGATGACCGGGGGCCGGCCGGAGAACTGGAGGCCCTGCGCCAGATGGACCGGATTCTCGCCGAGATGAAGGAGGATGGCAGCAATTTCGGCCGCCTTGCCCTGCGCTATTCCCAGTGTCCCACTGCGGTCGAAGGGGGCCAGCTGGGTAAGGTCCCTCCGGGACTGCTCTATGAGGAACTGGAGTCGGTACTCTTTCGCATGGCCGAGGGCAGCGTCAGCCAGCCGTTACGCTCGCCATTGGGTTATCACCTGTTTTTTTGTGAGGAAGTGATCCCCGCAGAGCACAAGAGTTTTGCCCAGGCCCGGGACAAAATCATCGAGTTCCTGGCAGACGCCAGGCGAAGCAGGGCGCAGAGGCAGTGGATAAAGCAGCTTTAGTGGCCTGAAGGCAATACAGTTATCTGGTCTCGGGCCTGCGCCCACCAGAAAAGTCAGCCAGAGGGTGAGTGTCATTCCTTACGCTCTGAAACCTCAGGAGGTGTTATAATCGGGCCTGTTTGAATCCAGCCATTATGGAGGAGTAGTTGATATGGCCAAAAAACGCGCCAAAGCGACCCGGCACAGTGCCGTGCAACGGGAACTCAGAACCCCGAAATACCAGATGCGGGTTGTCGAGGACAAAACCAGGTACAAGCGTAGCCGGGACAAGTCCGTGCGGATGGAGGATTTTCGCAAGGCCGCGTGATCGTGGTTTTACGAAAATCTTCCACTGCACAGAATTTCCCTTTCCGTGTCCGATTCCATTGAAACCGGCAACGCATCTTCGCTCAAGGGAGAGAAGGGCCTTGCCCGCACCCTCAAGGCTACCCACTACTCCCTGAGCCAGCCCGGCGAGCCAGTGCTGACGGGCCGGAGCGACACCGTTTGATCAAACACGTGCGACGGCGCAGTCATGGTTACCTCGCTGCATTTGGTTTTGAATAGCTTGCGAAGCGCTCGGTGTAATAAAAGCTTCACAAAGGGCTGTGCCGTGGCTGCTACCCTGTACCGTCTGGTTACATAAGGGAAGTCGGGAGTTAAGCCTCAATGAGGATCATTGCTTTTTACAGCCCCAAGGGTGGTGTTGGCAAGACCGCAGCAGCGGTAAATATCGCCTATCTGGCGAGTCAGGATAATTGCCGCACGCTATTATGGGATCTGGATCCCCAGGGCGCCTCCAGTTTTTACCTGGCGGGCGCGGAAACGGTGAAGGGGCGCAAGTTATCCAAACTGCTCGAGGGCAAGGCGCCCATCGCCAAGTTCATCCATGACGACGTTTACCCCGGGCTGGACTTTATCCCCGCCCACACCAGCTTCCGCAATTTTGACATCAAGCTGGAGCAGGAATCCGGCAGTAATGTCCTGCGGGACATGCTTGCGCCTCTCTCGGAGGAGACGAGCCTGGTGATCCTGGATTGCCCACCCACGCTTTCAAGGCTGACCGAGCAGGTGCTGGAGGTAGCGGACCGGGTGTATGTGCCGGTTGTTCCGACCTGGCTGGCGGTGAACAGCTGGAACCAGTTGCGGCAGTTCGTGAAGGACAAGAAACTCGGCGCCCGCAAGCTGCGCCCCTTTTTCTCCATGGTGGATCGCAGAAAAAACCTGCATAAGGAAATTGTCGAGCAGGGCAGTGAGGTTTTGGCGAACAATATGGGCGTGGCCGTTCCCTACGCCAGCGTGGTGGAGCGTATGGGCGAGGAGGGGCTGCCGCTGGAGCGGTTGGCTCCCCATAGTCCGGCTGCTGAGGTATATCGGCAGATATGGGCGGGAATCCGGCAGGATCTCTGGAACGCGTAGACCGGGCTAAAGCCTGAGGCATGTCTCGAAAGGGCCGTCCCTGGCACGACAGGTTGTTGCGGCTATAACTGATCAGGACTCCGGGAAGGCGGTCCAGCCATCGAGCCAACTGCCGGATGCTACCGGGCTGATGGCTCCCACGAAATTGGCAGACTCGTCGAAGAACTCGCTTTGTGGCGGGCGCGTCGCTTTCATTTGCCTGAGCGGTACCCTCGGCGTAAAGTCTGGTTTGACCAATGCCTTGGCATTCGGGAACAGGGCGGATTCAACCCGGGCCACGTTGTTGTTGGCCGGTTCTGCCATCCAGGCCTGCTCGTCAAAACCGAAATCGTCATCATCCTGCTCCGGTTCAACCCGGCCAAGGTGCCCCAGATTTGCCAGGATGTTGTTACTGAATTGCAGGTGATCGCGGCTGGTCAGTGACAGGGCGTCATCACGGGTATCCAGGGCCTCGATGCCGTAGCTGTCGATGAGCATATTGTGGAAATGGCCGCCGGAACCTTCCCGGAGTACCATGGCCCGGTGCTTTTTCTGGGTATTGCCGCCACCGACCATGGTCACGTTGTAGAACACCGGTTCCGAGCGGGGCGTGGCCTCGTGATTGCTGCCGTTGTTGTCTCCCTCAAAACCGTTGTCACCGGCATCCGGATACTGCTGGATGACCGCAAACTGCACGTTGCCACGCCAACCCCAGTCCCAGTCGACGCTGTCATCCCCGGCACCGGTGATCACGATGTTCTTGAGATCCACCGTGCCGCCGAACATCTCGATGCCATCATCCAGTGTCCGGTGAACCTGGACATTGCGGACAATCGTGTTACTGCCGCAGCCGCCCAGGGTTAGCCCGTTCAGTTCATTGTCCTTGTAGACTTCATATCCGGCGAACTCGATACGGGTATATTCGATGACTCCGCAGGAATGGCTGGCATCGTCGCCACCAAATGATCCCCGGGTCTCGCCCTCGGGCAGGCCTTCAATGGACGCTTGTGGTTCGTTGACTGGCGCCTTGCCGAGAAGAACCACACCGCCCCAGTCGCCCCGGGCACGCTCTCCTTTCGGTCTGGCACTGGTGAAGACCACCGGGCTGTCTGCCTTGCCCCGGGCAAACAGTCTGGCGCTGGCTGTTACCACCAGCGCGGAGCCACTTTCACCTTCGATGACCGTGCCTGGCTCGATTGTGAGATGGGCGTTTTCGACGTAGATGGTCTTTTCCAGAATGTAGCGTTTGCCGGCTTTCCAGGTGGTGTCGATAATGATGTCCGAATCGATGCGCTCGGCACGGTTCTCAAAGGCGGTAAAACCGGCCGCAACCCCGGCCACCACCAGCGCCGGCAAGGCGAGCAGGGCATTGCGCCTGAACCATCCTTTGGTCTCTTTCTCCTGTTCCTGACTTGAGGCCCGATGACTGGCGGTGTCCTTCACCGTCAGTGGCTGGCCATCATCATTGAGCGTGATTTCCCGTGCCAGGGCCTTGAGCTCGGCATTGCCGGACTGCTCAACCCGCCTGAGCACATCGGCACGGTAAGCCGGCTCGCGCAGCAGGGTGTTCAAATGGACGAACTCGACACCGGGGCAGGCGCCTTTATCAATGCGCCGTTTCAGGCGCCAGAGTTTTTCAACCAGAAGGGAGGAATCTCCAGACATGAGTACTACTCTCCTTTGAAATAAGATCATCAGGGTAGATGACGTTCATGACAGAGATGTTAAACCTGTAGCACCAAGGCGTGCTGCATGCTGCCCGGGCCGCTGACACCATGTCCGGTTGTCATAATTCTGAAACGCTATGCTGGCAAAGTAACAGTCAGAAAAGCTCGATCTGCATCGTTGAGTTTTCTTTTACCGTGTCATTTCGTGTAGCCGGGGAGTACTGCTTCCCGGTTTTTTTTGCCTGTTTCAATCCGGGGAAACGATGCCCGGGCCTTCAGAAAGAAACTGCCTCGAGCCATTCGCTCTATCCCGGACTGGCCTCAAAAAACTGATCGGGAGCAATTTTTCTGTCACATGACTGGGATATATTGGGCACGCTTTCAATGTAACCGTTCGTAATCATGGAGTGCCCCATATGAACGCGCGTCACCTTGAACTGTTCCAGCTCAACGATCCCCAAGTAATCATCCAGCCCCACGAAACGGAAGCCGAAACTTCCTCTGATAACAGTAAGTCCACGTTCGATCTGTGCAAGGATGATGGCGAGGTCGTCGGTTACGTAAAGACCTGGATCCACGAAGACGGCTTCGCCGGTTTTGTCCACTTCGATCCGGACGGCAATGTGGTGGACTGGCAGGTGTGCAGCAAGCCGGGGACCGACGCGTCGATCAACTAGGTCGATCAACTGGTATCCCGGTTCACCGGTAGTTTCCCGGACTGGTCGTCAGTTGCTAATGGTCCCCGATGGCCAATAAGTGCGATGGTGTCGGCCAGCCCGCGCCGGGGTGGGTTTCGTCTGCATTCTTGATGATGCCCGGAGGCGGAATCGAACCACGGAGACCCTGTCCAACCCTTTAACTCCCTGATATTCAAGGGTTTATTGTATTTCAATAGTCGTCATCTGTACCAGTTTTCTGTACACACCCTGACCCAATGGTTGATCTTCTTTCTCCCGTTGTTTGTATATTGTTATGGCTACGGCTAGAATTCGGTCGACGGAGGACTCTGGCTATGTGGATCAAAAAATTACTTGCCATGGGTAATGGCGAGCAAGCTAGAAGTGAACGGAGTGATGCCCATAAGCACTACTCCGTCTCAGGCAATGGAGTTGCTTACCGTAAGGCTTCAGACTATCTGAGCGATGAACGGGTTAACTCCTTTCTCAAGAGGGCTGAAAAAGTCGCTGTCAAACAGTGACCCAGCTCAGTCTCATAATCATTCCGCTGATTGCCGGTTATTCGTGGGCAAATAGCTGGCATCTCTCCCGTTACCGCATCGCTCGGTCAAACGGTTACACCCTTTACTTCTCTGCCGCTCTTTACGGAGTAGCGATTCTCGTTATGGCTGGCCTTACCCTCATGCTGCTCACCGCATGGGAGGTAGGGTTTGTTGAGTATCTGGCCCAAGCGTCAGGCCTACTTGGCTTGAGCCCATCGGTTGGGAGCTTTGGTCTGCAAGTTGCCGCACTGCTCCTGGTGACCATCCTGTATGGCATTGTCGGTGGGCATTTCTTGAATCTGTTGACCGGCACACATTGGCCCTACAAGCTGGCGATCAAGAATGCGGACTTCGAGCGATTGGTCCTGCGGGCCATCGAGCGTTCGTTGCCGATGTTGGTGACTCTTGAGAACGGGAAAGTGTATGTCGGGTACGTGATCAGGACGATCGATCCCTTGGCGGACGAAAAGGAGCTGAGGCTGTTGCCGGTATTCTCTGGATTCCGGTCACCGGAAACTGGGCAGGTAACTTTCAGCACCAACTACTCAGAGGTTTTGGTAGAGATCTCCGAGGAGATAGCGAGGATGGTGAAGCCGAGGGCGGTGGGGCGTTGGGCCATTTGTATCCCGGTGACTTTGAAGTGGTGATCCCGGTTTCAAAGATCGTCACATCGACTCTCTACGATGATGAGGCCTACACTCGCTTTCAGAATAGGCAGTCTGAGCCTGGCTATCAGTTTGAGATCCGAGAGGCATGAAGACCGAAGCGCCGATTTGTCGTTGAAAGCCAGGCTCTCAATAGAATTCCTTCGAGTTTCCAGATTTAAAAACCGGGACAGATTTATTTTTCGGAAGTCGGCCTACCCGGCTTCCTGGCCTTAACTCTGATACCAATACGGTTTTCTATCTCATCGACGAATTTGTTGCCACCAGTCAGTTTGTTGCTACTGATTGCCGAGCGAATCAGCTCATCTGACTGCGTGCTCGTTTGCTCCTCTACAAACCGTCGATATGCCTCGACTCGCATCTGTTGAAAACCTGCCAGTGCCCGAAAAGTGTCTGG
>JAXHVJ010000170.1:0-1738 GCA_034189235.1 Pseudomonadota bacterium
TTGGCCGTATCCCAGGGCGTGCAGCTATCATCGATGTTCGTCACAAACCGTGAACCATTCCAATACTCTGCGGAAAATGGCATCAGCAACTCGTCCACATTTTCAGGGCCGTAGACGTTTTCCATTTGCAGGCGGCCGTAGCGCAGATCACCCATGCTATCCGGCCTGAAGTCCGACGGCGCGGGTACGGTCGCTGAAGCCGGCGAGGTCCAGGACACATTATCCGTATCAGATACCTTCGTCAGGCCAAAGGTCAGGCCCGGATCAAAGGGCGCGACTTGAGCTTCACTTGTTTTGGTAAACAGGAACTCATCTGCGGCGGAATATTCGTAAAACAGGGGGTCACCATCGCCCCTGGGCTCTAACACGCCGTCACTGAACGTTACCGCCAGCGGCATCAGCGTAGTATTGTCATTCAGGGTTGCGGAGTCATCGGTTGTCGGCCAGCCCCTTTCAAAGCCGCTGGCCTGCAGCTTCATGAACCCGCCAAGATAATAATTGTTCGTGATTTCGCCGCCCACCGCCTTCGGAATCACCTCAAACCGCGGCAGAACCTGCCACCGGAATACCTGACCGGTGTAGGTGAACGGGGTCGTGCCCGCGGTGCAGGCCGAACCCAGAGCACCCTTGTCCTCCAAAGACACATCCAGCCTGTCTGGTATAAAGCGGCCGACAGGCCCGGATGGCGCCACCATCCGCTCAGTGCGAGCAGGCGTTACGCCAAGATAGGCGCCATCTGTGATCCTTGCTGAGACACTAATAATACCCACCTCGGTAAACCGGAAGTCCGGCGCAGAACCCAAGCCATTCGTGAAGCTTGCCATTGGGTTTTCTCCGCCTTGCAAGCCGGGGTTATCTGCCGCTGTGGGATCAGGTGCCAATAAATCGGCCTCGAGACTGATAGTTTCTCCCTCTTGACCAAATGACTGTGCAGCCATGTTATCCGATAGGACAGCCCCAACATCGGCTCGGCCATCGCCATTCGCATCATCCGTGGAATCATAGAGCACACCTTTCACTTCAAGCTCAAAATCTGCACCCGCAGCGGTGAAAATATCACCATCGGCATCCGTTGCTCCCGGATTACCAGGCGCACTCACAGCAAGCGCGAAGGGGCGGGCTGTCCAGGGTGCTCCTGTTGATGTGGAAGGGACAGGAATGGCCGTGCCGTCCGGATCCCTGGCATAGCCACTGGTGGAATCGAGCAACCTGAGCGTGTATTCGCCCACGTCGGGAGCCTGCAGAACCAGGTCTGCACTGCCTTGCGAAAACTCTAGCTCTACACCGCCCGTCCCTGGTTCATTTCCGGCTTCAGTAAGCACAGTCTTCCCTATTATTTCTGGTCCCGCGCCTCCCGGATCGTTCTCGGAACGGTTCAGCCACACCTCAAGGGAATGGGTCCCTTCGTAATCCGTGGCGACTCCGCACTCACCATTTTCGTCTCGTTTAATCAACGCAACTTCATACTGATGGGGTCGCGCAGCAATCAGGTCGTCGCCCAGAGGGTCGTTCGGTGATATACGCAATATGTTTTCCAGGAATTCGACGGTCCCACCTGATGCAGTTACGCCCTCGGTCCAGTCGGTACCTGCAATAGAGAGCTGATCTGCATGGGTATTTGAAAGATTGAATGTCGCGACACCTGCATCGCTCAGGTCGAATTGATAACTGGCTTGACCGTCGTCGGAAGAATCAGGCTGGGGCGACATGACACCATTACCGTCGACCAGGCTCCAGA
>JAXHVJ010000171.1:0-1730 GCA_034189235.1 Pseudomonadota bacterium
ACGGTATGAGCAGCAACTGCTCCGCCAGGCCAACTACGACATCCTCACCGGCCTGCCCAACCGGATGCTCGCACTGGACCGCCTCAAACTTGCCCTGGCCCAGGCCCGCCGCGAGAATACCCTGGTGGGCGTCATGTTCCTCGACCTGGACAACTTCAAACACATCAACGATACCCTCGGCCACGACGCCGGCGACAATCTTCTGATCGAAGCCGCCCGGCGGATCTCGAGCTGCCTCCGGGGCACCAGCACGGTTGCCCGTCTCGGCGGTGATGAATTCCTGGTCATTCTGCCCGGGCTACCCGGCCCGGACACCTGCTCCCAGGTAGCGGAGCGGATTCTGAAGACCTTTTCGCCACCCTTCACCCTGAATGCTCAGGAAGTGTTCGTAACAACCAGTATCGGCATCGCCATATTCCCCACGGATTCGGACAACAGCGGTACCCTGCTCCAACACGCCGATGCCGCCATGTACGAAGCCAAGCACAATGGCAAGAGCGCCTATGCCCACTTTTCGCCGGAAATGAGCGAAGTGTCCCACGAGCGGCTCCAGATGGAATCACTGATGCGCCGGGCCCTGGAATTCAACGAGTTCGAATTGCACTACCAGCCGATAGTGCATACCGAGAGCGGCCAGCTGCGGGCGGCGGAAGCCCTTTTGCGCTGGAACAGCCCGACTCTCGGGTTGGTCATGCCTGACCGGTTCATTCCGCTTGCCGAGGAAACCGGGCTGATCACTCCCGTGGGCGAATGGATTCTTCAGGAGGCCTGCCGGACCGCAGTTGGGTGGCGCAAAACGGCCCGCAAGGACATTGGTATTTCCGTGAACGTATCCCCTCGCCAGTTTCGCCACCCCGGATTCCTGGCGGCGGTAATGGGGGCACTCCGCAGTAGCGGTCTGAAACCCGAACTGCTCGAACTCGAGATTACCGAAAGACTGCTTCTGGACAATTCCATTGAAACGGCAGCCATCCTGTATCAGCTGGATCAGGCGGGCGTACGGCTGTCCGTCGATGATTTCGGAACCGGATATTCTGCGCTGAGCTACCTGAAAAGCTATCCTTTTGACGTGCTCAAGATCGACAAATCCTTTGTCAACGATATCATCAAGGAACCGGAAGATGCCTCCCTTGTCCGTGCCATTATCAACATGGCGCACAGCCTGGGTCTCAAGGTGGTTGCCGAGGGTGTGGAGGAAGAAGGCCAGGCCACGATCCTCCGGCAGGAACACTGCGACTATTCCCAGGGCTATTTTTACAGCCGGGCCCAACCGGCCAGGGAGTTTGAGGCCTGGCTACAAGAGCATCACCGGATACCGGTCTGAAACCAGGGGAAACGGCTTATGGATAACACAATACTGGTGGTCAATTGCGGCAGCTCCACCCTCAAGCTCGCCCTGTTTGAGGAAAACAGCCTGAAATGCACCGCCACCGGACTCGCGGAACGCCTGAACCACGACGACGCAGTGGCACGGATCGGCGAAATAAAAGGCGACATTCCGTTACCGGCCGGGGCGACCCATCGGCAAGCCCTGGAGACCATGACCCAGGCCCTGGCAGACTCCGGACTGCTGGCGGGCACGCCCGCCGCCATCGGGCACCGGGTTGTTCACGGTGGCGAGAATTTCCGGGAAGCCGTGCTGATAGACGATAAGGTCCGCCAGGCCATTAAAAAGTGTGCCAGCCTCGCGCCCCTGCACAACCCGGTTAACCTCTCGGGGATCGACAGTA
>JAXHVJ010000172.1:0-1714 GCA_034189235.1 Pseudomonadota bacterium
CAGAATCAGGGTGAGATAAGTGCCAACAGCGCCAATAGCGCCGTACAGCACGACCTCGAACCCGCCCAGGCCACCCCACTGAACGGGGATGCCGAACAGCCAGATTGCCAACAGACCGACGGCACCGATGCCACCCTGAAAAACCAGCGCGGCTCGGGTCGAGATGGAAGAACCTCCGGTTTTTGCCATAGCTTACTGGCCGAACAGGTCTTTCACCGGAAACAGGTCGTCATACTCTGGCGGCTGCTTCTGGCCCCTGGCCTGGAAGGTCTTCATCATGTCGTTGGGGCGGAACATGCCGGCCTGCCAGGTGGCCATGTACTTCAGGCTGTCTTCCACCGAGTGGTCCCGGCTGTAGTTGATCATTTCCTTACAACCGGTAACGGCCAGCGGCGAATTGGCAGCAATCCGGGCGGCGATCTCCATCACACCTTCCAGCATGGTTTCGTGATTGTCATACACGGTATTCACGAACCCCAACCGGTGGGCCTCATCCGCACCAAACTTGCGGCCGGTGTAGGCGAGCTCACGCACCACACCTTCCGGTATCAGCCCGGGCAAGCGCTGCAGGGTGCCGACATCCGCCGTCATGCCCAGTTCGGTTTCCTTGATAGTGAAGTAAGCATCCGCGGTGCAATACCGGCAGTCTGCCGCACAGACCAGGTCCAGGGCACCGCCGATGCAGCCGCCGTGCACCGCGGCAAGCACGGGAAGGCGCACCTTCTCCAGAGCGCTCAGGGTGTCCTGCAGCTGCAGTACCACCCGGCGAAGGTTCTCGGCCATCCGGCCCGGGTCGCCACCCATCGGCACCGCTTTGGGATCGGTAAACACCCCGAGATCCATGCCGGCGGAGAAATGTTTGCCGGTCGACGAGATCACGATGACACGTGCATCGGAGTATGCTTCGATATCTTGCACGCAACGGGGCAATTCCAGCCAGAAGGCCTTGTTCATGGTATTGAGGGCGTCAGGCCGTTTGAACTGGACATGGGCGATGTGACTGGACACATCCACCGAGAAGCTCTGATAGGAGAAGGGTTCGGTCACGTTTTGTCTCCGCTGGCTCATTAAAAACGATAAAACCCGGAAATTTTGTAATATTTCCAGCTATTTCCTGATGATTTTCCGTGATTGCCTCCGAATATACCGCTCTACTGCCACAGACGAAAGCAGCACATTACAACTCCGTCCCAACCCTGTCCCGCTGCTTGCCAATAGAAAGACTTGTGCCAAGCTGTAACGTGAACAAGCCCCTTTTCGGGCTTCATGATCTGATTCAATAAGGAGGAAACCATAATGCGCACTTCAGAAGCATTCAGGAAAACATTGCTGGTCTCGATTATGGGGCTCGGTCTCTCCGGCCTCGCGGCGGCACAGGGTTATATGGGGCCCGGTATGATGGGGCCTGGCATGGGCTACGGCCCTGGTATGGGACCCGGTATGATGGGCCCCGGCATGGGGCCAGGCATGATGGGCCCCGGCATGGGCTACGGCCCCGGCATGCATCGTGGCATGGGTCCCGGCATGGGCTATGGCCCCGGCCCTGGCACGATGGGCGGTTACCCGGGCATGGGGCCGGGAGCCGGACTGGACCTGACCGATGATCAAAGAAAGCGCATCGAGGAAATCCAGAAACGGCACTGGCAACAGCAACAGGAAAGAATGCAGGAGATGTACGAGCGGCGTCAGAAATTCCAGGAAGAAATGAACGACG
>JAXHVJ010000173.1:0-1713 GCA_034189235.1 Pseudomonadota bacterium
GGGTGGATGCATCCGTTGCTTTCCGGGATGTTTCGTCGGGCTTGGCCTGGCTGGCAGGGCGGGCCGCTGAGGTGCCGGATTCGGACACTGAAGGGTTGGAGTTGGATTCCTGAAGCGCTACGAAGTCAACCTTATCCCGCACCGCACAGTCCGGACAGGACCAGTCTTCAGGAATTTTTTCCCAGGCCGTTCCGGCAGGAAAGCCTTCGTGCGGATCACCAACCGCTTCGTCGTATACATAACCACAATCCGGGCATTGATATTTAGCCATTTAAAGCACCTTTCAAACGATCTTGTTGTCTTTGTTTTGGTAGCGCCCGATGCGCACCCTCTTTCAGGTGCACGTCAGACGCTCTTTTTCTACAACGTAAGTAAAGTAAACGAGGTATATAAGTTCCGGCTACCCGCTCATTTAGCAGCTGCGGTATTGGCCTGTTGATGGCCCGTCACACCAAATTTATGCTCATAGTACTCACGCTTGCCGGGCTGGATCTGAATCTTGTCGAGATCTCCTTCCGCCCATTCCACCACCCGGTGATCCATTATCGAACGGAACCATGCGGGAACCATTGCCGCAAAGAACATTCCAGGGTAGCCCGAAGGTAAGGAAGGAAGGTCTTTGAAATCGCGAAGCGATTGATAGGCCCTTGTCGGATGGGCGTGATGGTCGGAATGCCTCTGCAGATGAAAGAGAATCAGGTTGGACATGATATGGTTCGAGTTCCATGAGTGGTACGGTTGTTGACGCTCGTAACGTCCATCCGGCATCTTCTTCCGCAGCAGGCCATAATGCTCAATATAGTTGGCGCTGGTCAACTGCCACCAGCCAAAGGCCATCTGGATGGGCAAGAAGATCAGCATTAACGGACCAAAAAACGCCAGCAATGCGGCATACAGCACAACCGTCAGAATCATCGGCTGAAGTACTTCGTTCTCCAGGCTCCAGACACTCTTTCCGCAACGGCTGAGGCGCTGTTCCTCCAGAGCCCATGCCCGCTTGAAAGCACCGGGAATTTCACGCAGTGAGAATGAGTAAATGGACTCACCCATGCGGGATGTCGCCGGGTCCATCGGCGTTGCCACATCACGATGATGCCCCTTGTTGTGCTCAATGAAGAAATGACCATATCCGACCACGGCGAGTACAAGTTTGGCCATCCAGCGGTCAAACGTTTCTTTTTTATGGCCGAGTTCGTGGCCTGTGTTCAGAGCCAGACCATTCACGATTCCCAGGGACAGGGCCAATGCGAGGAATTCAAAAACATTCATTGAATGCGTGGCGACCCACCAGCAACTGACAATCAGGGATGCGTAGTGAACGGGCACGGTCAGGTAGGTCAGCACCCGATAGTAACGGTCCTGTTCAAGCCGGGGCACGGCCGACTCGGGTGGATTGGAACGATCCTCTCCGAACATGGCATCAATCAAGGGAACTGCGCCATACCAAAGGACCAACACCAATCCGTACCAGATACTCCATCCAGTCTGGGATACCAGGTAAAGACCAATAAGAGGCGTCGCTGGCCACAGCACAGAAAGGACCCACAGGTGGCGCTTTCTGTCCACATAACCTTCGGCATCAGGCTCTTTCTGAAGAGACTCTGTTGTTAAGACATTTTCTGACATTGACATTAGGATCACCTTGTTGTTATCAGATTCATCATTTTCTACATCTTGTTTTGCATCGCGCGAACACCGAATCATTCAGGTGAA
>JAXHVJ010000174.1:0-1685 GCA_034189235.1 Pseudomonadota bacterium
CCGGGTCGGCAAGCGCAGGTGGATTGGACTGTGATCCGACGCGGCAAGAACAAGCTCTCGGCCTTTGTGGGCACGCTTGGCTACAGCCGTTTCAGCTTTGTCTGGTTTACCAATGACGAGAGAGCTATGCCCAAATGTTGGTGACGGCGTGATCAGGCGGCTTGGCTAAGTTGTTTGATCCCGTCCTTGAATGCAATCCCTTCGATGATCTCTGGCATGCGGCTTGCGCCGTCGAGTTTGCGCCATTTGATTTGTGCTGACATCATCAATTTGAACGCCATGGCAAGGCCAGTTTTGCGACTGAGACATCCTTTGGTTTTGCCAGTGCGGTGTCTGACGGTGGCGAAGGTGCTTTCGATTGGGTTCGTCGTTCGGACATGCTTCCAGTGTTCAGCAGGGAAGTCATAGAAGGCCAAGAGAACATCACGATCTTTGGTCAGTTTCCCCACGGCTTTGTCGTATTTCACGCCGTAGGTGGCGACGAAGAAGTCAAAAGCGGCCTCGGCATTCACGCGGGTTTCGGCCTGCCATATGTCGTGCAGATGTCCCTTTGCTTTGGCCTGAACCGACTTCGGCATCGCGTTCAGAACATTGCCGGTTTTGTGGAACCAGCAGCGCTGTTCTTTCGTGGCAGCAAAAACTTCGCGCAGCGCGTGCCAGAACCCCAAAGCACCATCCCCAATGGCAAGATCGGGGGCATGGGTAAGGCCACGCCGCTGCAAATCGAGCAGCAGCTCTCGCCAACTTTGGGTGCTTTCGCGATAGCCATCAGTAAGACCGATGATTTCTTTACGGCCCCACTCATCTGCGCCAATCAACACCAGAACACATTGTTTTTCCTCAGCCATGCGTGGGCGGAAGTAGACACCGTCCGCCCAGATGTAGACGAACCGCCGGGTGCTGAGATCACGACGTTGCCAGCGATCGTATTCGGTCCACCAGTCGGCCTTAAGCCGGGAGATGGTTGTCGATGACAGACCCGCTGCGTTCGGCCCCAGCAAAGCAGCCAGAGCTTCTTGGAAGTCGCCTGTGGAAATGCCCTTGAGATAGAGCCATGGCAGCAGCTCTTCGATGGATTTGGCCTTGCGCAGGTAGGGCGGCAGGATTGTCGAGGTGAAACGAACTTTCTCCTCTCCGTCGCCCCGGTCCCGCACGCGCGGCACTTTGACCGGCACCGCGCCGATCCCGGTAATGATCTCGCGTTCCGGCAGGTGACCGTGGCGCACCAGTCGAGCGCGGCCATCGTCCGTCTTCTCAGATGCATAGGCCTCCAATAGAACTGAAAGTTCGGCCTCAACCGCTTGTTCAATCAACCGTTGCGCGCCGGATCGTAGCAGGTCCGTCAGTGGATCAGGCGAAAATCCCTGTGGATCGGTCAGCTGGCTAATGGTATTTGTCGTCATGTGGCATATCCTTTTCTCAATCGAGAATTGCGGCGCGTCAACAACGCCATCATATGCCGCCCCTCAGGGGCCATCACCAACTTTTAGCTATATCTCCATGGGCGGACACAACAAGCTCCATGGGAAAGTTCCTACTCACTGTTTTTGCTGGCCTTTCTGAGCTTGAACGCAACATCATCAATGAACGCACCGAGGAGGGCCGCGCCTCCGCCAAAAAGCGGGGCGTGAAGTTCGGGCGCAAGCTAAAGCTGACACCACATCAACAGGATCAGGTCAAAGCCA
>JAXHVJ010000175.1:0-1676 GCA_034189235.1 Pseudomonadota bacterium
TACAGCTTCTGCCAGTCTTCGGTCACATGGCGATCCACCGCCTTCATTAACAGGTCGTGATCGATGTTGTCGAAGAAGCCCTGAATATCCATATCCAGCACCCAGGCTCGTTTCCAGCACCGGCAGCCTTTTCCCATGTCGCTCACGACCCGCACTCTTAATGCGAGCCGCACAGGGCGGTTTGACCCCGATGTCTGGTCACCGAGACCGAGGGGCCTTCCCTCATCTTGAGTACAGCAAGAAAGACCGGAGTCTTTCGTCATGACACACCAGCGAAGCGGAGGTTTTGGCATCCGGTGCATGGCGTGGTTATGTTTCGTTTACTGGTAATTCGAGCTGCCTCTCGCTCCGCCAGACACGCATGAGAACGACTGCTTTAGTCTGCCTAAGATAGACAACTCGAAATGGCGCGTGGATCAATTCGCGAATATGGTCGAGGTTGAATTCAGGAACAACTCGGCCAGCATCCGGGTGGATTTGAAGCATTTCACAATGCTCAAGGATAGCAGCCACGAAATCATCGCCGATATGTGGCACACCCTGCTCTTTGTAATACTCCTGAATAGCCTGTAAGTCCTCAAGAGCAGACTGTGCGATGCGTAATTCCATTTACTTGATGCCCAACGTTTTCCTGGCATCCTCCAGCGATACTGTGTTGCCCTCGCGAACATCCATAAGTCCCTGCGCCACCGCCTTTACAAACCGCAATTCCTCTGCGGTTCGCTCATAATCCTCGAGCCCCTGAACAACAGCTATGCCACGGCCACGACTGGTAAGCAGGATTGGTCGATGCGTATCCTGCGCTCGACCAACCACCTTTCCGGGATTGATCTTCAGGTCTGATAGAGGAATGACATCCTCGGAGAATTTCACTTGCATAGTGATATGCCTAGCCAACGATTCAGCGCTATTAATAGCACCAGTTAACAGGTGCGGTCAAGAAACATAACGCCCGCCATCACCGGTGGCAAAACCGGAGCAAAGCGGAGGTTTTGGCATCCGATGCATGGCCTGGTGTACGCCCAGCATGGGCATGAACTAATGGGGTGAAAGTCCCCTGTGGGAAGATCACCGTTCAATGGCATCGGGATCTGCTTAACGAGCGATCGGTCAATTACCAGTCAGGCCACTGGTCGATCAAGCCTGGGCGCAGCCGCTACCATCGGCGGTTGCGAGCGAACAAGATGGACACCGATAGCGCCGTCGGAGGTAACTCCGTCGGTGATTGAGCAGAAGTCAGCAGACGGCATAGTAGCCGAATGCCCACCGTAATGGGTGGGACATGGTGAGGTGAAGGCCTGAACTCGAAAATCAATGAGGAGCCTGTGCAGCTCAATGACTCCATATCCGACCGGACCCAGGAACATTGGCGCAAAATCTGAAGCCATCATTGGAGTAAGCAGGAGGTAATCGGCCGACTTGCTTTAAACGTTTTCGAGAAACGCCCTGTGCGGAGCCGTCGGTCCGACGCATCGGTGCAGGGTGTTGTGGGGGCTGGGGGTTAGATACCCCCGGCTACCCGATTAGCTATCGATCCTCGTGCAAGCGACCTTCTACATATTTATGAAGGATGCTGGCAACAAGTGTTTGGTAGGGGATGCCTTCCGCCAGGGCTTTCTTCTGGAGCCCTCTAAGGTCCTTGGAGGAGAGTCTGATGTTAATACGGGCATCTTTCT
>JAXHVJ010000176.1:0-1645 GCA_034189235.1 Pseudomonadota bacterium
AAAGGTTCCAGACGCGCCATCTGGGCGTCACTTAACCAGAAAAGATCAGACATGTTCACCGCTCGTTTTTCGAACCCTGAATCATGCCGCTAGCCGAAAATCAATGGGTCCTGACCCTAGGCTGTGTTGACAAAAGGGATTCACACGGGAGTTGAGTTATACCCGAAAGTTGGTGATGGCGTGAAGTAGGCGGCATATCGTGGCGGTGTTGAAAGCGCCGTCGGTCTCAAAAGAGAAAGGATATGCCACCATGGCCAAATCTACCGTTGTCCCATTCGGACTGGCATCGGAATTTTCAGCTGATCCGTTGACCGAGGTGATCCATGCGGGCGCCAGGGAGTTGCTGAGATCAGCGGTTCAAGCTGAAGTGTCGACGTTCATCACCGAACATGCGCATCTTCTGGACGAAGAAGGTCGGCAAAGACTGGTGCGGCACGGGTTTCTGCCCGAGCGCGAGGTGATGACGGGGATCGGGACGGTTCCTGTTGCGGTGCCGCGCGTACGCGACCGTGGCGCGAACCCGGACGGCACGAAGATCAGGTTTCGCTCGTCGCTGGTACCGCCTTATCTGCGCAAGGCGAAATCATTGGAGGAGTTGCTGCCCTGGCTTTATCTGAAGGGCATCTCGACGGGCGACTTCAGCGAAGCACTGGCTGCGCTTCTGGGGCCGGATGCTGAGGGGCTGTCGTCCTCGACCATCAGCCGTCTGAAGACTGGTTGGTGGGACGAGTACGAAGCCTGGCGCAAACGCGATCTCAAGGGCAAGCGCTATGTCTACATCTGGGCGGACGGGGTCTACTTCACACCGCGCCTGGACGGTGATCGCCAATGTATGTTGGTGATTATCGGGGCTGACGAATATGGCGAGAAAGACGTGCTGGCGATTATGGACGGGTTCCGCGAGAATGCCGACAGCTGGCGCGACTTACTCAAGGGGCTGAAGAAACGGGGCATGACTGTGCCCCCGGAACTGGCCACCGGCGATGGTGCGCTCGGGTTCTGGACGGCGCTGCGCGATGTCTTCCCTGAAACGCGTGAACAGCGCTGCTGGGTCCACAAGACGTCAAACGTGTTGGGCGCGATGCCCAAATCCCTGCATGACAAGGCTAAGACTGATCTACAGGATATCTGGATGGCCGAGACCAGGAAAGAGGCCAACGCGGCCTTCGATCTCTTCGTCGAAACCTACGGTGTGAAATACGAGAAGGCCGTCGCCAAGCTGGTCAAGGACCGTGACGAGCTGCTGGCCTTCTACGACTTCCCGGCCGAGCATTGGAAACACATCAGGACGACGAACCCGATCGAGAGTGTCTTTGCTACCGTGCGTAACCGCACCCGGAAAACCAGGGGCTGCCTAAACCGCAAGACCGCTCTCGCCATGGTCTTCAGGTTGATGATGTCAGCCAGGAAAAAGTGGAGGAAGATCTCCGGGCCAAACCGTCTGCCCGAGGTCATCCAAGGGGTTGAGTTCAAAGACGGCATCAAGCAAGTTCAAATCGCCGCCTGACCAGCCCCGTCACCAACTTTTGGGCATAGCTCGCAAGCATGCCGAACCAGCTTTGGGTCAGTGACTTCACCTATGTCTCAAGCTGGCAGGGCATGGTTTACGTGGCTTTCGTCATCGACGTCTTTGCCCGCAAGATCG
>JAXHVJ010000177.1:0-1639 GCA_034189235.1 Pseudomonadota bacterium
CCTTGGCTTTCAGTGTGGCGTTTGCTGTTGCTCGATGTATTGGCGGATGATCCCAATGGGCGCACCGCCACAACTACCGGCAAAATAAGAGGGTGACCATAACGCGCTACCCCAGAGTTTTTTTTGAACGCTCGGATAGGCTTTCTTTCTGATCATGCGGCTGGATACGCCTTTGAGACTGTTCACCAACACTGATATCGCCACTTTTGGCGGGTAGTTGACCAGCAAGTGAACATGATCGTCTTCGCCATCAAATTCCACGAGCTCTGCTTCGAAATCCCGGCACACGCTATCAAAGATATCTCGCAGGTCATTGATGACCTCCCTGGTGAACACGCCGCGCCGGTATTTGGTCACGAAGACCAAGTGAACGTGCATTTTGAAAACACAGTGTCTTCCGTGCCTGATATCGTTGTCATTGCTCATAGACCAAGAGTATGATTGAGGTATGCAACGACTACAAGCCTTCAAATACGAACTGATGCCAACCGGCGAGCAGCGGCGCAATATGCGTCGTTTCTCCGGATCGTGCCGCTTCGTGTTTAACAAGGCGCTGGCCTTGCAGAAGGAACGCTTCGAGCAAGGCGAGAAGAAATTGGGCTATGGTGGGTTGTGCAAGCACCTCACCGAATGGAAAGCAGAGCCCGATACCGCATGGCTGAAGGACACGCCCTCTCAAGCCTTGCAACAAAGTTTGAAGGATCTGGAGCGGGCCTACGTCAACTTCTTTGCCAAGCGGGCCGAATTTCCGTGCTTCAAGAAGAAAGGCTACAGTGACAGCTTTCGCTACCCGCAAGGCACGAAGCTGGATCAGGCCAACAGCCGGATCTTCCTGCCCAAACTCGGCTGGGTTCGGTACCGCAACAGCCGGGATGTGCTGGGTAGGGTGAAGAATGTCACGATCCGGACAACCGGTGACAAGTGGTTTGTGTCGATCCAGACCGAGCGGGAAGTTGCCGATGCGGTGCATCCCTCCACCTCCATCGTCGGCGTTGACCTGGGCATCGCCCGTTTCGCCACGCTCTCCGATGGCGCGTTCCTTGAACCGATCAACAGCTTCAAAAAGCAGCAAGAGCGGCTGGCTCGTTATCAACGGGCGATGAGCCGAAAAACCAGGTTCAGCAACAACTGGAAGAAAGCAAAAGCCAAGGTCACGAAAATCCACCGCAAGATTGGCAACCTCCGCCGCGATGCCCTGCACAAGACCACGACCATCATCAGCCAAAACCACGCGATCGTGTGTATCGAGGACCTGCAGGTTGGCAACATGAGCAAATCCGCAGCGGGAAGTGTCGAAATACCGGGCCGGAACGTGAAAGCAAAAGCCGGATTGAACCGAAGCATTCTGGATCAGGGATGGTACGAATTCCGGCGCCAGATGGAGTACAAGCAAGCCTGGCGAGGCGGTCAGGTGATTGCGGTGAACCCCCGCAACACCAGCCGGACCTGCCCGGCCTGCGCCCATGTGTCGGCAGAGAACCGCCGAACCCAGGCGCAATTCCGCTGCGTCGGCTGTGGCTTTGAAGAAAACGCCGATGTTGTCGGTGCCATCAATATATTAAGGGCGGGACACGCCCGGTTAGCCTGTGAAGTGAACGGTGCAGTAAGGCCGCCAGCAGCAGGAACCCACCGAAGCGAC
>JAXHVJ010000178.1:0-1608 GCA_034189235.1 Pseudomonadota bacterium
GGACGGCAAGCTGAGTATCGAAGCCGTTGGCGTTATCGAACCGGACGTGATGGGCATTGACACGGCCTCAGGCCTGATCTCCTTCAAGCTGAACGGCTTCCGCAACGTCGAAGACGCCCCGGTACAGGCCGACTTTGCGGATACCGAAGCTCCGACGATCAAGAGCTGGGTGCCTGGCGCCGACAATCAGGACAAGCTTCGCCCGGGCGATAATCTGGTGGTCTACTTCAACGAACCGCTGCTCCCCTCATCCATCCATTCAGACAACATTCAGTTGGAAAAGGATGGGGTACCGGTTGATGCGAACCTGAAAGCCAATGGCGGCAGTGTTGTCATTGATCCCGTGGAACCATTGGAGCATGGCGCAAACTACGTTCTCAGGCTCAATCCCAATGGTGCCTCGTCGCAAAACGGGTCCGGTTTGCGGGATCTGGCCGGCAACACCTTTGCCAGCCAGGCTGCCCTGCCGTTCCAACTCAGCCCGACCGAGCCGGGCACGCCAACGGACCAGTCACCGCTTGCCCTGATAACCCGCCCGGGTTATCCCTGCGCCAAAACGGATATTGATATCAACGCCGGCAACCAGGGACGTTGTACCGGGGGCAAAGCCGAGGACGACCTGCTACCCATTGGTCAACTCGAGAGCGACAAGCCCATCGTCGTCCGCTTCTCCCAGAACATGAACCCGGAAACCATTATCCCCGGCAACAGTCTGACCGTTGAAAGGCAAACGGAGAGTGGCCAATGGGAAGAACTTGGTACCTCCGAATACACCCTCACCACCGAGCCACGGTCCGTGACCATTACGCCCTTGGTTCCGTGGGAGACAGGCAGCCTCTATCGTTATACGCTGAATGCCAATAACTCCGCGATAGAGTCAGCTGCGGGACTGCCCCTGCAGACCGTCCTGCTCACCCAGGGCAAATGGGATGCAGCCCACAGAACCGAGGGCGGCACGGCGCTGGTGAACTACTTCACCGGTATCGAGAAGAAGAATGCCACCTACCTGCCGCTGAGAAACCTGCCGGCGGCCGATGCCAATGCGGATCTGAACTATACAAAAGGTCTTGAGGACGGCTCTCAAACAGGAGAAAGCGTTGCCAACGCGGTAGGCCTGGCATCCAATGGGGTCAGCTCACTGGATCCTCCTCAACAGGATTCTCTTGTTGTTGACGCTAACATTGGATGTGGATTCGCCACAGAGCAAGAAGGAGGAGATGGATCCCCCGACATCTGCCCCGAAGACAAGTTCATTTATCTGGCAGCCATGCTCGATACCATCGTAGCAGGACAACCGGATGAGCAGGGCCGGGTACCGGTGGAAATTCTGCCCTCTGTGTTAGCCACCACATCCAGCGATGTGTGGGTCAAAATAGATACTCAACTGCTGGATGCGTTTGCAACACTTAAAATCGCAGACACTGGCATTGAGCCCGAAGAACGTATCCCGACCGGCCCGCTCATGATGCGCATGAGGTACCCAAGGGATGCCAGTGGCAATGTCGAACCGCTGAATGGCTTTCTCTATACCAATGATCAGGGTCAGTTTACCTTCGAGCTTAATCTGGACGTATACCTGGATGCCCCTTACCTCAATCCAAGCATTGG
>JAXHVJ010000179.1:0-1517 GCA_034189235.1 Pseudomonadota bacterium
CCTGTGGATCGGTTCATCGGCTTGTTGGACTGGTCCGCACTCAAGGCTTCAGGCTAGCCTATGGGGATTTGAAAGGCCAGATTTGCGGATTTGGCCGTGAGGCTGTGGAAAGGTTTTCTGATGCAGGCTGGATTGAAGAACCTTGGCCGGATTCATACAGCACAACGGAACGGTTTTGGGGCTGGTTTTCCGGTATTTCCAGGCACCCGGCAAGACAAGCTCCCCACCGACGATCCCTGTCATGGTCTTGCCCCTTGTCATCCCTGAACCCTGCGAATTCATGGCGGTGCTCTCGAGGCTGCGATAGGGGCCAGGGTCATCAATTGACGCTCGCAGACCGAACAGTGAGTCTGTGATTGGCTTCCGGGAATACGACCAAGATACCCCTGCCACTGAACCGGCTTCGGTGATCGGACCGGTGCTTGTCCCACTTCCGCCCGGGCCTGATCCAGCTTTCCCCGACAGGCCACCGCATACAACCCATAGCTGCGAACAATGTTCAGCCCCTTGCGAGGCACATGCTGCAGTAACCGCCCGGCCAACTCCCTCGTACTCAAGCGTTCCTTCCGGCATCGTTTTCGCCCGCCATCCGGATTGTCCCGGTGGGCATGGTAACGGAACAGAACATCGTCCTGATCGGCCCGGAACTTTGATAACTGGCTGGGTCGCATCGGCCCGCCCCGCACGTAGCGGGCCAGGTATTCCACCACACCTTCGGCATTGTCGTACCGCTCACGGAGGTTCACGTTCCAGGGCTTGCGGCCCAACCGGTTAAACAGGTTGTGGCTGCTCGTCGATGTCTCGCCCTTCGGTAGCGTCAACTCTCCGCTATCCACGGCGCTCTTCAACTGGGCAAGAAAGTGCCCCCGATACTTGAACATCACCGCACGAATCGGCAGGAAGCAGTTCTTGACGGGCAAGCGCCATTGACCCCGGTCATCCAGGCCACCTTCGGTGATGGCACAGTGAATATGGGGATGCAGGGTGAGGGACCGGCCCCAGGTGTGCAAGACACTCAGAATGCCGGGCTGGGCACCCAGGTAAGCCGGGTCATTCAAAAAACACAGAAGCGTTTCCCGGACGGACTGGAACAACCAGCGGGTCATCTGATCGGTATTGCGGCGCCAATAGGGGTGCAGTTCGTGCGGCAGGGTAAAAATCATATGGCGGTGGGGGTGATCAATCAGGCGGGACTTCTGGCCTTCCAGCCAGCGCTCAAGTTGTATCCGGTTGCATTGCGGGCAACTGCGGTGGCGGCAGGAGTTATACCAGACTCTTCGAACATGCCCCTCGGGACAGCCTTGAATGTGGCCACCCAGTGCCGACGTGCGGCACATTACCATGGCCCTGGCCGCACGGTGAACATGTGGTGGCAAAGACGTCTTCTCCGCCAGGGCCGGGTAACCTTGGGCCACCACGGATTGTAGTATCGTCCTCATCCTTGAAAACCCTACTCAGTGTTCTACAATCTGCAAAGCTCTCAGGCGCGCTTCCCGCGCTCGCGCGGCTAGTTCAAC
>JAXHVJ010000018.1:0-42419 GCA_034189235.1 Pseudomonadota bacterium
GTAGCGCTTCAGGAATCCAACTCCAACCCTTCAGTGTCCGAATCCGGCACCTCAGCGGCCCGCCCTGCCAGCCAGGCCAAGCCCGACGAAACATCCCGGAAAGCAACGGATGCATCCACCCCTTCAGCTAAAAATAAAACAAAGCCTGAGGCGAAATCCAAGCCTGCCTCTTCAAAATCCTCCAAAGACTCGCCGGGTGATGCCCCCTATCGGAAATGGATCTGCGTTACTTGCGGCCATATCTATGATGAAGCTCTTGGAGATGAAACCGAGGGATTCCCGCCCGGCACACGTTTTGAAGATATCCCGGACGATTGGTGTTGCCCTGACTGTGGCGCCCCAAAAGAAGCCTATGTCCTCTATGAAGACTGACAGTCCGATTGAAAATATCCACAGGCTCGTTCGGCAAGAGGTAATTTTATAATGCAGATAGCTAGTCCGGCTGAGGTTGGGATGCCCAATGTGCCAACCACCGATACGATTGAAGCAACTTTCACGGCCATGCAGCAGGCACAGCTTGCACGCCGCGGCAGTTTTACCCTGGAGGCTCGAATAGCGCAGCTCGACCAACTGCGGGATTCGATTAAACGCCACGAACCAAAAATTATTGCGGCGTGCGCGGCAGACTTTCGGAAACCCGCTCCCGAAGTCAAATTAACCGAAGTTCTGCCGGTGCTTCAGGAAATTCGACACACTAAAAAACACTTGCGTAAATGGATGCGTCCGAAGCGGGTGGCTGCCTCCGTTGGCGTTCTGGGTACGAAATCTTATGTTCGGCCAGAACCAAAGGGGGTGTGCCTGATCATTGCACCGTGGAATTATCCGCTCAATCTCGCGCTGGGACCTCTGGTCTCGGCGTTGGCTGCAGGAAACGGTGCGATCATCAAACCCTCGGAAATGACACCCCATACCTCAAAGGTGATCGCTGATATTGTCGCCGAAACCTTCTCTCCTGACCTGGTTTCCGTGGTTGAGGGGGATGCTGCGGTAGCGCAGAAACTGTTGACCTTGCCCTTCGACCACATATTCTTCACTGGTAGCCCTGCGGTAGGCAAGCTGGTCATGGAGGCTGCTGCCAGGAACCTTTCCTCAGTGACACTGGAGCTGGGCGGGAAATCCCCGACCATCGTAGGCCCGGATGCCAACATAAAGAAGGCTGCCAGATATATTGTCTGGGGGAAGTTTGCCAATAACGGCCAGACCTGCATCGCTCCAGACCACGTTTTTGTACACAGAAGTATCGCAGACCAATTCAATGAAGCACTTAAAAAGCAAATCGGGCGCACCTACGGAAAAACACCGGAAGCTCAAAAATCGACGGCTGACTATTGCCGGATTGTAAATGCCCGTCATTTCCAGCGCGTATCAAACATTATAGATGATGCCAAAAGCAAAGGCGCAAAAGTCTTTGAAGGTGGCGTTACAGATGCTGAAGAAAATTTTATTGCTCCGACGTTGATTGCAAATGTATCCAGCGACATGGATATCTCACGTGAGGAGTTATTCGGCCCGATATTACCGGTTATTGAGTTCGATGATATTGATTCGGTTATCAATAAAATAAATGATAACCCCAAGCCGCTGGCGCTTTACGTATTCGACAAAAACAAGTCTTTTGCCAGGAGTATTATCGAACGAACAAGTTCCGGCGCTGTAGGGGTCAACCTTACAGTCGTGCATTTTCTACATCCGGACCTGCCTTTTGGTGGAGTGAATAATTCCGGGATAGGGGCGGCACACGGTGAATACGGTTTCCGCGCTTTTTCGCATGAAAAGGCGTTGATGGAGGATAAGCATTCTCTTATCCACCTTCTTTTTCCTCCCTATACACGCTGGGTCCGGCGGCTCATAGATGCTGCTGTTCGTATTTTGGGCTGAGCATAATCAAATAACAAGAGAGGTATTATGTACGATTACATTATTGTTGGTGCGGGATCAGCTGGCTGTTTATTGGCTAACCGGCTTACTGCAGATCCTTCGAAGCGAGTGGCGTTGCTTGAAGCGGGGCCTGGGGATAAGAACCCGCTCATACATATGCCCATAGGCATTGCACTTCTTGCCAATAGCAAGAAGCTGAATTGGGCTTTCGAAACCGAACCTCAAGAACACCTCAAGGGGCGTCGACTGTTCTGGCCGCGGGGAAAGACACTTGGCGGCTCCTCTTCTATCAACGCCATGGTCTATATCAGAGGCCACAAAGCCGATTATGAACGCTGGGGGCAAGCTGCCGGGACCGACCTTTGGGGATGGGACCGCGCATTAACATTGTTTCGTCGGCTGGAAGATAACGAACGTTTCGGCCCGGATTCTTACCATGGCAAGGGCGGTGAACTCAGCGTAAGCGATCTCAGATCGGTCAATCCGTTGAGTCGGGATTTTGTTCGCGCCGCTCCCCATGTAGATGTCCCGGTGAACACGGATTTCAACGCAGAAACGCAAGAGGGGTTGGGACTCTACCAGGTGACACAAAAAAATGGTCGGCGCTGGAGTTCCGCGCAAGCGTTTCTGCGGGGCGCAGAGAGCCGGCCTAATCTTGATGTGCTAACGGACGCACGGGTAACCCGGGTGGTTATGGATGGCAAACGGGCCGTCGGCGTAACAGTGAGCCAGGGGGACGAATATCGCCAGCTCAGGCTCAATGACGGCGGTGAAGTCATATTATCCGGCGGCGCCGTTAACTCACCACAGCTACTTCTGCTTTCGGGAATCGGTGATCGCGAAGAGCTTCAAAAACACGGGATTCCCCTTGTGCATCATCTTCCCGAGGTGGGCAGGAATCTGGTCGATCATCTGGACATTACACTGATGCACGCGGCGAACTCACGTTTGCCTATTGGTGTTGCGCCCAGCTTCCTGCTTCGGGGAGTGAGCGCGCTTTTCTCATATTTTTTTGCGCGACGCGGGTTTCTCACCAGTAATGCTGCCGAGGCCGGAGGCTTTGTTAAATCCGAGCCTTCCCGTGAACGGCCAAATGTGCAGTTCCATTTTTTGCCAACCTATTTGAAGGATCACGGCCGGAAAGTGATGGCCGGGTATGGTTACACCTTGCACATTTGCGATCTGTTGCCCAAAAGCCGTGGTTTTATTGGGTTGAAAAGCCCGGACCCACTGACCGATCCGTTGATTCAACCCAATTATCTGAGTGATCCCGAAGACATCAAAACAATGATTTCCGCCGTCAAATTCGGACGACGTGTACTCGGGGCGCCGGCAATGGCTTTGCATAGTAAACGAGAGGTCATGCCCGGAAGCTCTGTGTCTTCGGACAGCCAGATTGCAGACTTTATCCGCGAAAATGCAGAGACTATCTACCACCCCGTGGGAACTTGTCGTATGGGCGCGGATCCGGATTCAGTCGTTGATCCGGAATTGAAAGTCCGAGGGGTTGAGGGGCTGAGAGTTGTCGACGCCTCGATAATGCCCAGTCTGGTTGCTGGTAACACCAACGCGCCCACCATGATGATTGCCGAAAACGCAGCTGACATGCTCTTGGGAAAAATCCAGTCTTGATATCAAAAAAGATAGCTAATAAGGATAGGTCGCGCTCAGCCGCGACCTATCCCGGGTTGGACGAGCCCGGTGCTTCTATTAAGGAAATATCTTCGCTTTAATCGGCGATGCATTGGCTATGCTGGGCAGACCGTGTGGAATCAACCACACGGCCTTCACCAGCAGTTTACTGTTTTTTTGCTCCAGGCAAACTTCTTGAACGGCTCATCAACCGGCGTTTGCGCAATATGGTTGATGTAGTTGCTCATGGTCTTCTGGGACAGGGTCAGGATAACGTCCAGAACCTGGGGAGATTCCGCCATAACAGCATGGAGACCCGGAATCATGCCAAAACCTTTTTGCGACTTCTCCAGAAGTGGTTTGGCGCCTTCCGGAGCAGATTCGATGTCATGCAACTTGAAATCAGCCATGGTGTATCTCCGTTCTTGAATCATTACTCAACAACACTGAGGTCAACTGTTATTGAACACTTATTCAAGATATAATTGAGTAAACAGTCAAAGTGACGACAGATGGTATCGGTATGCCCAGACCCCCAAGCTACGACCGGGAATACGCCCTTGGCAGGGCCGTCAGCCTGTTTTGGAAAAAGGGCTACCACGGCAGTTCGATGAAGCAGATCGAGCAGGCACTGGATATGCGGCCCGGCAGTATCTACGCCACCTTTGGTAGCAAGGATGGCCTGTATTCGGAAGCCCTGACCCGCTATGCCGAAGCGGGCGGCGCAGAGCTGGCCGAGCACATGGCCGGTTATGATTCCGTCATCGAAGGACTCCAGGACTATCTCCGCCGGATTGCTCAGGGCTGTACCAGAAAAGGCGTCGCACCCTCCCGTGCCTGCCTCATCGTCAAGACCCTGCTCGAATCCAGCAATACTCACGCAGGGCTGTCCGAACAGGCGCAGGCAATTCTGGGGGCGATAGAGCAGTCCTTCTCGGAGTTGCTTGAGCAGGCCAGGGAATACGGTGAACTGAAGGAATCCGTCGATCCCGGGCGCCTTGCCCGGCTGCTGCAAAGTCAGATCATGGGGCTACGCTCCATCGCCGAGCGCAACCTCCCTGATGCCGAACTGGAAGACCTGGGTGATGATATGGCGCGGATTCTTGACGCCTATCGTGCAGACTGACCTTCAACCCGTAGCAATCAGTTGACCAGGCGATTGACCTGCTCCACAAACCCGGCCGGAACGTTATCGAGCACTGGCCGGGCATCCCCGCACACCTCCGGATGGGGCACATCCGGTTCCACCGCCAGTACGGAGGGGGATTCGGACCAGTGCAACAGTTCCAGTCTCCCGTTCTCTTGCTCAACCAGCGCCGTGCAGTGCTCTACCCAATCACCGTCATTGCAGTACAGCCCATCCTCACTGCGCAGGAATCCTGCGGAATGAATGTGGCCACAGATAAAGCCGTCGTAATGACCCTTTTCCGCCACCGTCAGCGCCGCGAGCTCGAACCGGCGAATGAAGGTGCGCGCCCTGCCGATCCGGCTCTTCATCCAGGCCGCCAGTGACCAATAGGGTTTGCCCTGCAACCGACGCAGAGCATTGAACCAGCGGTTCAGGCGCAACAGCAGGCCGTGGGCGCGGTCACCGACCAGCAGCATCAACGGACTGCAGCGCACTACCTGGTCAAACTGGTCTCCGTGACACACCAGGAACTGCCTGCCATCGGCGGTGGCGTGGACCGCTTTGTACTTCAATTCGATACCGGAAAAGGTCTGGCCACAGAAACGCCGGAAAAACTCGTCGTGATTGCCTGGGATGTAGACCACGCGGGTGCCCGAGGCAGCCAGATCGACCAGTCTGTGGATAACCTTGCGGTGGGACTCCGGGAAATGGGGGCGCCGCTGCAGGGCAATCAGATCGACAATATCACCGACGAGGTAGAGTGTCTCGCACCGGATGTTGTGCAGAAAATCCAGCAGGTACCTGGCCTGGCAATCGGCCGTTCCCAGGTGGATATCGGAAATGAATACACTGCGATACTGTCGCACGGTGCCTCCCGTTTTGCCGGAGCTTGCAGTCAGGTGCCCTGACAGAAACCTTCGCAAGCTCCGGTGACAATCGGGTTACGCCCGTAAGACAGTTTGATTAACTGCCAGACATTATCGAAGATCCGGATTCAGGGTGTAGGTTCCCGTCACCCGGGCACTGTCCAGCACATGTCCTTTCATGGCTTCCCGGACATCGTTACCATCGAACTCACCCTCAAGGCCCAGGCTCTCCACATCGAGTGCATGAACCTCGAAATGGTAGTGATGGATGATCTCGTCGTTCCAGGGCGGGCAGGGGCCATCATAGCCAGCGTAAGTGCCGGCCATATCCGGGTTACCGGCCAGGAACTGGGTGTAGTTATTGACGCCGCGTACACCAATCGGACCGGGGCCATGCTCCTTGCCCTTCGGGCTTACGCCATCGCTGTCCTCACCTTCGGGAATACGGTTCACGCTGGCGGGGATGTCCACCAGCAACCAGTGGAAGAAATCCACCCGCGGCAGGTCCTTTGAAACGGATTTGCCCTCCTGGTTCACATCGTCCGGCACACTTGGCACATCCGTATCAAACATCATGACCACAAAGCTTTTGGTCCCTTCGGGGGCATCCTCCCAGGTAATCTCCGGATTCCTGTTCGGACCAAAGCTCATGTGATCCTCTTCGCTGTAGACGCCGAACGCGAACTTCTCGGGAATCGGCTGACCTTCTTCAATGCCTCTGACCTTCAGTTTCACAGCAATGCCTCCTGTTGATAATTGACGGCGACCTGGTTGATTTTGTCGATCGGCGACCAGATCTTTGATACAAACGGTTTTAACAATGGTATCGACCCTCTGTCCAGATTAGCAGACGACGGCGCGGAGCAGCGATTGGCTGCCGGGAATTCGTATCATGACCCGAATCACAGCTTCGGGCAGTTGCCTTGATCATGACGTCAGATCAACCATAGTTACTATCAGAAATCCCGCATCAAGGAGAGCGAGCATGACTGAAGAAGAGAGCTACAAGAAACTGCACCCAATCCTGAGTTCAGTGACCCAGACCTACGTGGATCTGTACACCAGCAAACCCAGCGAGAAGAATCGCGAGCAACTGATCAAGCTGGAGAAACTGCTGCACGAAAAGCTGGAAGAACTCAGGAAGGCCCGGGGCGAGGAAAGCAGCTGATTCCGGACTTCCCACCAGCGCTCTGATGATCGTCTTCAGAGCGCCGCATCCGCCGTCCGGCGCAGGAAGTAGTCCTTTGTGAGCCGGACCACCAGGGGCGATAGCAAAAGAATCGCTATCAGGTTGGGCATGGCCATCAGCCCGTTGGCGATATCACACAGTGCCCACACCAGCTCCAGCTCCATCACTGCCCCCACTGGCAGCAGAAGGCAGAACAGGTTCCGGTACAGCCGCACAGGCTTGTTACCGAACAGGTAGCCGGTGCCCCTGTCCCCGTAATAGCTCCAACCCACCACACTGGAAAACGAGAAAAAGATCAGCGACACGGTTACCGCCAGCTTGCCAAGATCCGGCACCGCGGCATTGAACGCCATGGTGGTTAGCTCGGAACCGCTGACGCCGGTGGTCCAGACACCGGTCGTGAGAATCACCAGCGCCGTGATGGTACAAACCACCAGGGTGTCGAACAGGGGGCCATTCATGGCCACCAGCCCCGCCCGCACCGGCTCGTCCACGCGGGTCGCCGCCATGGCAATAGGCGTGGTGCCCAGACCGGCCTCGTTACTGAACACACCCCGGGCCACCCCGAACTGGATGCTGGTCATCACCGCCGCGCCCGCAAATCCTCCGGTAGCCGCAGTGCCGGTAAAGGCACCGGAAACAATCCGGGCGAAGGCTCCAGGGATGGCGTCTGCGTTCAGGCCAAGCACCACCAGCGCACTGCCTACGTAGATCACGAACATCAGGGGGACCAGGCGGGTGACCACCGAACCGATGCGCCGGATGCCGCCGACAATGACCATCCAGATCAGCAACCCGTAGACGACGCCGATTCCCAGCTTGACCCCGAACACCCGATCTTCCGTGGGCTCGTAGCCAATCATATCCCGCAGGGAAAACTCCATGGTATCGGCTACCGAGTTCGCCTCGACCATGTTGCCGGTGCCGTAGGCGGCAATGATCGCGCACAGGGCAAAGAACCGGGCCATGGGTTTCCACTTCGGGCCCAGCCCTCGCTCGATGTAATACATCGGGCCGCCGGCATAACCGGTTTTCGGATCGTAGTGACGAAACTTAAGGGCCAGGGTAGTGCTGGCAAACACCGTGGCCATGCCCACCACCGCCGTTACCCACATCCAGAAAATGGCGCCCGGGCCGCCCAGAGCGATAGCGGTGGCCACACCCGCGATGTTGCCATTGCCGATCGCTGCAGAGAGGGCAACGGTCAGAGCCGAAAAATGACTCAACTCCCCGGCCTCAGACTTCTCCGAATCCCGGCCGCTCATAATGCGCATTGACAGCCCCAGCCGCAGGAGCTGGATGAAACCTAGCCGTATACTCAGATAGAGGCCGGTGCCCACCAGCAACAGGATGGTCAGTGGTCCCCAGATGATCGCCCCGATCTGATCAACCAGTTCCTGCATGCTGCATTATCCTTGCCCGTTCTCTTGCCATGTCACCCTCAGGTCCATTTCTTGTATGTGCATTTAACCAAAACAGGTAAATATTTCGGGGGAGGCAAGCGCGCCTCCAGTACAATTGTACCGGCGACCGGCTCCGCGTTAGTATTACTTCAGCAGCATTAATACCCTACCTTTAAAGATGCCTTTCCCGGTGAGGACAGCCAAGCACTTTTGGCCGAAAGAGTGCTTTGCTCTCTTCACTTCAAGGTCTGATAGTTATGGATAACCTTCCTCATATCGTGGTGGTCGGCGGCGGTGCCGGCGGTCTGGAGCTGGCCACCAGCCTCGGCAACAAACTGGGCAAAAAGCGCAAAGCCCGGATTACCCTGATCGATGCGGGCCTGACCCATGTCTGGAAACCCCTGCTGCATGAAGTCGCATCCGGCTCCCTGGACGCCAGCACCAACGAGATCAACTACCGCGCCCATGCCCGGAAACACCACTACGAATTCCAGCTCGGACGCATGAGTGGTCTCGACCGCAAGGCAAAGGAACTGGTCATTGCCCCGTTTCATGATGAAGAGGGCCGTGAGGTGGTACCGGCCCGCACAATCCGCTACGACACCCTGGTGATCGCCGTCGGCAGCACCGCCAACGATTTTGGCACTCCCGGTGCCCAGGAGCACTGCCTGTTCCTGGACAGCCTGAAACAGGCCCGGCGCTTCCACAATCTGATGCTGAACGCATTTCTGCGCAAGAACCACGAAGCCCTTCAAGGCAAGGAACACACCCTTAACATCAGCATCATCGGCGCGGGGGCAACCGGAGTGGAGCTGGCCGCCGAACTGCGACTGGCATCCCGGGAACTGCCGGTCTACGGCATGAATCAGCTCCGGCCCTCGGACGTTTCCATTTCCGTGATCGAAGCAGCAGAGCGGATTCTGCCCGCCCTGCCCGGACGCCTGTCGGCGGCGGCTACCCGGGAACTGGAGAAGCAACACGTGAAGGTGCTGACCGGCCAGCCGGTGAGCGAAGTCCGGGAACACAGCATCATCATGAAGGACGGCACCCAACTGCCGTCGGAAATGACCATCTGGGCCGCCGGGATCAAGGCGCCCGCCTTCCTGGCGGAGCTGGACGGACTGGAGGTCAACCGGAGCAACCAACTGGTGGTGGAACAGACCCTGCAGACCACCCGGGATGTGGACGTATTCGCCCTGGGTGATTGCGCCGCCTGCCCGCAACCGGACTCCGACCGGCCGGTGCCGCCCCGGGCCCAGGCCGCGCACCAGCAGGCCGATACTTTGTTCAAGACCCTGTGCAACCGCCTGGAAGGCAAGGAAGATGTGCCTTTCGTGTATAACGACCACGGCTCACTGATCAACTTCAGTCGCTACACCACGGTGGGCAACCTCATGGGCAACCTCTCGGGGCGCAGCATGTACATTGAGGGCAAGGTGGCAAGACTGTTCTATGTCTCCCTGTACCGCATGCACCAGGTGGCCCTGCACGGGTTTGTACGGACAGGCATTATCTGGCTGATGGATAAAATCAGCCGTGCCATGCACCCGCGTCTGAAACTACACTGAAGGAAAGACCGGCCACGGAAGGAAAGTGGAGCGGGTGAAGGGAATCGAACCCTCGTATGCAGCTTGGGAAGCTGCCGTTCTGCCATTGAACTACACCCGCATAAGCATTGGCCGCGAGTGAAATATAAGCGCACGGCCCGCTTTTGGGCAAGCCCTGTGTCTGGAGATTGAATGGACCCCACGCTAACCCTTGTCGGAGCCCTGATGCTGGTGATCAGCATTGTGCTCAGCCCGCTGTCCAGCCGCGTCGGCATGCCGGTGCTGCTGATCTTCCTGATAGTAGGCATGGTGATGGGCGAGGACGGGCCCGGCGGCATCGAATTCAATAATTTCGAACTGGCCTTCCTGATCGCCAACCTGGCCCTGGGGGTGATCCTGCTCGATGGCGGTATGCGCACTCGGGCAGAAACCTTCCGTGTGGGCCTGAGACCAGCACTGGTGCTGGCGACCCTCGGTGTCTTCATGACCGCGGCCGGCGCGGCGGTAGTCGCCCGATGGGTGTTCGACCTGGGGTGGCTGACCGCCCTGCTCATTGGTGCCATTATTTCCTCCACCGACGCCGCGGCGGTGTTCTCGCTGCTGCAGGGCCGGGGGCTGCACCTGAACGAGCGAGTCAGCGCCACCCTGGAGATCGAGTCTGGCAGTAACGATCCCATGGCCATTTTCCTCACCCTTTTGCTGGTCACCCTGATTGGCAACGACGGCGCGGGCGCTACCTGGTCGGTATTGACAATGCTGGTCAAGCAGTTCGGCATAGGCGGTGTCGCCGGTCTGTTGGGAGGTATGGCTGTGGTGGAGCTGGCCAACCGTATCCGCCTGACTCCGTCCCTGTATCCGCTGCTGGTGGCCGCTGCCGGAATATCCGTGTTCTCCGCCACCAACGCCCTGGGCGGCTCGGGCTTCCTGGCCATCTATCTGACCGGTGTGGTGATCGGCAACCGCCCGGTGCGTATGATGCCGATGATTCTCCAGGTGCATGACGGCCTGGCATGGCTGGCCCAGCTGTGCCTGTTCCTGATGCTGGGCTTGCTGGTGTCTCCGTCGGAATTGCTGCCCCTGGCCGGCAGCGGTCTGATCCTGGCCCTGGCGCTGATCTTTGTCATCCGCCCGGCCACGGTCTTCGCCACCCTTTGGCCTTTCGGCTTCAAACGTCGAGAGCTTGGCTTTATCGGCTGGGTCGGCCTGAGAGGGGCCGTGCCGATCGTGCTCGCACTGTTTCCCATCATCGCCGGCCTGCCAGAGGCCCAACAGGTCTTCCACGCCGCGTTCTTTATCGTACTGGTCTCACTGGTGGTTCAGGGCACCACCATGGCGCCACTGGCCCGGAAGCTCCGGCTGGAAGTGCCCGCCAGCGACGCCCCCTATCGCCGCCTGCCGCTGGATGCGCCCGCCGCCGGTGATCACGAACTGATGCTGTTTCCCCTGCGTGGCAGGAACTGGGAAACGCCCCGGCGCCTGAGCCAGCTGAAATTTCCGGCAAATACCGCGGTGGCCGGCGTGTTCCGCAACCGGGTCTGCCTGCAGCCGAAGGCAGATCTGGAAGTCTCCAGTGGCGATATGGTTGCCATGTTTGCCACTCCCGATGTGCTTACGGAACTGGGCAAGGTCCTCAGCGGCCGCCGTGCGCCGGAATACCTGGCAGAACGGGCCTTCTTCGGGGATTTCGTGCTGAACGGGGACTCGCTGCTTGGGGATGTGGAGCAGGTTTACGGCATCGAGTTCGATGAACTCTCGCCGGACATCAGCCTGGCGGAATGCTTCTCCCGGCGCAGCAAGGGGCACCCGGTCGTGGGTGATACCGTGACCCTCGGGCCGGTCACCCTGGTCGCCCGGGCGACAGAAGCCGACCGGGTTACCAAGGTCGGTATGAAAATGGACCGTTCACAAAATAACTGACTGACGAAAGGGATGGCTATAAAACTTAACAAAACCCCTTAACAGCCTCACCCTGAGCTATGATATAAATGGTTCTACGGAAATATTAACGTTTGGTAAGTCAGGGTTATGGGTTTGCTTCAAAACGTCTGCCGTTGTCTGTTCATGGTTGTGGTGTTGGTGTCAGGGACTGCCAGCGCCTCGGACTTGCTTGCGAAAGCCGACGCTCGCATGCCTGAACCACAACAGTTCAAACCGGAACGTTTCGATATCAGCAAGGTGCTGGTGAAAAAAGCCGAACGCCGGCTGTATTTGCTGGATGGCGATGAGGTTGTCCGGAGCTATCGCATCTCGCTTGGCGACAACCCTGAAGGCCACAAGCTTTACGAAGGCGATGAGCGCACTCCGGAGGGTGAATACCTTCTGGACTGGCGCAACGACCAGAGCGATTTCTACAAGTCCATCCACATTTCCTACCCCAGCCCGCGGGACCGCGAACTGGCCGAAGCCTGGGGCCTGGATCCCGGCGGCAGCATCATGATCCATGGCCTGCCCAATGAAGCCGGTAACATGGCCTTTGCCTATGTCGGTCTGGACTGGACCGATGGCTGCATCGCAGTCACCAACGAAGCCATGGAGGAGATCTGGCTATTGGTCGCTGATGGAACCCCGATCCGCATTCTTCCGTGAGGATAGTGCATGACACCACGATTAAGGTGTTGTCATAAGTTAAGAAATTTTGCGTATCCTTAGTTAACATTTTGTCTCGGAGTGTTTTACACTGTTTAACGAATCCGGTGGAAAAAATACTTCCTTCGGACCCGGTTTTACAGGAAGTGGTCTATACTCACTTCCGAGACTCAGGACATAAAACGACCAATAAGGGGATTTACTATGCGTAAACTGATGATCGCTGGGTTTGCAATGGCTACTGCTCTGACTGCCGGCTGTGCCAGCAACCAGGCTGGCATCGACGAGGCCAATGCTACTGCAACTTCCGCCGAGCAGACCGCTGAGAACGCACTGAGCACCGCCAACAGCGCTGCCGCTGACGCACGTACTGCACAGCAGACTGCAGAAGAAGCTCTGGCCGCTGCCCGCGCAGCCCAGCGAGCTGCTGACGAAGCCAACGAGCGTGCCAAGCGCATGCTGCAGAGCTCCAGCCAGAAGTAATTGGCTGGCTCTAACTGAACAAGGCCGGGATTATTCCCGGCCTTTTTTGTGCCTCCCCCTCTATTCGGGGGAGTCGGCGGATCCATCCTGCTTGTTACGGAACGACTTTTCCATGAAAGGCCGGACCAGGTCCATGGGCATCGGGAACATGATAGTCGAAGAATTCGAGCCACTCATATCCGCCATGGTTTGCAGGTAACGCAACTGCATGGCCCCGGAGTCGGCGGACATGATCTGGGCCGCTTCTACCAGTTTCTTCGACGCCTGTAATTCACCCTCGGCATGAATCACCTTGGCCCGACGTTCGCGCTCCGCCTCGGCCTGGCGGGCAATAGCCCGAATCATGGACTCGTTCAGGTCCACATGCTTGATTTCGACATTAGCCACTTTGATGCCCCACTCCTCGGTCTGGGCATCAATAATCTCCTGGATATCGGCGTTGAGCTTGTCACGCTCCGAAAGCATCTCGTCCAGATCGTGCTTGCCGAGCACCGAACGCAGGGTAGTCTGAGCCAGCTGGCTCGTAGCCGAGTTGAAATCCTCGACCCGGATGATGGCTCGCTCCGGATCCACCACACGGAAATAGAGCACGGCGTTCACCCGCACCGTCACATTATCCTTGGAGATTACATCCTGGCTGGGCACATCCAGCACAATGACCCGCAGGTCCACCCTGACGATCTGCTGGATACCCGGAATGACAATGATCAGACCCGGTCCCTTGACGCCCTGGAAACGCCCCAGGAAGAACACCACGCCGCGCTCATACTCGGGCAGGATCTTGATCGCCGATCCGAGGATCAGCAACAGCACCACCGTCGGTGCGAGATAGGGAATCAGATCACCAATCATACGGCCTCCTTGTTCGCCGTGAACTGTTGAACGTCGGGTCAGGCTTCATCTTCGAGGACCTCGACGGCTACCGTCAAACCTTCGATGCCGATGACCCGGACACGGTCACCGGCACTCACCGGCTGTTCGCTGCGGGCATTCCAGCGCTCGCCACTGATACGTACATGACCATTGTAGTACTCGTGGCCCCGGGTGAAGTCATCCAGGGCTTCGCCCTGTTCGTGGGTTATCTGCTCCGAACCGCTGACCGGGTGTTTCCGTCGCAAACCGATGAAGCGGGTGACTGTCCAGAGAATGAAACCTGCCGCCACAATGGCAGTACCCCCGATGGTTGGCAATGAGATATCCCGGTGACTGCCGTCCATCAGGATCACCGAACCGCCGACAAAGGCAACAATGCCCCCGACCCCCAGCATGCCGAAACTCGGCACGAAGGCCTCGCCGACGATAAAGGCCAGCCCCAGCATGATCAGCGCCAGGCCAGCATAGTTCACGGACAACACCTGGAAGGCGAACAGCGCGAGGATCAGACTGATGGCACCGATAACGCCCGGAACAATAGCACCGGGATTGGCAAGCTCGAAGATAATGCCATAGAACCCGATGATCATCAGGAAGTAGGCGACGTTCGGGTCGGTGATTACCGACAGCAGGTTGGTGCGCCAGTCCGGCCCGGCGCGCACCAGCTCCAGGTCGGCGGTGCTCAGGGTAAAGTCACCAGAAGCCATCCGGACCGTCCGGCCGTCGATCTGGCGCAACAGATCCCTGAGGTTGGGGGCCACCACCTCAATTACATTGCGTTCCAGAGCCTCGGAGGCTCCCAGGTTCACCGCTTCCCGTACCGCCTCCTCCGCCCAGTCGGCGTTGCGGCCATGGCGTTCCGCCAGACCCCGGATGTAGCTGACCGCATCCTCCAGGACCTTGCGCTCCATGGCGGTATCTCCCCGGCGCTTACTGTCCTCCTCGCTACCCTCTGTACCGTCCGACACGGACCCTGGCTCCGTGTCCTTCGGATCAGCGGGCTCGGATCCCGGAATACCACCCATCTGGACCGGCGTCGCCGAACCAAGATTGGTCGCCGGCGCCATCGCGGCGATATGACTGCCATAGAGAATGTAGGTGCCGGCGCTGGCCGCCCGGGCACCCTGGGGGGACACATAGGTTGCCACCGGCACTTCGGAGGCAAGGATGGTCTTGATGATCTCCCGCATGGAGTCCATCAGACCGCCAGGCGTGTCCATTTCGATAACAACCAGCCCCATGCCCTCGGACTCCGCGCGGCGGATGCCCCTGGTCACGTAGTCCATGGTCGCCGGGCCAATGGCACCCTGCACGGTAAGCACCAGGGCCCGGCCCGGGCTGGTCTGGGCAAGCAACTGATGGGAAAGGGAGATTCCCGCGAGCAAAGCCCCGAGAAGAAAGACCGCCGCAAACAGATTCAGCCGCCGGGACGTCCCGGCTCTGATGGTTTGCTTTCCTGGCATGACATGTCCCCCTTTTCAATCGTCAGAAGTAGAGTTTTTGCTCCGGCTCACTCCCTGTCTCTGAGGATTTCTCCCCGGCACTCTCATCCGTGGCAACCCGGGTGAGCTGCTCACCGATCATGGTGGGAATGCCATCGGCCTGGTCCACCGCCAGCTCGATTGCCCGGCGATTCACCTCCACCGACGGATTCCGCTCACGGAACGCCTTGACCTCGGCAAAGACCCGTTGCCAGAGTTCGTCCCGGTCCTCCCGGGGATAATCCTCACCCGGACGGTGCACCTCGAGCCACACCTCTCCTCCGGATATACCGATCTTGACCGGATCGCGGATCACCTGAACCGGTGTTCCCTTGTCTACCTGGTAGATAAACCGTGAGATATCCTCGTTGTACATCCGGAAGCAGCCATGACTGACCGGCATCCCGACCCCGAAACGCTTGTTGGTGCCGTGGATCAGGTAGCCTTTCTCGCTCAGCAACAGGGCGTGGGTACCCAGCGGGTTGCCGGGGCCGGGCGGGATCATCTTCGGCAGGTATTCGCCATTGGCCTCGTGTTCGGCACGGATACTGGCCGGCGGGTACCAGGCCGGCGACTCCAGCGGCATGGTCACTTCCGCATTGGTCAGGGGCGAGGGATTCTCCTCGGTACCAACCCCGACCGGATAGACCTGCACACCACCATCGCCGGTAAAGTAATAGAGGCGGTACTCCGCCAGGTTGATTACGATACCCTTGCGACGGGCCTCGTCGGGAATCACATACTGCCGGGGCAGGGTAATAGTCGTGCCTTCCCCGGGCAGCCAGGGATCCACCCCGGGATTGGCCTTCACCAGCTCCAGGTATCCCAGCGCCAGACGGTTGCCAAGTTTGGCGAAGGTGTCTTCATAGCGGGTGGTAAAAGCCTGCAACTCACCGGCGAGATCACCTTTGAGCTCGAAGGTGGGAACCCTCGGACTCCGGTCAGGCTCGACTTCAGATTCTTTGTCCGGGGCAGCATCTGTCGCCGCTATTGCCGGCGTGGCCCCCAGGGCCACCAGCAGCGCCAGTAGGTTCCAATACGTTCCAAACCGCATAGTTCTGTTCCGAAATTCAGTGTGCACGCAAACGCGTGACAGCAAACCCGATCAGGAGTTCATGGCCGTGGTCCAGACGGTTACCAACATCCCCACGGTTGTTCCCATGATAACCCAGAACGTGTCGGTACACTTCGCCGCCAGCACAACCGTGGCCAACCAGGTCTTGCCAATCCCTGTACTGCGATCGCCGTAACGGGGCCGGAGTTTGGCGCCCGTGTTATCCGTCGGGATAAAGCTCCTATTTCTGCTTTTCGGCGTTTTCCATGATCTTCTGGAACACTTTCAGTGCACCCTCAATATCCTCATCGCTGATGCCTTCCAGTAGTTCCTCGCGCAATTTGGTCGCTCGCTCGGAGAGGTCGTCCATAAAGGACCGGCCGGCATCGGTCAGATGCAGGCGACGCGCCCGGCGATCATTGGGGCAGGGCCGGCGCTCGATCAGCCCCTGCTGTTCCAGGCTGTCCAACAGGCGCACCAGCGTAGGATTCTCGATCGCCATCAGGCCGGCCAGCTCTCGCTGGGTGAGCCCCTCTCCGCCTTGCTGCAGATAGACCATGGTGTTCCAGCGCGCCTGGGTCACGCCCAGATCCTTCAGGCGCTCATCCAGCATCTTGCGCCAACGGCGGGTAACCCGGGCAACGGCAAAGGGAAACTGCTCTCTCATGGGTTGTCGCTCCTGTCCGGTGGCCGCCCGTTCACTCTGAAAAACCGGGCTGTCGGCCAAAAAAACTCACATTATGGGATAGTTACCAATAGTATGCTAACCATTGAAAGAAAAACAGATATCAGATTAAAAATATAATCGGGAAAACCGAAAGAAGCCGCCTCAGCCAGCCTGACGCCGCTCTGCCACCGGCACATCCTGGGTGTGACTTATGCGATAGCTGGTGATCAGCGCCCCGGCTACCCCCGAGAAGGATTGCCGGGCCAGAGTAATGTTCGGCCAACAAGATAGCACCAGCCTCCGGACTGTGCCGGAACGGCATCAGACCAGCGGCACCGGGTGCAGGCTACCAGGGACTTCCCGAGACCCCGGAAGTATGATCGAATAATCGTTGGATGGTCGCTAAACCTTGGGTTTACAGTGTTTTACATTAATGGGCCGTAACAGACCGGTTGACTCAGAGCAGGTAACATAAATTCGAGATACTCAATGGATCCGTGAGCGCCTGGATATGAAAAAGACGGACTGGCCCATCCGCTGGGATTTGCTGTTACGTTATCGACTGATCGAGACGATTGCCTTGTGGGAAGGTCGACTGACCACCAACCACATCTGCCACAGCTTTGGCATCGGCCGCCAACAGGCATCCAAGGACATCAACACCTACCTGCGCGAGCTGGCCCCGGGCAACCTGCTGTATGACCGCCACCTCAAGGGTTACGTGCCGGCACCGAAATTCCGGCCGGTGGTCACCCGTGGGGAGGTCAACGAATACCTCGACCTGCTCGCCCGCCAGCAGAACCTGAGTCACACCTTCGAAGCACTGGATCTGGGCCTGCCAGACAGTCACGTAGTGGCAGGCCCGAGCCGGGTGATCTCTCCGGAAACCATGCGCGCAGTGGTAACCGCGACCCGCAATGGCCGGCAGTTGCGTGCCAGCTACACCTCGCTGAGCCACCCCGAGCCGGTGGAAGCCATTCTGGAACCCCATACCCTTGTGTGCACCGGTGACAGCTGGCACCTGAGAGCGTGGTGCGACTCCAACCGGGAATTCCGGGACTTTGCCCTCAGCCGTCTGCGCACGGTACCCGAAGCCCTGCGCCAACGAGCCCGCCACACCTGCCAGCACGACGAGGACTGGACCCGGGAGGTCACCCTGGTGATCACACCGGACCACCGCCTGACCGAAGCGCAGCAGGACATCATCGCCCGCGACTATGATATGCAAGGCGGCCGGCTGACCATCCGGACCCGGGCCGCACTGACTCCTTATGTCCTGTCACGCATGGGCATCACCTTTGACAACGAACATCCGGATCCTCTGGTCCAGCAACTGGAGCTGGCCAACCCGGACGAACTGGGGTTCGGCAGCCGTCGGGAGCAGGCACTCAAAGCGGTCGCCGGACTCTGCTAGACTGCCCGGCGTGAAATTATCCGCGCTGTTTGCCGCCACGACTCTGACCCTTTCTCTGCTGACACCTCTCGCGTCGGCAGCCACTGCCTGTGGCAACGGCGCCACTCCCATTGCCCTCATCCAGAGCGAAGGAGATCGCTCCCCCTTCACCGGCCAGACCGTGACCGTGGAGGGCATCCTGACCCTCGACGCCCGGGGGCAAGGTGGTTTCCGCGGCTTTTACCTGCAACAGGCAGACGATCAAACCGACGACAATCCGGCCACCTCCGAAGCACTGTTTGTCTATAGCCGTCGCCAGCAGGGCAGCCGGGGCCAAAAGCTCAGGGTGACCGGTGAGGTGAAGGAATTTCACGGGCTCACCGAAATAGTCAAGGTCCGGGAGCTGGAAGTATGCGGCCCCGGAACCTTGCCGGAGCCTATCGCACTGCAGCCATCCGGGGCCGGCGCACACGAAGCCCTTGAAAACATGCGGGTCTCCATCCCCTCGCCCCTGACCGTAATCGACAGCTATAACCTGGCACGCTATGGCGAACTCACCCTGGCGCCCGATGACCGGGTGATTGCAACCGAATACCTGCCACCCGGCCCGATGGCCGGCAAGCCCGACAGCTCGGTCAATGGTCAAATCACGCTTGATGACGGCCAGGGCAAACGAGATCCGCGGCCAGTACCCTGGCCACCGGAAGGTCTCGGCGCCGACAACACCGTACGCACCGGGGATACCTTGCGAGGAGTCCGTGGTGTACTGGATTTCCGGTTCGGCCAATGGCGGGTCCAGCCCGAGTCACCACCGGAGTTCATCGCCACCAATCCCCGGGAGCCGGCACCGGAGCGTCCTGGCGGATCGATACTGCGGGTGATGACCCTCAACCTGGCCAACCTGTTCAACGGCGATGGCCGGGGTGGCGACTTTCCGACTCCCAGAGGTGCGACAACCGAATCCGCCTACCGGCACCAACAGGCGCGCCTTGTCTCCGCCCTGACCGCGCCGGACCCCGACATCCTGGCGGTCAGTGAACTGGAAAACGACGGCTATGGTGAACACAGCGCCGCCGCCACACTCGCCAGGGCCCTGGGGTCTCAATGGCGCTATATCCGGACCCCGGGAAAGGACGGAAACGATGCCATCCGCACAGCCCTGTACTATCGCCAGGACCGGGTGGTCCCCGTCGGCAAGGCGGAACGGTTGACCAGCGGCCCCTTCCACAACACCGGCCGGCCGCCACTGGCGCAGGCGTTCCGGTTACGAAATGGTAAAGAGTCGGCCCGGGTGGTGGTTCCCCACCTCAAATCCAAATCTTGCCGCGGTGCCACCGGCCCGGACCGGGACCAGCGTGATGGGCAGGGCTGCTATGCCCAACACCGGACCCGGACCGCCGGGGCAATCGCAGACTGGCTGGATCACCTGCCCGCGCAGGCTGCGATAGCCGGGACGCTGATCACCGGGGATTTCAATAGCTACACCCGGGAAACACCACTGCAGTTGCTCCGGAAACGGGGCTATACCAGCATGGTGCCGCATTATCACCCCTGCACGCCTGAGCAGTGCTCCCATTACACCTACCGTTACAAAGGCCGCAAAGGCTCCCTGGATCATGCCCTCGCTTCAGGCAGTCTCGCGCCACGGGTCGTGAACGCCGTCACCTGGCGCATCAACGCCGACGAACCCAGAGCGCTGGGCTACCGGCATGATATTGCCCGGGGCAGTGTCAGTCCGTGGCGCTCTTCCGATCACAACCCTCTTATTGTCGACATCCGGCTCTGACCCGAACCGCCATAACACCGCAAGCCGGTGACCTCCTTGCCTGCACCGCCGGGCAGTCCAGCCAATTGGCGCGATCGGCCACAGCTCCCGTCACACCAGCCATGGGAACGCCCGGCCATACCGACATAATCTGTCAACATCACCGAGCCATTACATAACAAAAACGGTACTGAGCGAGGAAACCCATGCGCGCCTCCGTCACGACTGCCCAGGATCTGGGTATGCCGGCTATCTACCTGCATACCCTGGCCGAATTACTCCACAGGATTGGTGTCGACGAACAGGATCTTCTGCTCCGCGTCGGCCTGGATCCCTCCCGTCTGAACAGTCCGGAACTCAGGGTAAGCCAGACCCAGGCCAGCGAGTTTGTCACCCGTGCCATTATCGAAAGCGGGGAACCGGGCCTGGGCATCCTGCTGGCCCGGGAAATGAAACTGCCCCTGCATGGCACGCTCGGCACTGCAGTCATGAGCAGCCGGACCCTGGGGGATGCCCTGGACCTGTTGACCCGCTACCTGACCCTGCGCGCACCACACCTGAAGGTGAGCCGGCACTGGCTCGAGGGTGAGGCCCGCTATACGGTGTCCTGCGACGTCGACATGGGACCGCTGCTGGGTTTTATCCTCGACGCCACCCTGTTCAGCTGCGTCTTCATTGGAGCACAGCTGACCGGAGCGCCGGTGGAGGGCACACGAATCATCAGGCAAGGTCCGGAACCCCATTATTTCCCGAGGTTCCGCCAGATCATCCCGGTGCCCGTGGAGTATGAAGCCAGTGAAGACTCGATGATCATTCCGGACAACCGGTTGGCCCTGCCGATCCGGTTCACCAATGATCAGCTGGCTGCCGCTTCCCGGGCTCAGTGCGAAGAGGCCCTGCAACGCCTGACCGGGGATGCCTGCTTCGCCAGCCGGGTTCGGCGGGTGATCGAAACCAGCCATCCGTTTCCGCCCAAGCTGGCCCGTGTGGCCAGCACCTTGCTTGTTTCGGAACGAACCCTGAAACGGCGCCTGCAGGAGGAGGACGCCAGCTTCCAGAACCTGGTGGACCAGGTCCGGCTGGAACGGGCGGGGGAACTGCTTACGAGTACCGGCATGAACCTGAGCCAGATTGCCGATGCCCTCGGCTACGCCGACGCCGCCAACTTCACCCGGGCATTCAAACGCTGGACCGGCATCAGTCCGAGCCAGTACCGCAATGAAGCGCTTCGGTCCATGACCACTGCCTGATCAGTCGATGCCGATGATCTTGTGCATCTGCAAGGTCAGTCGCCAGCGGGGATGGGCCAGGCAGTAGTCGGTGGCCTTGCGGGTGTTGCTCTGCCTGACCGGGTCGTCGCCGGTCGGGGGCAGTGTCGGGGACGCCATGGGAGACAGGAAGTAGTGACGGGCCCGGATATGTTCGAACCGCTCCGGCATGGCCAGCGGTTGGGGATAGATCACCTTGAGCTCATCACAGGCTTCGATGACCACCGGCGCGTCCGCCTTGGGGCTGACGCACAACCAGTCAATGCCGGCCGGTGCCGGCAGGGTGCCGTTGGTTTCCACGCCGACTTCAAACCCGGCGCGGTGGAACGCATCAATCAGGGCCTCGTCCAGCTGCAGCAGGGGTTCGCCACCGGTGCACACCACGTAGGGGCGGCCCGGCGCCTCGGGCCAGAGATTGCGAATATGCCGGACCAGGTCGTCCGCAGTTTCAAACCGGCCACCATTCTGGCCATCCGTGCCGACAAAGTCAGTATCACAGAAATCGCACACCGCGCTGGCGCGATCCTTTTCCCGACCGGTCCACAGGTTGCATTTGCTGAACCGGCAAAAGACCGCCGCCCGACCAGCCCGGGCACCTTCCCCCTGGAGCGTATAGAACGCCTCTTTGACCCGGTACATCAGGCCAGCTCCTCGTATTCCAGCGGGTCGGCCACACCATTGGCGGCAAATGCCTCGAGCCGTTCAACGCAGGAGCCGCAGCGACCGCAGGCCTTGTCACGGCCGTTGTAACAGGTCCACGTCAGAGCATAGTCCAGCCCCAGTTGCAGGCCCTCGGCCAGGATTTCGCCCTTGTCCAGACGGATGAACGGCGCCTCGATAGCCACCGGCTCATAATTGGCCACGCGGCACACCGCATCCATCTTCTCGACAAACCCGGGGCGGCAATCCGGATAGATGGCATGGTCCCCGCCGTGGGCACCGAACCATACCGCGGAGGCACCCACAGTCACGGCGTAACCGGTGGCGAGGGACAACAGGATCATGTTGCGGTTGGGCACCACGGTCGCCTTCATGCTGTCCTCTTCGTAGTGTCCCTCCGGCACCTCGATGTCGGAGGTCAGGGAAGAACCGCTCATGACCCCGGACAGGGCACGGATATCAATCTCCTTGTGGGGAATGCCGAGGTCCGCGCATACCTGACGGGCGCAATCCAGCTCACGGACATGGCGCTGGCCGTAATTGAAGGACAGGGCATGGACCTGATAGCCACGGGCCCGGGCCAGGTTCAGCAGGGTGAAGGAGTCCATGCCTCCGGAATAGATTACCACCACGATTTCAGTCATTCAGGCTCCCACAAGGTTTCGGGACAACAACGGCGTGTCATCAGGGTTTTACATTGAGTGGACATATTGTAACAGTGGACGCACAGGTTGGGTTCGCGTCTCGGATACGGGGCGGGTAAACTCAACGAAAAACAACACAACAATGACCCTGATACCATGACCAGCGAACTCACTCCGGCATTCATCGATTTCGAGGCTTCAAGCCTGGATCTGATTGCAAGCTACCCGATCGAGGTGGGTATCTGCATGCCGGGTGGCGAACTGCACAGCTGGCTGATCCGGCCCCATGTACTCTGGCAGGACTGGTCACAAAGCGCCGAACAGATTCACGGCATCTCCCGGGACACCCTGAACGAGGAAGGCAAGGCAGTGGAGGAAGTGGCCCGCCACCTGAACCGCCTGCTTCCCGAGCAGGTGTTTTGTGACGCCTGGACCTTCGACAGCTTCTGGCTGCACCGGCTGTTCCGGGCCGCCAACGTGCAGCCCGGATTCCAGCTGGAATCGGTCTCCCTGCTGCTGAACAGCCAGCAGGTCCGGCAATGGTCGGGCGTGCGCCAGCAGGTAATCTCGGAACTGGGGTTACCCGTTCACCGGGCTGCCAACGACGCCCTCATCCTCCACAAGACCTGGCAGCGGATTATTTTCCAGGACGAAGCCGCAGTGCAAGGAACTGCAGGCCGTCCTTGAGGGTATGCAGGGTCCAGCAGGTCGCCAGGGCCATCAGTGCCGCTCCGGCGGCGGTAAAGCTCAGGTCATCCCCTACGGTCTTGTCCTGGGCCAGCACCATGTAAATCGCCAGGGCGGCGACCAGTGCAATTTCAACGATAAAATCAGAACAGGACTTGTTTCTGGCAGATCCGGGTTCGTCGGGCATTTGCTTGGGTTTCAACCCCGTATTCAAGATAAGTTGATTGACAGGTTAGTGTGCACATTATCGCCAATCCGCACTGATCGTTCTGTACGGAGTAATGGCTACGAACTTTCCGGGATGGTAAACAAAAAAAGCAGCCGAGACGGCTGCGTAGAAAGGAGAGATCCATTGATACCCGACTCGGCAGGTATCGCGGATTGCACAACGTAAAAACACGTGAAGCTGCGCATTATGGGCTTGTGGGCCGGGGCCGTCTGTACGGGTTTGCCGAAGCCAGCGGGCTCTTGCAAACGTTGCGATAGCCTATACACTGAGTAGTGAACCGAAACCAAGAGCCGGTAGGACCAGGATGATTTTACAGTTCATTGTTTACCCAGCCGCTGATTGTCAGAAAGGGCAGTCTGCGCGCGCCATGGTGAAAGACATCTAACGGCTTTCGGTCAGTCCCGGGAGCCTTTGCAGCGACCGGGTCAGGTTCTCCGCCAAGCCCCGGTTGCCCTCAGCTCCGGGGTTTTTGTTTTTGCAGCCGCAAAAAACGACAAGGAGAACATCATGAAAAGACATCCGACAACACGTGCGGCGAACCAGCCGATTAGTAACCGCCAGAGCCCGGTCAAACGCCCGGAGAAGCTGCCGCTGCTGGATGCGATCTGCAAGAAGCTGAACCAGCGCGTCAATCTGGACGACGAGCAGCGGGTGCTTGGACTGTATGAGCGAGGCTGGATTTTCAACGGTGTGCTGGCCAACCTCAGTGGTGCCGAAGCCCGGTATGTGCGGGCACTGGCGACGCGCTATGACTCCTGGATTGCCCGCCAGGTAGCCTGAACAGGCAAGCAGCCAGAAACAGGAAAGAAAGACGCGAGACGGTGGACCAGCAGCCTGTCGGACTTAAGGCTGATCTACTGCGCCGGGAATCAGACAGTGGATACCGGGCTGCGCACCTGAAGCGGTGGTCAGCGGGAGCCACTGTCCTTGAGGTTCCAGCTCTGTAGAAAGCCCTTCTTGCGATCGAGCAAGCGTTGGTAGGTCGAGATCAGAATATCGGCGTGAGGCGCCCGGCTCAGGCGCAGGCTCGCAATCCGGCGTTCGAGATGTTCGACTTCCGAGCTGATGCGCTCACGCACATGGCTGCGGACACTGTCATGATGATCGAGCTTCACAGCCCGGCGGATCGGTTTGTCGGGGGGAGCTGGGTAGTCCATTTTCGGCCTCATCCATTGAGTCAGGAATGATCCCTATTCGTTCAGCGAGAGTCTGCCCCTTTATCCGGTAGCCTGCAATAGAAATGAATACAGTTTCACTTTTTTGGCGCCTCCCGGGGGGCAGGACCACGTCGACCAGCACATTACACGACGAATCCCCTGCTATAGTTCCTTGTAGCATCAAACTCCCGAATCGGCCAATTCCGGCCCGGAATGAATCGAGCATGCCATGACCCAGACCACCATTGCCGACACACTGCGCGAATATCAGTCCCTGCTGGAACTTCTGGACGATGCCTACTGGGAAGCCGGCACGATCCGGCACAAGGACATGCTGTACGACATCATCAGCGTTCTCAGTCAGGAGATTGCGGAGATCAACAAGCTGAATACCCAGGACCACCACTACCCCTATGAGGTCATCACCGAGGGAATGCGGCGCCTGGTGCCTAAGCTGGAGCGGCTGGATGAACAGCGGGAAGACGTGATTCAGCGCACCCAGACACTGACCGATTTCCGGGACCTGCTGTCATCGGTGCTCGGCATCCTCGAAGCGCAGGTGCAGACCCTGTAATCAGGCGGCTGCCAAGGGTCTCTGGGTCTCCGGAATCAGGGGGAACTGCCGACACAGGGTATAGACGAACTTCACCAGCGCCGGCAGATGATGCGCGACAATGGGCAGCCCCGTGTTGAGCAGGCTCACGGAAATATCCCGGGACGGATCGGCCCAACACAGCTTGTTGATCAGGCCCACGTGACCGAAGGCGTACCGGCTGTTCGGCCCCCACAGGCCGACGGGATTGCCACCGAGCATCATGCCGGCACTGAAGCGCATGGGAACCAGCATGGTACGGTCGATCTGCAGGGAGCCGAACTGCTGGATGGCGCGCTTTACCGTGATTTCGTTGCAGATCCGCCGGTCATCCCACAGCCCTCCGTTGAGCATCATCTGAAAGAACCGGCCCATTTCCTCCGCCGTCCCGCACAGGTTGCCGGCCGGAATGACTGCTTCCTGAAAACGCGGATCGTTGGTCACCGACTCCACTGTCCCGATATCGCCGCCCAGAGCCCGGCGCACCACCCAAGACACCGGGAAATGCGGGGTCGGTCCGGTGGCGTAATTGACCGCCAGGTCATTGAGGTGATCCGGGGCAATGCCATAGGTGAACCACTTCATACCCATGGGCTTGCGCAGGTGCCTGTCGAGGTAGTTCTCGATGGTATCACCGGTGACCTTTTCCAGCACCCGCTGCAGCACGAAACCACCGGTAATTGCATGGTACGCAACCTTGGCGCCGTCCACCTCTACCGGTCGGGCCTGGCAGAGGATGCGCCAGATCTCGTCCCGGTCCCAGAGCACTTCGATGGGGGTTTCCCTTGGAATGGCAGGAATCCCGCCCCGGTGGGAAAGAATCTGGTGAACGGTAATAGTCCGCTTGCCACGACGGGCAAACTCCGGGCAGTAATAGGAGACCGGGTCCATCAGGTTTACCAGCCCCTGCTCGGACAACATGTGCATCAGCAACGCAGTGACCGCCTTGGAGGCCGAGAAATAGCAGACCGGAGTGTCCGTGGTCATCGGCACCCGCACCACGTCCCGGCCGTCGTGTGGCCCGTTGCCGCTGGCATGGCCAATCGCCCGGTGCAGGACCTGGTGGCCCCGGTGCCGGACCGAGACCTGGATGCCCGGGTGGACCCCGGTACGGTACAGCGCTTCCACGCTTTGCCATACCGCCTCGACGGTTTCCCGGCTGATACCGGCGGCATCCGGGTGTTCACCTGCTGCGTCCCTGCAGGTGACAGAACTCAGGTCTTTGGGAATCAATGAGGTATTCAGGGCTCGACGGGCAATGGGGATCATGGCTGGTACTCTGACATCCTGGATTGTTTTTTATTGTAGTGTGGACAGCCCGGCCAAGGGTGGCATTGGCCGAAGTGGAAATGCAGACGCGTCACTGGTTGCACTCAGGCCCGGGCACCCTTCCGGTCATTATGGCTCCCGGACCCGGATTTGCCTGCCATCCTTACGGATCAGCGGATATTCAACGGAAAACGGTGCCGGATGGTTACGAAAATAGCCGCCCCGAACCGATAAGTCGAGCATAATGACAGCCGCCCCGCCAATCACAAAAGGAAAGGAGTAGTAGCCATGACCCCCGGAATCAATGTGGCGAGAAAAGCCAGGGTCCGACACCGGATTCATGAATACCAACACGATCCCGACAGCGAGAGCTACGGTACCGAGGCGGCGGAGAAGACGGGCGCCGATCCGGCCCGGGTGTTCAAGACTCTGGTAGCCTCGGTGGACAACCGCGAACTGGTGGTGGGAGTGCTGCCGGTGACAGCCATGCTCAGCATGAAACTGATTGCCAGGGCAACCGGCGGCAAGAAGGCGACCATGGCGGACAAACAGGAAGTCCAGCGGGCTACCGGCTATGTTCCTGGCGGTGTCAGCCCCCTGGGTCAGAAACGGCGCCTGAGAACCTTCATCGACCAGTCCGCCCGCAACTTCGACACCATCTATGTCAGCGCAGGCCGCCGGGGCCTGGAAATCGAGCTGGCACCGGAGGACCTGGCAAATCTCACCGGCGCCGCCTTTACCGAGCTGCGGCAGAAGTAGAAGATGTCACATGCAATGGAACTGCCTGTGACCGGCAACATCATGCTTTTGGCCCAGGGTGCTCATTCTGCAGGTCACCGACTTCATGTGCCACAGGTTACGTTACTCATTCTGGTGGGCGCCCTGGGCGGTCACCGGAAATCTGGCTGCGGCGTGCAGACGAAAGCGGCCGGGGTTTCGAGAAAAAGAAGGACGAGGACTAATAACAGACATTAAAAACCCGGAGCAGCCCGCGGCCCTCCGGGTTTGATCTCAGCCGGCGGGAGCAGACGCCGGCCGGTATTCCGAGGGATCACTTCACGGATGCACGGGCATCCTCGAGAATTTTGTTGAAGGTCTTGCTCGGCCGCATGACCTTGCTGACCTTATCCGTCGGCGCGTGATAGTAACCACCGAGATCCGCAGGATGGCCCTGCACCACAGTCATCTCTTCCAGGATCTTGTCCTTGTTCTCTTCCAGCTGCGCGGACAGTTTGGTGAAGAATTCCTTCAACTCCTTGTCCTCGTCCTGGTTTGCCAGTTCCTGCGCCCAATAGCGGGCCAGGTGGAAGTGGGAACCACGGTTGTCCAGCTCACCGGTGACCCGGGACGGGGACTGGTTGTTCTCCAGCAGACGTTCGGTGGCCTTGTCCAGGGTCTGGCCCAGCAGACGGGCACGCTCGTTATGCTGCTTCTCGCCCAACTCTTCCAGGGACACGGCCGTGGCCAGGAATTCGCCCAGGGAATCCCAGCGCAGGTGGTTTTCCTGGATCAGCTGCTGCACGTGCTTCGGCGCGGAACCGCCGGCGCCGGTTTCGTACAGACCACCGCCGTTGAGCAGGGGCACGATGGACAGCATCTTGGCGCTGGTGCCCAGCTCCAGGATCGGGAAGAGATCAGTGAGGTAGTCACGCAGCACATTGCCGGTCACGGAGATGGTGTCCTGGCCACGGATCAGGCGTTCCATGGTGCAGCGGATCGCTTTCACCGGCGGCATGATCTTGATCGTCAGGCCGTCGGTGTCGTGCTCCTTCAGGTACATCTCGACCTTCCTGATCAGTTGGGCGTCGTGGGCACGCTCGTGGTCCAACCAGAAGATGGCCGGCATGCCACTGGCGCGGGCCCGGGTCACCGCCAGCTTGACCCAGTCGCGGATCGGCAGGTCCTTGGTCTGGCAGGCACGCCAGATGTCACCCTGCTCGACGTTGTGCTCGGTCAGAACCGTACCGTCTTCGGCAACGACACGGACGACACCGTCTTCCGGGATTTCGAAGGTCTTGTCGTGGGAACCATACTCCTCCGCCTGCTGGGCCATCAGACCGACGTTGGGCACGGTTCCCATGGTGGTGGGATCGAAGGCGCCGTGGGTCTTACAGAAGTTGATGACTTCCTGGTAGATGGTGGCGTAGGTGGATTCCGGCATCACCGCCTTGGTGTCCTTCAGCTTGCCGTCCCGGGCCCACATCTTGCCGGAGTTACGGATCATCGCGGGCATTGAGGCGTCGACGATCACATCGCTGGGGACGTGCAGGTTGGTGATGCCCTTGACGGAATCCACCATCGCGATTTCCGGACGATGCTCATAGCAGGCGTGCAGAGCTTCCTGGATCTCCTCCTGCTTGGACTCCGGCAGCTGCTTGATCTTCTCGACAACGGAAGACAGGCCGTTGTTCGGATTAACACCGATTTCATCGAACAGGTCGCCGTACTTGTCAAACAGCTCCTTGAAGAAGACTTTCACCGCGTGACCGAAGACGATCGGATGGGAGATTTTCATCATGGTCGCCTTGACGTGCAGGGAGAACATGACGCCGGTGTTCTCACAGTCCGCGATGGCGTCCTCGAAGAACTTCACCAGCGCTTTCTTGCTCATGAACATGCCGTCGAGCACTTCGCCTTCCAGCAGCGGAAGTTCGGGTTTCAGAACGGTCTGCTCGCCCTTCCTGTTCTCGAACACGATGCGGGCATTGGTGGCCTTATCCAGGGTCACAGACTGCTCGCTGGAGTAGAAGTCGCCACCACGCATGTGCGCCACGTGGGTACGGGAGGCCGGGCTCCACTCACCCATGGTGTGCGGATGTTTGCGGGCGAAGGCCTTGACCGCGGCCGGGGCACGGCGGTCGGAGTTGCCTTCACGCAGTACCGGGTTGACGGCACTGCCCAACACCTTGCTGTAACGGGCCTGGATTTCTTTCTCTTCGTCGGTTTCCGGATGCTCCTTGTACTCGGGCACCTTGTAGCCCTGCTCGTTCAGCTCCTTGATGGCTGCCCGAAGTTGGGGGATAGACGCGGAGATGTTCGGCAACTTGATGATGTTGGCGTCCGGATCCTTGGTGTACTCACCCAATTCAGCCAGGGCATCCGGAACCCGCTGGTCTTCCTCAAGGAAGTCGGGGAACGTTGCCAGGATACGCGCCGCGAGGGAAATGTCGCTGGTTTCGAAGTTGATACCAGCCGGCTTGGCGAAGGTTTCCAGGATGGGAAGCAGTGACCGGGTGGCGAGGGCGGGAGCCTCGTCGGTCAGTGTGTAGACAATCTTGGCTTTGGATGATGTCATTTTCGTCCTCAGGCTATTGGGTGGGTTCAGGACGGTCATTGCAGGGTCAGGCGTCTTTTGGACGTCCGGCCTGTGCCATGACTGATTTCGGGTCTTTTGATAGACCTACTAAGATACCATTTTTTCGTGATTTTTGGTTACGATCTTAGTATTAGAACGGACTAAAAATGCCTTATCTTCGATTACAGGACGATGAAATGGCGGGAATTTACGAAATTTTCTAACATCCTGACTTTTATAACCCTGAAGTGACGCGGCGGCTAACCGTCAGCTCAATCCGCCGGTAGCAGGTTCGATTCTGCCAATCGCTCCCGGATCTGGTCCAGGGCTTCCGGGTTACCCAGGGCATCCCGGTTATCTGCCTTCTTCGAGCCGTTGATCAACCGGGCCACCGCCAGCTCCACCTTTTTACCGCTACGGGTGTAGGGAATGTCCGGCACCTGGACGATGTGCCTGGGCACGTGCCGGGGGCTGGCGCCTTCGCGAATTCGGGTTTTGAGCTGTTTTTCCAGGTCGTCGGTGACTTCCTGGCCGTCGGCAGGGACGACCAGCAGCACGACTTCCACGTCACCTCCGATCTGGCGGCCGACCACGAGGCTGTCTTTAACCTCGGGGATGGTTTCCACCTGGCGGTAGATTTCGGCGGTACCGATGCGAACGCCGCCGGGGTTGAGGGTGGCGTCGGAGCGGCCGTAGATGATGGCGCCGCCATGTTCGGTGAATTCGATGAAGTCGCCGTGGGCCCAGACGCCGGGGAAGGTGTTGAAGTAGGCGTCACGGTAGCGTTCGCCGTCCGGGTCGTCCCAGAAGCACACGGGCATGGACGGCAGGGGCTGGCGGCAGACGAGTTCGCCGCGGCCTTCGCTCACCGGTTTGCCATCATCGCCGTAGGCAACGGCGTCGACGCCGAGCAAGCGGCACTGGATTTCACCCCGGCGTACCGGCAGCAGCGGGGTGGAGCCGACGAAGCAGCCGCAGATGTCGGTGCCACCGGCGATGGAGCCGAGCAATACGTTGGGAGCACCGTCGGTGTACATCCAGTCGTAGTCTTCCGGCAGCAGCGGGGAGCCGGTGGAGAACACCACGCGCAGGGCGCTCTGGCCCAGGGTTTTCGCGGGCTGGAGTTCGGCCTTGCGGCAGCCGGCGATGAAGCGGGCGCTGGTGCCGAAGTGGGTGACTTTTTCCTCGGCCACGGTGTCCCACAGGAAGCTGAGGCTGGGGTAGCCAGGGGAGCCGTCCACCGTGACCACCGCGGCGCCGGTCAGCAGGGCAGAGGCCTGCCAGTTCCACATCATCCAGCCGCAGGTGGTGAAGTACAGGAAGCGATCCTCGGGACCTACGTCGCCGTGCAGCATCAGTTCCTTGGCGTGATTGACCAGCAGGCCGGCGGTGCCGTGGACGATGCACTTGGGTTTGCCGGTGGTGCCGGAGGAATACAGGATGTAGACCGGGTGATCCGGGCCCACGGGGGTAAAGGAAGGGGCCTGTCCATGGCCTGCAGCCAGGGCGTCATCCCAGGTGGTGACCAGTTCGCCGGGAATGGGTGCCTCGTCCGGCAGCTGCGGGATGCTGACCACGGTCTTGAGGGACGGCAGGCCGGCGATCAGTTCGGCGAAGTCGTCCTGGCGGGCGAACACCTTGCCACCGTAGCCATAGCCATTCACCACGATCAGCGCCGCGGGTTCGATCTGCCCGAAACGGTCGTTGATGGCACCGATGCCGAAATCCGGGGAGGCGGAGCTCCAGATCGCGCCCATGCTGGTGGCAGCCAGCATGCCCACCATGGCCTCGTAGCCGTTGGTGACCACACCTGCAACCCGGTCGCCCTGACCAATTCCCTTGCTGCGCAGAAACGCCTCGAGGGCTCCGGCATCGGCTTTGAGTCCGGCGTAGGTCTTGCGTAGAACCGGGCGGGTTTCGCAGTAGGCCACTATGGCCTCTTTGTCGGCGTGGTCGCCGTCCGCCAGCCGCAGCAGGTTGGCGGCAAAGTTCAGCTTCATGCCCGGGAACCACTCGGCGCCGGGCATGTCCCGCTTGCCCAGTATCCTGGCCGCGGGGGTGCCACAGACCAGGCCACAGTAGTCCCAGACCTTCTGCCAGAAGGTGTCGAGGTCAGTGATGGACCACTGGTGCAGCGCGTGATAGTCGGCAAACGGACCGAAGCCCTGCTGCTCCAGCCAGGCCTTGAACCGGCCCATGCGGGAGTGCATCAGGGTGTCTTCCGTGGGAGACCAGACTACCGGTGATTGTTCTTGATTGCTCATCCGTCTCTCCTGAGTGTTACTGGATATGCCAGCCGTGACTGACCACTATCGACTGGCCGGCTCCCTGGCCTGTTCCGGTATCTGCTTGTGCACCGGGGCGATGTGCTGAACGCCGGCATTCGCCATAGCGATGTCCAGTGCACTAGCCCAGACGAACGAATGGCGCGAGGGTTAGCGCCAGGATCACCAGGATGGCGACACAAGTGGCAATGATGGTTACCGGCTTCTGTCGGAAGCTGCGCCAGAATCCCACCTCGCCCCGGGCCCGGCGTGACTGGAACTCCTCCCGTTGCCGGTCTTGCCGCTGTCTCTGGTACTCCCCCAGAAGTACCCGGGCCCGGGCAGCCTCATCGTCATCGTGCACCCAGAAGCCCCCCATGCTGATGCCCCAGCGGCTCGGCGGCGTCTCATAATAGCGAACCCCGTGTTGGTCGAACAAGGCCCGAATGTCGTCGGCCTCGTCATCGGGCACATGGCGAAGATTCATCAGGTGGTGGGGCATGGGCTTCCATCGGCTGGCATCGGGATTGCCTGTATGCTAACAGCAAAACACCAATGACCGAATTCGCCACCAGGACACTGCATGAGTCAGAACCCTTGTGGACACCCCCGGCTTCCAGCGCCCCCGGCGGGTGCTCCAGTGGCTGGAGGCCCACAGCATCTCTGCCTCGGTCCATCTAAAGACGGTCAGGGCTTTCGTGCTCCAGCACCAGAATGACGACCGGCTGATCCTGCCGGCACTCAACACCGGGCCCCCGCACCGGGCCCCTGAAAGACGGCCTGAAAACCGCCAGTTTCGGGCCTGTACAGGACAGCCAGTTCGGCTATGTTGTATTAGGGCGGGCGGTGGATCACTGGCTGGAACAGCTCGACGAGACCAGCCGGCGGGAGATTCAGCGGGCCTTTGACCGGTACCGGAAACAGCGGCTCCTGACCCACCAGCAGAGAGAAAATTTCACTGCGGCCATCGAGCAGGCCATGTCGGCTTATGACGACTGACGGTTGAACCGGGCTTGAGGCGCATGTTTATACTGTATAACTATTCCATCACAAAACGAGGAATGCGAATGAAAATTGTACGAGTGCAAGACATCATCGGTACCGAGCGCGAAGTCAGCGACAAGCAGTGGACCAGCCGCCGCCTTCTGCTGAAAAAGGATGGTATGGGCTTCTCCTTCCACGAGACCATTATCAAGGCCGGCTCCGAGCACACCTTCTGGTATAAGCATCACCTGGAAGCGGTTTACTGCGTTGGCGGCAACGGTCGCGTCAAGGATCTGGCCACCGGCGAAGTGCATGAGATCGCCGACGGCACCCTGTACGCACTGGACAAGCATGACCGGCACACCGTCTACGGCGGCACCGAGGACATGCGCCTGATCTGCGCCTTCAACCCGCCGGTGACTGGCAACGAGATCCACGACGAAGAGGGCGCCTACCTTCCGGACACCAGCGAAGACTGATCCGGCATACCGTGGCTGAACACCAGGCCGCGACCACACCGCCACCGCCAGCAAGACTGCTGCCGGTGGCGGTGTTGCTTTGGTTGGCCGGCGTTTACCTGCGTGTACCGGTGCTGGTGGCGCCGCCTCTGGCGCCCTTTATCGGCGAAGAACTCGCTCTCTCCAGGGCCCTGACCGGTGCCCTGACCACCTTGCCCATCCTGATGCTTGCCATCGGCGCCATGCCCGGCTCCCTGGCCATCTCCCGCATAGGCCCGAGAAACACCCTGGCACTGGCCATGGTCATCATGGCGATCGGCTCCGCCAGCCGCGGCCTGGCTCCTGAAGCCATCACCCTGATGATCGCCAGCGCTGTCATGGGTTTGGGGGTGGCCATGATGCAACCGGCCCTGCCGGCCCTGTTACCACGATGGCTGCAGCCCCACCATCTGGCCCTGGGCTCCGCCATCTACATGAACGGCATGCTCATGGGCGAATTTATCGGTGCCGGCATCACCCTGCCGGTACTCATGCCCCTGCTGGACAACAGCTGGCGAGCCACCCTGGTTGCCTGGTCACTACCGGCCTTGCTGGTGGCCGCTGCCCTGTACCTGCCCAGACGGGATTTGGCCCGCCCGGGCCGCAGAGCCGCCTGGCTCCCGGACTGGAGCAACCCCCTGACCCTGAAGCTCGGCCTGCTGCTCGGCCTCTCCGGCTCCATGTTCTTCGGCCTCAACGCCTATATGGGGAACCTGCTCGAACAGCAGGGCCAGTTCGATAAACTCTCCGAAGCCCTGTTCTGGTACAACATTGCCCAGGTCTTCGCCTCCCTGACCATGCTCAAATTCGCCCGCGTGTGGGTTGGTCGCCAAACCCTGATCGTGACCATGGCCGCCCTCAGCATTCTCGGCACCGCCGGCGCCATCGCCCTCGACGGCTGGTGGTCCATCGCCAGTGCCACCCTGATGAGTTTTGTTGCCGGTATCCTGTTGATCCTGCTGGTGGCACTGCCGCCCCTGCTGGTCCGCCCCGAAGAAACCGGCCGCCTGTCCGCCGGCACCTTCCTCGTCGGTTACACCATGGCGTTTTCCGTGCCCATGGCCGGCGGCCTCATCGCCGACTGGACCGGCGACGCCCGACACGCCATCCTCACCATCATCGCCTACAGTGCCCTGGTCCTCCCCCTGGCCTTCACCCTGGACCTGAAACAAAAAAAGGACCAGCCCGAAAGCGGATCCTTTAAACGCTGAAAACATGGTCAGATATAATAGTCCTTCAACGGAGGAAACCCGTTAAACTCAATGGCGCTATAAGTCGTGGTATAAGCACCCGTAGACAGCCAATACATCCGATCCCCGATCGCCAGGTTCAGCGGCAGCGGATACTTGTGGTGCTCATACATGATATCGGCACTGTCACAGGTCGGCCCGGCAATCACACAGTCCTCGCCCTCGCCGGACTTTTCCGTCCAGATCGGAAACTTGATCGCCTCGTCCAGCGTCTCGATCAGCCCGGAGAACTTGCCCACATCGGTATAGACCCAGCGGTGCAGGGCCGTGCGGGACTTCCGGGAAATCAGCACCACCTCACTCACCAGCACCCCGGCGTTGGAAATCAGTGACCGTCCCGGCTCGATGATGATCTCCGGTAACTCGTCACCAAAATCCTCATGCAGAAAACGGGCAATCTCCTCCGCGTAGACCCCCAGCTCATTGGTCCGGGTGATGTAGTTGGCGGGAAAACCACCGCCCATGTTGATCATTTTCAGCTCGATGCCGTCTTCTTCCTTCAGGCGTTCGAAGATCACCTTCACCTTGTTCAGGGCCGCATCCCAGGCGCCGATTTCACGCTGCTGGGAGCCCACATGGAAGGACACACCGTAGGGCACCAGACCCAGGTCACGGGCAAGAATCAGCAGGTCCATGGCCATGTCGGTCTGACAGCCGAACTTGCGGGAAAGCGGCCAGTCAGCGGTCAGGGTGCCCTCGGTCAGGATGCGCACGTACACCTTCGAACCCGGTGCCGCCTTGGCAATATTGCGAAGATCCGCTTCCGAGTCGGTGGCAAACAGGCGCACACCCCGCTCGTAGAAGGTGCGGACATCCTTCGCCTTCTTGATGGTGTTGCCGTAGCTGATGCGGTCACCGGTCACGCCCAGGGCCAGCACTTTCTCCAGCTCATACACCGATGCGATGTCGAAGTTGGCGCCCTTGTCCCGCAGCATGGTCAGAATCTGGGGGGCCGGATTCGCCTTCACCGCGTAGTAGACCCTGGCGTAGGGAAAACCTTCCACCAGCTCGTTGTACTGACGGTCGATGGTTCTGGTATCGATCACCACAAACGGGGTTTCCTTACCGTCGGCAAAGTCCTTGACGCGCTTGAAAGTCTCGGCGCTGTAGTAATCGGCAATATTGGCGTTGGCGGCTTCGGTCATGAGTGGTGTGTCCCTCCACAGGGCAAACAGGCATAAAAAAAGGCGCTACAGCAACGCTGCAGCACCCGTAAGATAGCGCGATCATCGGGCTTTTCTCCGATCACCGCAAATGCGCATATCTACCCATAGGTAAAACAGGCAGGGCCAATGGGTTATGGCACGAAAATTGGTGTGAAAGCGTGAGCTCAGACCGCCACCGGCCACAACGGTGGCCCGGTGGGGCCGTCCGGGTCCCGGGGCTCGGTCTGTTGTTTCAGATAGCCCAGGATGGCCTGCTGCAGGTCGGTGCCCTTGTCCAGACCCCTGTTGCCAAACAGTCGGTTGAATTCCAGTACATAGGGATAACCTTCCACCAGGGCGATGTCGAACCCGGCATGATCCACGCCCAACTCCCGGGCAAGCCGCAGGGCCAGGCTGGTCGCCACCTCGGGCACCGGACTGTTATCGATCTGACCGCCCCGGGCGACATTATTGTAGAAACCCTGATCCGCCTGGGTCCGCCAGTAGGCTGTCAGTACCTCGTCACCAATCACCACCACCCGGACATCCCGATCGATGGGCAGGTATTCCTGGGCATAAAGCACTTCGGTGCGCTCACAGTAACGGCGCCAGTCCTCCCGGGTCTCGATCAACCATACACCCTCGCCCATGCTGGCCTTGGGCAGCTTGGCTACGAAGGGCAGGCCCATGGCGTCCCAGATCATGTCCCGTTCCAGGGGGCCGTCGGCCTCGATCATGGTCCATGGCGTGTACTCCGATGCCACCGTCTGGAAGGCGCGGGTCATCTCGACCTTGTCGTGGCCGATCCGGTAGCTGGCTATGCTGGGGAAAACGCGGCACTTGAGGCCGTGGACCAGGGCATTCAGTTGCCAATACTCCGGGAACAGCACCCAGTCTGCCTCCTGCAGCAACGCCTTGTGCTGCAGGTAGTGCTCGGGCTTGAGCACGGTGGTATCAGGAAAGCCAAGAGTACGGAAGGCATTGAAGGAAACAAGGGGCATGGTAACGGCAGTGTCCCGTCTGGCAAGGGGTATTTTCCAGGAGGGGTTGATCGATCTCATGGATTTCCTTAAGCTTGATGATACGCATTCGCATTACAGTTAATCTGACGAGGAAAGAAAGCCCATGAGAATCACCCGTAAACTGACCATTACCGCAGCCGCCCTGATGTTCTCCCTGCCCGCATTCGCTGAAGACTACGAGCATTTCAAGGGCGAGCCGGCAGAAACCCTGGAACAGGCCGTGGCCAACTTCTCCGAGTACAATAACAGGCTCGACAAGGTGCTGGCCGGCGAACTGACCCCCGAAGCCATGAACAAGATCCATCAGCTGACCTACACCCTGGGGAATGCCCTCGGTAAACTGAACGAGGAATTCGATGACCTGGCCGAGCGGCTGGAACTGGTGCACAAAGCCTCCGAGCATGCCGATCCGAAAACGATCCAACGTGAGGGTTCCATCTACCTGGAGAAAAGCCGGAAGTTGATTCCGTAAAAGTCCGGTCGGAAATCCCTGCTACTCTGGAGAGAAAAAGCTCAACTACGCAAACCGGAGTAACCACCATGGATCAGCAGGCCCGGGCGATTGTCCAGGCGATCAGGGACGATCGTCAGTCGGGTGCCACGCAGCTGGCGTCCATAGCACTTTCCGCAGTTCAGGATTGGCTGGCCTCTGACAAGGTGTCTGCCACCCTGCTCGACCAGCTACTGGGTGACCTGACCCGGGCCCGCCCGAGCATGGTGCCCCTGGCCAATGCCATAGCGCGCTGCCAGGCGCTGTTCGGCCCCTGGCAGGACAGCAACAATATCTCCGAACAGGCCGCCCCGGTGGTCCGCTCGGTACTGGAACAACTGGCCAGGGCCAACGAACGGGTTGCCCTGAGCGCCTTCGAACTGGTGCCGGAACAGGCAACCATCCTGACCCACAGCCGCAGTTCCCAGGTGGTAGCCCTGTTCCGGATGCTGACCGATCGGCAGCATCCCTTCTCGGTCATCTGCACCCAGAGCAGTCCCGGCAACGAAGGTTTTACCCTGGCCCGGGAGCTGGATGGACTGGGCGTCCCGGTAACCCTGATCACCGACGCCCAGATCGGACTGTTCATGCCCAAGGCGGATATCGTGTTCAGTGGCTGTGACACCTGGCTCGCGGACCAGCACTTCGTGAACAAGAGCGGCACCTATCTGCTCGCCCTCGCCGCCCGCGACCAGGGCAAACCCCTCTGGGTCCTGGCCGACAGCTTCAAGGACAGTCCGGGCACGTGTCAGTCAGTGGCACTGGAGGAAATGGCGCCGGAAGAACTCGGTGGTCCCACCGGTGCCCATATCCGGGCCCGCAATATCTACTTCGAAACCGTACCGGTGCAACTGGTCACCGGACGGGTCAGCGATCAGGGCGTTTTTTCGTTCCCTGCTGAGCCTCGGCGGTGAACGGGTCTTCCGGCCAGGGGTGTTTGGGGTACCGGCCACGCATGTCCTTGCGCACTTCCGGATAGGCATTGCGCCAGAAACCGGCCAGGTCCGAGGTAACCGCCAGGGGCCGCCGGGCCGGGGACAGCAGATGGATCACCACCGGCACCTGACCGCCGGCCACCCTCGGGGTTTCGGTCCAGCCGAACAGGGCCTGGAGCTTGGCCGCCAGCACCGGGCCGTGGTCCGGGGTGTAGTCCAGCGTGATTTTCTGGCCGGTGGGAATGGTCAGGGTCCGGGGCGCCAGCGTCTCCAGCTGTTGTTGCTGTTGGTAATCCAGGAGTGAGGTCAGGGCCTGGAGAAGATTGAGCCTGGCGAGATCCGACCAACGCTGCAGGCCGGCCAGGAACGGGCCGAGCCAGGTGTCCAGGCTCGCCAGCAGAGCGTCATGCCCGGTGTCAGGCCAGTCGCCGGGGTACTGTTCCGCCAAAAGGCCCACCCGGGCACACCACTGCCGGGCCTCGGGTGTCCACGGCAAACTGTCCAGGCCTTTGGTTCGCACTGCATTCAGCAGGCCTTGCTGGATCAGGGCGGGATCCACCTGGGGCAGCGCCTGCTCGCCCAGCACCAGCTCCCCGAGTTTCCGGACCTTGCGGGCAATCACAGTGCCCCGCCGGTCGTCCCAGATGGCCTCATCCTGCTCGGTGATGTGGCTGGCCAGATCCTGTTCCAGATCCCGCAGATCCACCGGCGCAGCCAGGTAAATGGCCGCCTCCCGGGCCTTGCCATCCAGATCGGCGGCCACCAGCCAGTCGTGGCGCGCGAGCGGATCCTCCTCTCGCAACACCGCACCCTTGCCGTTACTCAGCTGATATCGCGGTGCCGATCCGGGACGCCGGTGGGCGATCCGGTCTGGGAAAGCGTGAGCCAGCAGCCGGCCGACCAGGGCTTCGCCGGGTTCCGGGCCCTGCAACGCTCCGGCGTCCAGTCGTTTCGCCGCCTGCCGAACGGCTTTCAGTCGGGCCGGATCCATCCGCCGGATACCTGTCTCGCCACGCAGTAGGCGCACCCTCTGGTGCAGGTCCGCGCCTTCGCCTGGTCCCAGCAGATCCCGTTCCCCTAGCAGGGCAGCCAATTCCCCTGCCAGGCCGCCAAAACCCAGCACACGCCCCTGAAGGACCATATGGGCCAGACGGGGGTGGATACCCAGGTCCCGGGCGGCCTTGCCGTGGTCGGTGATGGCGCCGTCGTCATCGAGCAGGTCAAGCCATTGCAGCAGGGCCACCGCCTGTTGCCAGTGGGGCCGGGGAGGAGCGTCAATCCAGGCCACCTGGTCTGGCGAGCGGGCGCCCCACTGGGCCAGTTCCAACACCAGTGGCGCCAGATCCGCGTGCCGGATTTCCGGGGGCGTGAACTCGGCCAGGCCAAACTGTTCCGATTCACTCCAGAGCCGGTAACACACCCCGGGCGCCACCCGACCAGCCCGGCCCTTGCGTTGTTCCGCCGAGGCTTTCGACACTCGGCCGGTCACCAACCGGGTCATACCGCTGTTGGCATCAAACACCGCCCGGCGCTGCTGACCGGCGTCGATGACCACCCGCACACCGTCGATGGTCAGACTGGTCTCGGCGATGGCGGTGGCCAGAACTACCTTGCGGGTACCCTCCGGTGCCGGCGCAATGGCCCGGTCCTGGGCTTCGGCACTCAGGTTGCCGTAGAGAGGTGCCAGGAGGACATGATCCGGCACCTGCCCCTGAAGTTGCTGCGCCACCCGGCGGATTTCGCCGGCACCGGGCAGGAATACCAGCAGGGAACCGGTCTGGTCACGGAGGGCTTCATGGATCACGGCCACCACCTGGTCCACAATCCGCGTGTTCCGGGGCACCGGCCGATACAGCACCTCCACCGGGAACGCACGCCCCTCGCTGCTGATCACCGGCACATCGCCAAGAACCCGGGCGATCGGAGCAGTCGCCAGCGTGGCCGACATCACCAGCACGCGCAGGTCTTCCCGCAAGGCCTGCTGGGACTCCCGCACCAGGGCCAGACCCAGGTCTGCCTGCGCCGAGCGTTCATGGAATTCATCAAACAGAACAGCGGCGTAGTCTTCCAGCATGGGATCACGCTGGATCAGCCGCGTCAGGATTCCCTCGGTAACCACCTCGATCCGGGTGGCGCCGGAGACCCGGGTATCCAACCGGGTCCGGTAGCCCAGGGTCTGACCCGGTTTTTCTCCCAGCTGTCGGGCCATAAACCGTGCCGCCGACCGTGCCGCCAGCCGCCTCGGTTCCAGCATCAGGATCTTGCGGCCCTTGCGCCAGGGAGCATCCAGCAGAGCCGGGGGTACCCGGGTGGTCTTACCGGCACCTGGAGGAGCCTGTAACAGGGCGGTGGTGGACTGTTCCAGGGTCTGTTTCAGGTCGGGGAGGATCTTGTCTATCGGGAGCATGGATGTTGCCTGGGTTCAGACGGCCGGCTTTGGAGATGGCAGCTTACCATGTCCCGACCGGGTTAATCCGAAGCCCGGGAATGCCAGGCTTCCGGCCGAGGCACAAAGAACACCAATACCAGGCCGAAGGCCAATGCCCCGACACCGATACCGAAGGCAGAGACCAGCGTGCCGCCGCCATCGAGCCATTGTTTGGTGAGCCATGGGCCCACCATCTGGGTGAACCCATAGAGCGCCACCATGGCGGCAGACAACCTCGGGCCCTGATGCGGATGCAGTGCCCGGCCGATTCGCTGGGTCAGCAGGACGGTGCCAAGGAAAGTACCGCCGACCAGCGCCGCGCACAGGATCAGCCCGAGGTCGCCAGGCAGAATGACCGCCGCCAGAACACCCAGTAGCTGGATCAGGAAATTCAGCTTCAGGGCCGGAAGATCACCGATTTTCCCGCCCAGTCTGTTCCAGATCCAGGGTGCGGGAATGGTGCAAAGAGCGACGATGACCCAGGTGCCATCCAGCAGCCAATGGCCGGCCGGGAGCTCCAGCCTGGCCAACAGGGGCAGGAAGGTCATGGGCAGGATGTAGCCGAGGCCTGCGCCAGCATAGGACAGGAACAGGGGAATGCTGGCCCGGTCCAGCAGCCGGGTGGTGACAGACTTGCCGGGTTGGTTCAGATCAGCTAACGGCACCTCGAGCCGCACCAGCCTTGCCGCGCCCCACCAGGCCAGCGGGATCGACAGCAGCGCCGCCGGCCACCAGCGTTCCGCGCCTTCGAGCCAATGGGCAGTACCGGTGACCAGGCCGCCGGAAACCAGCAACCCGAGCCCGACACCGATATAGACCAGACCACTTCTGGATGACCGGTTGCGCAATACCAGCCACTCGAGAATCAGTGCCGGCGCATGAACAAACACCATGCCGTTGGCGACTCCGTTCAGCCAGCGACTGCCGGAAATGAAAGCCAGGTTATCGGTCTGGGTGATCAACAGGGTGGTGATCACATGCACTGCGAGAGCAACCGGCAGGAGCCTGCGGATCTGGTCAATCCGGTGCCAGCGAATCGCCAGCATCGCGCCCATCAGGTAGCCGAGGTAATTCCAGGTGGCCACGGCAGCACCATCGGCGGCACTTAACTGTCCGTCGTCCACCAGGTAGGGCAACAGCGGGGTATAAATGAACCGGCCAAGGGTGTGAACCACCAGCAACACCACCGCGCCGGCGGCAAGGACGGAAAACAGTTCTTTCGGTGGTGTTGAAGTCTGCGTTGGCATCGGCGAACAGTCCGGCGGTCGGTTAATCAGCCCAACAGTCTAAGCCACCTCTGACCGGATGTCTTTTGGACTTTGGCCAAAACCACGAACCAATCAGGAGCTTGTCCTTTCCCGGTTGGCCCTGGCCCACTGATAGATCCGCTCGTAAGCCTTCGCCAGTCTCTCCGGCCGATGCGGCGGCTGGATCAGCGCCTGCAGCTGGCCCTCAGGGTTGAGCAGGGCAAAATGGCCGCTGTGATCCACCAGCAGCTCGCCGTCCACTTCCCGATGGACAAACACCGCACTCAGACTCCTGGCCAGTGCTCGCGTCGTTTCCAGGTCCCCGGTCAAACCGTGGAAGTGTTCCCCGAAGAACCCGGTGTAATTCTTCAGCTTCTGCGGCGTGTCATGTTCCGGGTCAGCACTGATCA
>JAXHVJ010000180.1:0-1482 GCA_034189235.1 Pseudomonadota bacterium
ATATGGCCGGACACAACGGCCCTCACTTCCTTGCATCTCCAGCGCAGTTCAAGCCCTTTATCGTCAGAAAGAAAATGGTCGTTTGTTGGACACTCTCGCTCACCCCTCAAAAATGCCAGATATCACCTGGCATGTCCCGAGACCTAATCCTGACGTTTTTCCATTTTTCCGTTAGACGTAGGTAAAAAGGCCGTCTATCCTTTATTTATACTCATAGAGATCCGGTACAGAAAGATGGAGCCAGGCGTGGAGAAGCGTCCACTGTTCATCGTCGGTGACTTTCTGGCCAACATGCTCGTCGCCACCCTGGCCGCCATGGCCACAGCGTGGCTGATCGGCGGGAGCCTGGGGATGATCGCCGGCGCGGTAGCTGGCATGGTCGTCGGCGCCGTGATCGGGCTGGTCTCGGCACTATTCGGCCTGATGGTTCTTCTGGGCGCGTTCGAGGTGCTCGCGCCCGCGATGATCAGCGGGATGCTCGGCGGGATGTGGGGCGGAATGTGGCCGCTGTCCGTGGACGCCGCAGCGCGCTGGGGAGTCGGCACCGGCCTTGTCGTGATCGTGCTGATCTATGGCATGAACACGATCCTGACCCGGCGCAGAACATAGGGGGTGTAACGAAATGGATACCGCCACCCGCAGGAAGTGGGACCGCGCTGCACGCAACTTCGATCTGATGTCTTCGAAGGGGCCGGAGTGGCGCTGGGCTCCGGTCAAGCGCCGATTCTTCGCCCGCATGCGCCCCGAAGGCAGAATCCTGTTCCTGGCGCTCGGCACCGGCCTCGACATCCCCATGTTCCGGACGGGCTGCAACGTCACGGCCATCGACATCAGCCCGAAGATGATAGAGCGGGCCCAGCCGCGGATCGCCGCCTACGACGGAGAGTTGACCGGCCAGGTCATGGACGTTCACGAGATGAGCTTCGCCGACGACTTGTTCGACCAGGTGTTTACGTCCTGCACGTTCTGCTCCGTCCCGGACCCCATCGAAGGCCTCAAAGCGCTGCGACGCGTGCTGAAACCCGGCGGCGAGCTGCACATGTTCGAGCACACCGGCAGCCATATCTTTCCGTTCAACCTGATGATGAAGGCGCTGAGCCCGCTTGTGCGCAAGGTTGGGCCGGAGACGGACCGGGATACGGTCGCCAACGTCCAGGCGGCGGGCTTCCGGGTCACCGAGGTCGAGAACGTCTTCCTCGATATGGTGAAGGCCATTCACGCCGTCAATCCCTCACCGGTCAGCGCCAATCGGGACCGTCCCGAAGGCTCTCCACAACGATCTCTTCCGTAGCAGACAGGGAACGGTTTTCGAGGGATAGTCGGCAGGGCGTGCATGGCGAATAGACCCTGACTTCGTTTGCATTGAGCAGTTGATGACGGCCGATCGCAGCGCTAGAGCTTAACGTAATCGAAGCCTGCGTGCTCTAGCTGAGTGATGCGTACGAGGCCACTGGGGACGATGACCGCCTCGGGTACCAACTT
>JAXHVJ010000181.1:0-1478 GCA_034189235.1 Pseudomonadota bacterium
GCCACCCCCGAAAAGGCCTCTGACTGGTGGAGAGAGGCCCCAGGCTCGCTAATGAAGGGGTTTAGCTGGCCTGTAACAGGGTGGCGTAACGTTCCAGGTGGAAATCGTCATCGCCGAGCTGGTGGTTGATCATGATCAGGCGTTTGGCGTAGTGGGCAAAGTTGTATTCCCAGGTCATGCCGATGCCACCGTGGGACTGGATGCCCTGCTCGGAAATGAACTGGCCACTGCGGCCGATCACGTTCTTGGCTGCGGCCAGGATCCGGCGTCGCTCGTCGCTCTGGAGCTCATCAGCCACGCTGGCAGCCAGGATGGCCATGGAGCGGGCCTGTTCCAGTTCGGACATCATGTCCACCATGCGGTGCTGCAGGACCTGGAACCGGCCAATGGGCACTCCGAACTGCTTGCGCTGTTTCAGGTACTCCAGGGTCAGATCACAGGCCACTTCCATCACGCCCACGGCCTCGCCGCAAAGGGCAGCGATGGCACGGCCAGCCTGATACTCGATAATCCCGGTGGCCTGGCCTTCCTCGCCCAGCAGTGCGTCTGCGCCAACCGCAAGGTTGTTCAGGAACAGGTCGCACCCCCTGGCGCCGTCGATGGTCGGGTAGGTGCGTCGTTCGAGGCCTTCGGTATCCGCTGGGACCAGAAACAGGCTGATGCCGTCGGCATCCCGGCTGTTACCCGAGGTGCGGGCTGAAACCACCAGTAGATCCGCGCAGTGCCCGCCGATAGCCACCGCCTTGCGACCATTCAGGACATAGCCGTCACCGGATTTTTCGGCACGGGTCTCCACATCGTTCAGATCGTAGAAGCTCTGGGGCTCCTGCAAAGCCACGGCCGCCCGGGTTTCGCCGCTGGCGATGCCGCCCAGCCACTGCTCCTTCTGTTGGTCGTTGCCGGACTGGCTGACCAGTCCGCCCCCCAGAACGACCGATTGCAGGTAGGGCTCGATGCACAGACCGCGCCCCAGTTCGGTCATCACGCACTGCACTTCAACACCGCTGCCACCGAAGCCGCCCAGCTCTTCGGGGAAGGGCACGGCCGTCAGCCCCAGTTCACCCAGTTGTTTCCAGAAATCCGCGCTGAAGCCCAGCTCTGATTCGCTGTACTCCAGTCGTTTTTCAAAACTATATTCACCGCGCACCAGGCGGGCCACGGTGTCCTGCAGCATCTGCTGCTCTTCGTTGAGTCGGAAATCCATGGTCGCCTCCTTAAAGCCCGAGAATCATTTTCGACACGATGTTCTTCTGGATCTCGTTGGACCCGCCGAAAATCGACAGTTTGCGGTTATTGAAGTACTGGGCGGCCAGCGGAGCGGCGTTCTCGTCGGAGAGGAAGTCACCGTCGTAATCCAGGTCCAGTTCTTCTTCCACGAACGGGATGGCGTAGGGTCCAATGGCCCGGCGAGCCAGATCATTGATGGCCTGGCGGATCTCGGTACCGCGCACCTTGAGCATGGAACTCTCTGCCCCGGG
>JAXHVJ010000182.1:0-1473 GCA_034189235.1 Pseudomonadota bacterium
AAGACCAGATGGATTTGATGCACCGAGGCATGATGGGCCCGGGAATGATGGGAGGTTCCGGCGCCATGATGGGTGGTAATCAGGGGCAGGGCATGATGAACAATCAGCCTGGCCAGGGCAATGCTGCCGGCATGTCACCCGATCAGCGCTTGCAGTTCATGGAGGAACGCATGGACCAGATGCAGTTGATGATGGAGCAGATGCTGCAGCATCAGCGGCAACTGAACAGCAACAGTAATTGAGGTAAATTGATCCCGGTTCCCCAATCGATTTGACAGATGTGCTAGGCTGAGAGGCATCTCTTTCGATTTTCTGGGTGCGGAGGCTTGCGTGCTGGAACGGCTGCAACGTCGATTGGGTCTGCAGACAATACCGGGAGTATTTTTCACTTCTGCCGGGGTGGCAACGCTGTTTGTTGCCCTGGCGGTGCCCTTTGATCAGGCCGTGGCCGAGTATTTCGGCCTGCTGACCGGCTGGGTGGCCCGCAATCTTGGCTGGTTCTATATCCTTACGGTTACCTCCTTGCTGATTTTCCTGTTGGCCCTGGCGGCGAGCCGCTATGGCACCATCCGCCTGGGTGGCGATGACAGCCGGCCGGATTATTCCAACCTGACCTGGTTCACCATGCTGTTCGCGGCCGGTATCGGCACCATCCTGATGTTCTGGGGTGTGGCGGAACCGGTTTCCCATTTCGCCAATCCGCCGTTCGAGGGGGTGCAGCCCGGCTCCGGGCGGGCAGCCAGTGATGCCATGACCGTGTCGCTGTATCACTTCGGGCTGCATACCTGGACCATCTTTGCCATGCCGGGCCTGGCGATCGCTTACTTTGCCTACCGCCACAACCTGCCCATGCGCATCAGTAGTCTGTTCTACCCGATTCTCGGAGAGCGGGCCTTCGGACCCTGGGGCTGGGCGGTGGATGTGATTGCCGTGCTTGGCACCCTGTTTGGCGTCGCCACCTCGCTGGGACTGGGAACGTTGCAGCTCAATAGCGGGCTGAATTACCTGTTTGGCGTGCCATCCACTGGCGTTGTGCAGGTCATCCTGATTGCAGTGATTGCCAGTATTGCCGCCACCTCGGTGGCGCTGGGTCTGGACAAGGGGGTGCGCCGGCTGTCCCAGCTCAACATCCTGCTGGCCATGGCTTTACTCATGTTTGTACTGTCCGTTGGACCGACTGTCTTCATTGCCGAAGGCATGGTCCAGAGTGTGGGCGATTACTTCGATGCCTTGCCCTGGCTGGCATTCTGGACCGAAACCTTCAAGGAGACCGACTGGCAGCGACAGTGGACCCTGTTCTACTGGGCCTGGACCATCTCCTGGGCGCCCTATGTCGGCATCTTTATTGCCCGCATCTCCCGGGGGCGGACCATCCGGGAGTTTGTCGCCGGTGTCCTGTTCGCCCCCTCCGCCTTTACCCTGGTGTGGTTCGGGATCTTTGGCTTGTCTGCCATCCATGTCGAGATGAACGGT
>JAXHVJ010000183.1:0-1339 GCA_034189235.1 Pseudomonadota bacterium
AAGCGCACAGGTCAAATGGCGGGCTTGTCGCGCCTCAGCAGTTGCCCTTTTTCGCCTGGCCCGGTGGGCAGAAATGGCCACCAGACTTACGGTAAGACCGGCGATCGTCATATTCATGACGACGGCGATCATGGTCGCGATAGTATTCTCTATGATCTCTGGTGGTAATGGCTGTTCCCGTTGCCGCACCGACGGCACCGCCGAGAATAGCACCATCTCTGCCACCTACCTCGTTGCCGATAGCAGCCCCAATCGCTCCGCCAAGACCGCCACCCAGCGCGGCGTCGGCTGTGTCATCCGCAACGGCACCCAATGAGGTGACACTCAGAGATAAAAAAACGAGCAGTGATTTCATTTTCATTGACATAAATCCCATTGTTCAGGTGGTCTGACCTGCCCAGTATGACAGGAAGGAAACCATTGCCTCCATCGTCCCATCCGTTACTTGTCAGTTTTGTGAACCATTACATTGTCGTTGCGGTCCGCGCATTCAAACTGCGCCCTTGCTGCAGCAGCAGGCAGCCCTTGGGCGTCGTTCGGTCCGCCGGCGCCTTGAGGCGCACCCCATCAGGCTCAGGGTGGTGAGTAAAGCGAGGGCACAAAGCTGCCAAGCGTATGGGGTTCGTCTGTCATCCGGAAAATAAGAGCCCGGAGTAATTGCCCACCCAGAAATCAGCGCAACACAAAAACAAGAAGGACCAGGCATAGGGTGATGTTCAGCCCCCAGATGATCAAAGAAAGCCGTCGCCGCTGGCTCATACGCCTGGTTGGATTAGTCATAGCTGAACCGCTCCGCCAGGATACGGTGAGGGGGCGTACCCCTGTTGATCAGGTGATCTTCAACGATATCCATCATGATCGCCGGGCCGCATATCACAAAGACCCATTCGCTGAACTCCTTCTCTGAAAAGACGCGATCCATCAGCGCGGCATCGATGAAGCCTGTCTCTCCCTGCCAGCCTTCCGGCGGTTCTGACAGCACATAGACCACATCCTCCTCACCCAACTCCTCATGATAGGCAATCTGCTCGATGATCCGATTCCCGTAGATCAGCTTCACCTTGCGCGAATCGCCGGTCAGGCGCATTTGCCTGAGTATGCCCAGCAGCGGCGCAAGGCCCACACCACCGGCGATAAGTGCGACCCCGGGTTCCTCGCGACCATCGACCGTAAGGTTGCCATAGGGGCCGTCCAGATAGGCGATGGTTTGAGGTTTTATCTCGCCAATGGTTCGTGTGAAGTCGCCAAGCTCTTTGATCATGAAGGAGACTTCCGGTCCGGCCGCCGGCGCCGAGGACATGGAGAACGGGTTTTCGTTCATCGTGAAGGGGGAGTGCCC
>JAXHVJ010000184.1:0-1314 GCA_034189235.1 Pseudomonadota bacterium
TGTCGGTCAAGGTGGTGATCCTTGGTGACCGGATGCTGTATTACCTCCTGTCCCACTACGATCCGGACTTTCTGGACCTGTTCAAGGTGGAAGCGGATTTTGAGGACGACCTTGATCGGGATGATGACGGTTACGTGCTTTACGCCAGAATGATTGCCTCCATGGCCAGAGGGGTTAAAGCTCGACCGTTGACCCGGGAAGGCGTGGCTCGTCTGATTGAGCACGCCAGCCGTCTGGCCAGTGACCAGCGCAAGCTCACGGCCCATGACCGGGTCCTGAAGGACCTGCTCAGTGAGGCCGACCACTGGGCCGGGCAGGATGGCGCCGAGCTCATCACCGATGACTACATCCAGCAGGCAATTGATGAACGCGAATACCGGGCCAGCCGGGTGCGTGAGCGCAGTATGGAACAGATCACCCGGGGCATTGTCAAGATCGCCACCGAAGGTGAGGAAGTGGGACAGGTGAATGGTCTTTCCGTACTGCGGCTGGGCGCCTCCATGTTTGGCCAGCCGGCCCGTATTACTGCGACCGCCCGCCCGGGCAAGGGCCAGGTGGTGGATATCGAGCGGGAGGCCAAACTGGGTGGCCCCATCCATAGCAAGGCAGTGATGATCCTGTCCAGGTTCCTGGCCAGCCGCTATGCCGCGGAGAGAGAGTTGTCGCTTTCGGCCAGCCTGGCCTTTGAACAATCCTATGGTGGTGTGGAAGGAGATTCGGCTTCGGTGGCCGAAACCTGTGTCCTGCTTTCCGCCATTGCCGGGGTGCCACTGAAGCAGAGCTTTGCGGTGACCGGGTCCATGAATCAGCACGGTGAGGTCCAGGCCGTAGGCGGGGTCAACGAGAAAATAGAGGGCTTTTTTAATGTCTGCCGAAATTCCGGCAACCTGGATAACCAGGGCGTATTGTTGCCGGAAAGCAACGTGGAGCACCTGATGCTCAGAAAAGATGTCCGGGACGCCATGGGCGAGGGCCGGTTCACCATCTATCCGATCTCGGATATTAACGAAGCGATCGAGTTGCTGACCGACATGGAAGCCGGTGTTGCCGATGAAAATGGTGACTACCCTGAGGGCAGCTTCAATCGGAAGGTGCAGGATCGTTTGGCTGCCTTCGCTGAAGTGGGCAAGAAACAGGACGAAGACAAGGACAACGGCGATGACAACGGAGGCAAGGAAAACGATGACTGAACAGCCAGAATCCGTTCCTGCCGAATCCGGTTCCGGCCGTGTGCTTGTGCTTCTGGATGGCTCCCGGCTCAGCCTGGCGGCGCTGGAAGCCGCGGCTGACATAGCCGCACTGCGGGGGCATGAA
>JAXHVJ010000185.1:0-1261 GCA_034189235.1 Pseudomonadota bacterium
CGGGTTTCGGTTTCCGAGTCCCGGTTTCCCACACAGGCATCGTAGTCTATGTTGTGGGTATGGACGAGCGTTTCCAGGGCAGATTAAAAGTCCCGCCGTCGGAACCCACCTATCCTGCCGAGGATGCACCATGTTGCAGACTTCACTGAGATACCTCGCCGTGGTTGCCTTTACCGCAAGCTTTTCTGCAGCTTCCGCTCTGGGCGACGCCATAACACCAGTTGACTGGACATCGGTTCCCGTTGAAGAAGTTACCCTGTTCTATCCCGGGCAATCGAGCTTCCAGTGGTTACACAGCCCGGAGCACCGCGGTGCCCGTATGGTGGGACGCGGCACCGCCTGCAAGCGCTGCCACCGTGACTCGGAACGACGCATGGGTAACAATATTGTCTCGGGTGGCGGCCTGGAACCCAATCCGATCGATGGCAAGAAAGGCTCACTACAACTGGCTGTCCAGGCTGCTCACGACGAGGAAAATCTGTACCTCCGGTTCCGCTGGAAGACCCAGGCGGAACGGCCCGGCGTGATGCACAACTACATGCGCTACGACGGCCAGGCATGGGCATTCTACGGCGGCCCACGATCGGCAAAGCGCGTGCGTCAGGGACAGGAGCCGCCCCTCTACGAAGACCGACTTGCGATCATGATCGACGATGGCGATGTGCAACGTTTTGCCGAGCAGGGGTGCTGGCTCAGTTGCCACAACGGCATGCGGGACATGCCGGGGGAACCTGCATCAGAAGCGGTCCGCTCTCACCCGTATCTGGGCGAAGGCGGCTTGGGCCGCAGTGACGTGCGCAAGTATCTTCCCGACTCCCGTACCGACACATCCGCGAGCTGGGACAAAGTTAAATCCCCCGAAGCTCTGGCGAAACTCAAGGAAAAGGGCGTTTTTCTGGATCTGATGCAGTGGCGTGCGGCCCGGAGCAACCCGGTCGACATGGCAGACGACGGCTTTGTACTCGGATACCGCCTTTTCGACGAAGGGAAAAACCCGTTCTCCTGGAACGTCGATCGCGACTCCATGACCCCAAAATTCATGTTCGACCCCAAGAAAGTTGGCAGGAAATCCCTCACCGTGTCGGATATAGAGACCGGCCCGGAACCTGCGGCCCTGATCCGCGAAGAAAACTCGGCTCGCTATGACCCCGACGCCGGGTGGGAAGAAGGCGACGTGCTTCCAGGCCGACTGCTGAGTCGCGTAGACGCCCGAGGGTCGGCGGCGGACAACACCCGGGTTACCGGCAAGTGGGAAGATGGG
>JAXHVJ010000186.1:0-1252 GCA_034189235.1 Pseudomonadota bacterium
GGAGGAAGGCACCACCACCACGCCTTTCGACATGGTGGTGCGCAACGACATGGACCGTTTCCATCTGGCAGCAGACGTTATCGACCGGGTTCCGCAATTGGGGGCTCGGGCAGCCTATCTTAAACAGTGGCTGAGGGACCGGCTCATTGAGCACCAGCATTACATCACCGAGTACGGTGTTGATATGCCGGAAGTAACCCAATGGCAATGGGGAACACCGGCTGGCTGAGGAAGTCTTCATGGCCCGTCAGGTTGGCCGCATGGACGATCTCTGAGGGTTGTGATTTGTCAGCCTCCAACCTGAACAGCAATGTCATAAGGAGTGTTTGGTGAAGCCCCAATCCTGGCTCTGGTCTCTGATAGCGGTGTTAATGCTCGCCGGCGGTTCTTATGGGGTTTTTGTTCTGTTCGGGGAAGAGCCCTTACCCCAGGGAATCGTCTATGGCAATGGCCATATCGAGGGGCGGGAAGTGCGGATCGCGGCCGAAGTGGCCGGTCGGGTCATCGAGCACCATCTCGTGGAAGGCAGCAAGGTTTCGGCTGGCGACCCGGTCGCCGTGATCGACCCCGCCGATGCCAAAGACCGCCTGCGCTCGGCACAGGCCGAGCTGGCCGCCGCGCGGGAAGTCCGTGACGGCTTCGACAGCCAAATCACCACCTGGCGTCATCATCTCAAGACTGCCGAGAAACAACGGCAGCGGATTCGGGACTTGCGGTCCCGCAATCTGGCCAGCTCCAGTGATCTGGATCAGGCGGAAAATGCCGTCAGTGAGGCCCGGGGCCGGCTCCAGTCTCTCCAGCGGCAGAAGGAGGCCGCCGAAGAACAGGTGGCTGCAAGGGCAGCGCAGGTGGCGCTGGCTGAATCGCAACTGGACAAAGCGGAGGTTGCCGCGCCGCTCTCCGGAACCATACTGATCCGGGCGGTGGAGACGGGAGAGGTTGTCGATGCCGGCCAGCCGCTGGCCACGATGGTCAACCTGCGGCAGCTCGAACTCAAGGTCTATGTCCCCGGCGATACCGTCACCCGGATCAGTCTCGGGGACCCGGCCAGAATCCGCGTGGACGGTTTGTCCGGGGACTTTTCCGCCAAAGTCGGCAGGATTGACGATTTCGCCCAGTTCACCCCCCGTGATGTCCACATGCCCGACGAGAGAGTTCGGATGGTCTATGGCGTTACCCTGGTGCTGGATAATTCGGCCGACGCTCTGAAACCCGGTATGCCGGCGGATGCCTGGATTCGCTGGGATCCGGA
>JAXHVJ010000187.1:0-1247 GCA_034189235.1 Pseudomonadota bacterium
GCAATGAAAAGGGCGTCCGGCGGCCACCGGCCGCGAATTGATGCGCCTTGTTAGATGCCGGTTAACCCGGCAATTTATTACGGCACCCAATGCTGAATGCCAACTCCCGATACCTTGCACCAGCGCGACCCATGGCGCTAGGAACCAGAGCACTGAATGAGAGGGAGTTGTCCGACGTTTACGCCGGATTACCCCGCGACCCGAACACCAGATTAGCTGCGAAAACCGCTGCCAAACCGAGGGCTGTGTTCTGCCCGAAAATTACTGCCAAGCCGCGCCCAAACACCAAACCAAAGAACGCCGGAGCCAGGCATTTAACGCCAGCCAGCATGCGCGGCTACGGAATGAAGGCGAAGCCGCAATGTAGTAGACGTCGCCGTGACTGGCCTTGTTATGCATTTACCATTGGACCAAAACGTCTTGAACTTTCAGTGTCTCCGAGTCGAATCCAATCGCCCAAAACACTTTGATATCACTTTTGCTGTATTTCGCCTTCCACAACGTCAACTTGGACTCATTTCTCGGTAGGCAATCTATAGACTCGATGCTTTCCAACGCACCCATTTCGTTCTCTATATCCCGACACATATCCAGATACATGTCTTCAGTGATCTTCCCATCGTCATTCGGGTCTTTAGGCGGCGCCGACATTTCTTGGAGTTCCCGATAGCTCCTTCCGTCATGTAGCTTGATTAGTCGCTCAGCCAGTTCAGTTTCTCGGTCAGTGATCACGTAACTTGTCCTCCTTGATTGCATAACGCTGAGGTAACCGGCGCCGGAGCGATAGCGTAGGGAACCAAAAGCGCCACGCTTTTGGCGTCCGGTTGACCGCCTTGTTAATGGCCGTTCACCACCGTGGTTGCGCCTGACACCCAAGGCCGCATGCCCTCTCCCGGACAGCTTGCACCAACTCGACGGATGGCGAAAGGAACCAGAACGCAAAAGCCGTCGGCCCAATTACCGTTTGAGACGGACAGCCCCACGACTGGGGCACGCCAGTAATACCAACTCCGCCGACCGTTTTGGCAACCTAACCAGACCGCAAACTTTCCGGCCTTGGCCATCACCAGAGTGAGCGGGCTTTGCAGCCAACCCTGATGCCAAGGCCTTTGCACAGTACCAGCCAAAAACTTACAAGGGCCTGGCCATTAACGCCAGCGCACAACGGCGCCCTTGTAGTGGAGGCGCAGCCGCAACGAAAAGGGCGTCCGGCGGCCGCAGGCCGCGAATTGATGCGCCTTGTTAGA
>JAXHVJ010000188.1:0-1239 GCA_034189235.1 Pseudomonadota bacterium
CCCGGCCCTGGATGTGGGTGTCGAGGATGCAGGGATGGTGAAAATTTGTACTCCGCAAGCGGTCCCGGTAGGTTTGTTCGTGGTTCTTTCGCCAGTCCTCCGGTGACATTTTCCGCCACTTAAACGGATCACGCCCGGTGCGTTCGTCCCGTTGTGCAGTAACCGGATCACGGGGCCGGAAAGGCTCAAAGATGGGGACGTCTGGCAGGGGGTGGGTAACGTCCATGTACTGCTGGAGCATGTCCCAGTATGCGTACACTTCCTTTTGATCCATGGCATCGGTGAGCAAACCCTTCATCCACAACTGGTGTTTACTGTAGCGGTGTTGCAGTACCAGGTTGAAGTACCGGCCGCCACGGCCTGAGGGTGTGTGAACCAGATAGGCATCGAATTCGATGAAGGGAGCCTCGAAAACCTCCTTGCCTTCCTTGATCCGAACTATCCCCTCCCGACGGTACAGGCCCGTGGGGTTGGCTCGTTGGCGCTTGTCGGTGAGGTGGGCTAATAAGAGGCGGCCGTATTTGCCGCCGAAGTAGCAGATGGATATAGGAACATAGATGAACTTAACTGTGTCATATATCCATAACAACCCGTTAACATTTGGTTCTGTAAACATTACTTTAAGAACTAAAACACCTAATGGGAGGAAAGATATAAAAAAGACAACAGCTGCGCACATATATAGGATGTACAAAAAGCCCTGCAGCCCACTCAAAAACCCCTTGCTGACCGCAAACACCGATTCTCCCCAAGGATGCCCATCCTCCGCATCACTTTCATCCTCGAACAGGCGGGCGTAGGCCAACTGCGTCTCCATCGTGTTGGGCATTACCGGGTTCTGGTAGTGGCCCCAGGGCAGGCGCTGGAATGCCTTATCCATGTCCGGATGGCCTCCCGGCGGCAGGGTCGGGATAGCGTCCGAGCGATAGGCGGTGTCCTGGTAGTCGTCCGTCATAATTTGTTAACTCGTAATCGTGAGCCAGCGGGGATTCTTGCCGGTATGCGCCGGTTCGTCCACGGCCGGTGTCAATGGCTGTTCTATGTCACTGACCGGCAGCACGCCGCCGTTGCTCAGCGCAATCTGCACCTTTGCCTTCAGTTGGTCCATGGACCGGAAGCGGCTTTTGTTGTGCCTGTCCACGGATTTTTGCACGGATTTTTGTCCACGGATTTTACTGGTTTGGCTAACGCCAGGAGTGATTGGCCAGGGCGGTGCGGTTCTGGCGTTTGAAGGCATCG
>JAXHVJ010000189.1:0-1234 GCA_034189235.1 Pseudomonadota bacterium
TTCATGCCCGACGTGGTCGGGTAGTAGCACCCATACTCGATGCGACCTTTAAAGCGCCCCCGGTAGCGTTTGCGGATCCATGCCCACGTCTTGGATCGGTGTTCCCTTTGTAACCACTTCTTTACCAGCGGGTAGATCCTGTTATCGACGTAACTCAGGCGTTCTTTCGCTACCACGTGTCGGTACGCATAGGCCCAGCCCCGGATCACGGCATTGAGTTTTGCCAGCAGAGCGTGGAAGGGGATGCCCCGGTATCGGGCCAGCACTCCCCGCACTTTCTCCAGTACCTCTCTGGTCTTGCCATCCTCGGGCTGGATCAGCAGGGTCTCCCGGTACTTCCTGAAGTGAAATCCCAGGAAGCTAAAGCCCTGGTCGATATGGCTTAAACGCGTTTTCTCTTCTGACAACTGCAACCCACGCTCCGCCAGGAAGCGCTCGACCTTGGGTCGCACCTCGCGCTCCAGAATGGCAGGGCTGGTCCCTGTGATGATAAAGTCGTCTGCGTATCGAATGACATGCAGCTTGCTGCGTCCCCGACTACGGGACGCAGGAACGACTTCTTTTTCCAGACCGTCCAGGGCCATGTTGCAGAGCATCGGTGAGATAATGCCGCCTTGCGGGGTGCCGTCGTCCGTTTCGAAACGGGCCTCCTTGTCCATGTACCCCGATTTAAGCCACTGCTGTAACACCCGCCTGGGCAGCGGGATATGCGCCAACAACCAGTCATGACTGATGCGGTCAAAGCAGGCTTTGATGTCGGCCTCCAGAACCCACGATGCCGCGGTTTTCTGCGCCAGGACAATGAAGCCTTGCTTGCAGGCATCGTGCAGGCTGCGTTTTTCCCTGAAGCCATAGGAGTGTTTGTCTCCCGTGGTTTCCGCGATAGGGGCCAGCCCCAGGGCGTGGAGGGATTGCATGGCCCGGTCATGAAGGGTGGGTATCCCCAGAGGACGACGGTCGCCGTTCTTCTTCGGGATGTAGATCCGGCGCAGCGGTTGCGCCCGGTAGCCGGCTGTCCGTAGCTGTTGCGCCGCCCGCCAGTATTGGCCAGGTGCGGTCCACCGCACCCCATCAATCCCTGCCGTGCGACTTCCTTTATTGGATATCACCCGTTTGACAGCCAATAGTTTGGCCGCCCACGAGCGTGACAACAGATGTTGCAGGGCTCGTGCCTTGCCCCATCGCTGTTCACGGATAGATTTTGCGATACGCACTTGCAGTCGATACACGCGCC
>JAXHVJ010000019.1:0-42367 GCA_034189235.1 Pseudomonadota bacterium
GTGATCCGAGCAAGTTCCAGCGTCTTGGTGGCAGCATTCCCAAGGGTGTGTTGATGGTCGGTCAGCCGGGTACCGGTAAGACTTTGCTGGCCAAGGCGATTGCCGGCGAGGCCAAGGTGCCGTTCTTCTCGATCTCCGGTTCCGACTTCGTGGAAATGTTTGTGGGTGTGGGTGCGTCCCGCGTTCGTGACATGTTCGAGCAGGCCAAGAAGCAGAGTCCGTGCATCATCTTCATCGACGAGATCGATGCGGTCGGCCGCCATCGTGGCGCCGGCATGGGCGGTGGCCATGACGAGCGTGAGCAGACTCTGAACCAGTTGCTGGTCGAGATGGACGGCTTTGAAGGTAACGAAGGGGTTATCGTGATCGCCGCTACCAACCGTCCGGATGTTCTGGACCCGGCCCTGCTGCGCCCGGGTCGGTTCGACCGCCAGGTCGTGGTCGGCCTGCCGGACATCATTGGCCGGGAGCAGATCCTCAAGGTGCATATGAAGAAGGTGCCCCTGGCGGATGGTGTCGAGCCGCTCCTGATCGCCCGTGGTACGCCCGGGTTCTCCGGTGCGGATCTCGCCAACCTGGTGAATGAGGCGGCCCTGTTTGCCGCACGCCGTAACCAGCGCCTGGTGTCCATGGAAGAGTTCGAGCTCGCCAAGGACAAGATCATGATGGGCGCTGAACGCAAGTCCATGGTCATGAGCGAGAAGGAGAAGCGGAACACCGCTTACCACGAGTCTGGCCACGCCATTGTCGGTCGTCTCACGCCCGAACATGATCCGGTGTACAAGGTGAGCATCATCCCCCGTGGCCGTGCCCTGGGTGTGACCATGTTCCTGCCGGAAGAAGACAGGTACAGTCACAGCAAGCGCTTCCTGATCAGCTCCATCTGCAGTCTGTTTGGCGGCCGTATCGCGGAAGAGCTGACCCTCGGGTTCGATGGTGTCACCACCGGTGCCTCCAACGACATCGAACGTGCCACCAGTCTTGCCCGGAACATGGTGACCCGCTGGGGCCTGTCCGAGAAGCTGGGTCCGCTGCAGTACGATACTGATAGCGAAGAGCCGTTCCTGGGTCGGTCAGCCGGTCAGTCGCAGACCGTGTACTCGCCGGAGACCGCCCAACGGATCGACGAAGAGGTTCGTAACATCATCGATACCTGCTACGAGACCGCCCGGCAGATCCTGATCGACAACCGGGATAAGCTGGATCTTATGGCGGAAGCATTGATGAAATACGAAACCATTGACCGTTACCAGATCGACGACATCATGGAAGGTCGTGAGCCCCGTCCGCCCAAGGGTTGGGGTGGCAGTGGTCCGGCCGGTGGTGTGCAGGCCGGCGAGCCGGAAAAGGCACCGAAGCCGAAGGCTTCCGATGATGGTCGTCAGCCTGGTGTGGGTCGGCCGGCCGGAGAGCACTGACCCCGCTCCCGGACCGACAAGCAGGTCGATTGAATGCGCCGCCCGGACTCCGGGCGGCGTTTGTTTTTGGTACCGCGGAATGTTTTTCAGAAAAGGTTTGCTATGGAAATGAACTTTGCCGGACGGGTGTTGGGCATGTCCCATTGTCATGTCATGGGGATTCTCAACATTACCCCGGATTCCTTCTCCGATGGCGGAAAATTCAACTCCCGTGATGCGGCCCTGGTGCGGGCCCGGCAAATGGTCGCCGATGGCGCGACTTTCATTGATGTTGGTGGTGAGTCCACCCGGCCTGGCGCGGTACCGGTGCCTTTGCAGGAAGAGCTGGACCGGGTCTGCCCGGTGGTGGAGGCGATCGCCGGAGAGCTGGATACGGTGATCTCCGTGGATACCAGTTCGCCGGAAGTGATGGCCGAGACTGCGCGGCTGGGTGCCGGACTGATCAACGACGTCCGTGCACTTCAGCGTAGTGGTGCCCCGGAGGCTGCGGCCGCAGCCGGTATTCCGGTATGTATCATGCACATCCAGGGCGAGCCGGGCACTATGCAGGACCGGCCGGAGTACCGCAACGTCCGCCGCGAGGTCAGTTCGTTCCTGACCGAGCGGATGCGGGTGGCGGAGCAGGCCGGAGTGCTCCCCGAAAACATCATCCTCGACCCGGGCTTCGGTTTCGGCAAGAGCCTGGAGCACAACCTGCAACTGCTCGCCTCCATGGAGCAGCTCCACATCCTGGGGCACCCCCTGCTGATTGGTATCTCCCGCAAATCCATGTTGGGCAGGATTACCGGCCGTGAAGTGGATGAAAGGTTGCCTGCAAGCATCGCGGCCGCGACAATAGCCGCCATGAAAGGTGCCAGCATCGTGCGTGTCCACGATGTCAGGGAAACAGTGGATGCCGTCAGGCTAGTGGCGGCCATGAAGGAGGCGGGTTGATGTCCGATCGCAAATATTTTGGTACCGACGGCATTCGTGGCCGGGTCGGTGAGTTCCCTGTTACCCCGGAATTCATGCTGCGCCTGGGTTGGGCCGCCGGCCAGGCGTTCAAGAAAGATGGTCAGCGCAACAGTGTACTGATCGGCAAGGACACCCGGTTGTCCGGTTACATGTTTGAATCTGCGCTTGAGGCAGGGTTGTCTGCCGCCGGTGTTGACGTGAAGCTGCTGGGCCCGATGCCGACGCCAGCCATTGCCTACCTTACCCGCACTTTCCGGGCATCCGCCGGTATCGTGATCAGTGCGTCCCACAATCCCCACCACGACAACGGCATCAAGTTCTTCTCCTCGGCGGGCACCAAGCTCGACGATGCCCTTGAAGCGGAGATCGAGCGCTGGCTAAACTGCCCGTTGGAAGTCTGTGAACCGTCCGAGCTTGGCAAGGCGTCTCGGGTGGATGACGCGCCCGGCCGGTACGTGGAGTTCTGCAAGAGCACGGTGCCCAACGAGTTCACCATGGAGGGGTTGCATATCGTGCTGGACTGCGCCCATGGTGCCACCTACCACGTGGCCCCCAAGGTGTTCCGGGAGCTGGGTGCGAAAGTGTCGGTGATTGGCGCCGACCCCGACGGCCTGAACATCAACCTGGATGTTGGCTCCACCCACCTGGATGCGCTCAAGGCAGCGGTGGTGGAGAAGGGTGCCGATATGGGCGTCGCCTTCGACGGCGACGGCGACCGGGTGCTTATGGTGGACCGCGATGGTTCGGAAGTGGATGGCGATGAGTTGCTGTATATCATTGCCTCCTGGCGCCATGCCGAGGGTCGACTGAACGGCGGGGTGGTCGGCACCCTGATGACCAATCTCGGCGTTGAGCTGGCGCTGAAAGACGCCGGTATCGACTTCGAGCGCGCCAAGGTGGGCGACCGCTACGTGATGGAGCGGCTGGTGGCCAATAATTGGGTGCTTGGCGGCGAGGGTTCCGGTCACATGGTGATCCGGGACTGCACCACTACCGGTGATGGCATTGTCTCGGCCCTGCAGGTACTGCTGGCTATCCGCAAATCCGGCAAGACCCTGGCCGGGCTGCGTCAGGGCATGACCAAATTGCCTCAGAAAATGATCAACGTACGGGTTGGCAAGCGGTTTGATCCGCTGTCCCGTGCTGACATTGTTGATGCCTTGAGCCGGGCCGAGAGGGAGCTGGGCGAGGCCGGCCGGGTGCTGCTGCGGGCCTCCGGCACGGAGCCGTTGATCCGGGTCATGGTGGAGGGCCGGTTCGAGGCGGACATCGTCCGGGTCGTCGAGGAGCTCGCCGGGGTGGTCGAACAATCAAGCAGGTAATTTTGCGTTTTCAAGCGGTTGTGTGAGGGCAGGGACTGCTGTATAGTTCGCCCTCCCTTACGTTCGGGAAGAGTTATGCGTCGCAAGATCGTAGCCGGAAACTGGAAAATGAACGGGTCTGCGGACCTGGCAAAGCAGCTTGTCGGTTATGTGCGGGCAGAGGCAGCCACCCTTGATAATGGCGTGGAGGTTGTTATTATTCCTCCGGCTCTGTATGTCCGGGATGTGCGTGAGCAGTCGGGTGATGTGCTCGGCGTGGGCGTCCAGAATGTAAGTGAGTGGAGTTCCGGCGCCTACACCGGAGAGACAGCCGCTGACATGGCAAAGGATGTGGGTTGTAGCTTTGCCCTGGTTGGTCACTCCGAGCGCCGCGAGTACTTTGGTGAGTCCGACGACGTGGTCGCCGCCAAGGTGGAGCGGATACTGGCCAGCGGGCTTACCGCCGTGGTCTGTGTCGGTGAAACCCTCGAGCAGCGGGAGTCAGGCCGGGCCGAAGCGGTTGTGGCTGCCCAGATCAGGCAGGGCCTTGTCCGGGTTGACGCAGGTCAGTGGTCGGATATTGTCGTTGCCTATGAGCCGGTTTGGGCCATCGGTACCGGTAAAACCGCCTCCGCCGAAGACGCCCAGAGCATGCACGCGGCAATTCGCAAGTTGCTGGCGGATATGGGAGCCCCGGCAGAGGATATTTCTCTGCTTTACGGTGGCAGTGTAAAAGCGGATAATGCGGCCGCTTTGTTTGCCGAGCCGGATATTGATGGTGGGCTTGTTGGCGGTGCATCACTGATTGCAGAAGATTTTATGAGTATTTGCCGGTCGATGCCGGCGGGTACCAAAGGTTAAGGGTTCGCGGGATTCGTTATGGATTGGATGGAAACACTGGTAGTCGTTGTGCACGTCGTCATCGCCGTCGCGCTGGTGGGTCTGGTCCTGATCCAGCAGGGCAAGGGCGCTGACGCCGGTGCCGCATTTGGTGGCGGTGCGTCCCAGACCGTATTCGGTAGTCAGGGTAGCGGTAGCTTCCTGACCCGTGTGACCACGATCCTGGCGATCGTGTTCTTTGTAACAAGTTTTTCGCTGGCGGTGTTCGCCAAGCAGCGTGCCGAAGTGGCAGGCGAGGCGGGTATTCCGGTCGTTGAGGAATCCGCCGGGCCGGCTCCGGCCGAGCCCGCTGCAGACTCCGCGGGAACCAGCGAAGCCGGGAGTGGGAAGGGTTCCGACCTTCCCGCGCTCGAGTAAGAGGTGTTGCCCGGGTGGTGAAACTGGTAGACACGCTATCTTGAGGGGGTAGTGGCGCAAGCCGTGCCGGTTCGAGTCCGGCCCCGGGCACCATTCATAAAAAACGGCCTGGATTTTCCAGGCCGTTTTTTTGGTCAGTCCTTGACCAGTCCGGCCGGCGTCTCTATACTCCGGCGGATATCGGAGCCGGTGGGCTGTTCCCCGGTTTCCTGGCAGGCCAGGTGTCTGTCAGCAGGAGGTCATGCTCGTAGTGAGCGCGGCTTTCTGTGAGTTCTTGCAACAAAAGGCCCCGATTTCAGGGGCTTTTTGATTAAGGGGCCTGGCGCATCGGGCCCTGGTGCATAAAAAGGGCTGATCAACAGCCCTTTTTTTGTTTTTGGGGCCGGTAAAAATTCCTGAAACGGAGAAGACATAACTTTGTCAGCCAAGCTTGGACAACTGGAAGACCTCCTTCGGCCGATTGTCGAGGGGCTGGGGTACGAGTTCTGGGGGATTGAATTTCGATCCCGGGGCCATCATTCCCTGTTGCGCGTCTTTATCGATGATGCCGAGAACGGCATCGCCATCGACGACTGTGAGAAAGTCAGTCGTCAGATCAGCGGCGTGATGGATGTTGAAGACCCCATCCAGACCGAATACACCCTGGAGGTCTCCTCCCCGGGAATGGATCGCCCGCTGTTTCGCCTTGAACAATACGAAGCCTTTGTCGGCCACCAGGTCCGGATTCGTTTGCGCATGGCCTTCGAGGGGCGCCGCAAATTTCAGGGGCTGATCAAGGGGGTTGAAGGAGACGATGTGGTGGTCCTGGTTGAGGATCACGAATACCTGTTGCCGTTCGACAGCATCGAAAAGGCGCACATCGTCCCGGTTTTTGAATGAGTCGAATTGAAAAGTCAGTGGACGCACAGTTTATTTTGAGGGCAGAGCAATCCAATGAGTAAAGAGATCTTGCTGGTGGTCGAATCCGTCTCGAACGAGAAGGGTGTCGAGAAGGATGTGATTTTCGAGGCGATCGAGCTTGCGCTCGCCACCGCTGCCAAAAAACGCTACGAGGATGAAGAAGCGGATATCCGGGTTGCCATTGATCGCCGCACCGGTGAATACGAGACCTTCCGCCGTTGGCTGGTGGTCGATAATGACCAGGTGCCTGCCCTCGGGACCGAGCTGACGCTTCAGGAAGCGGAAGAAATCGATCCGAACCTCAAACCAGGCGATATCTACGAGGAGAAGGTCGAGTCCGTTTCCTTCGGCCGTATCGGCGCCCAGGCCGCCAAGCAGATCATCTTCCAGAAGGTCCGCGAGGCCGAGCGCTCCAAGATCGTGGACAGCTACCGTGATCGCGTGGGTGAGCTGGTGTCCGGCACCGTCAAGAAGGTGACCCGTGACAATGTTATCGTGGATCTGGGCGGCAACGCCGAGGCGCTGTTGCCGCGGGAAAACCTGATTCCCCGGGAAACCTTCCGCATGGGTGACAGGGTTCGTTCACTGCTGCTGGAAATCCGCACCGACCACCGCGGGCCACAGCTGATCCTGAGCCGGACCGCGCCGCAGATGCTGATCGAGCTGTTCCGCATCGAAGTGCCGGAAATTGCCGAGGACCTGATCGAAATCCGCGGCGCCGCCCGGGATCCGGGTTCCCGCGCCAAGATCGCGGTCAAGACCAATGACCGGCGGATCGATCCGGTCGGGGCCTGTGTCGGTATGCGCGGTTCCCGTGTCCAGGCCGTCTCCAACGAGCTTGGCGGCGAGCGTGTGGACATCGTGCTGTGGGACGACAACCCCGCACAGTTGGTGATCAATGCCATGGCACCTGCTGAAGTGGCCTCGATCGTCATCGACGAGGATCGGCACACCATGGATGTGGCGGTAGCCGAGGACAACCTGGCCCAGGCCATTGGTCGTAACGGCCAGAACGTGCGCCTGGCGACCGAGCTGACCGGCTGGACCCTTAACGTGATGACCGAGGAAGAAGCCGGTGAGCGTCACGAGCAGGAATATAACCGCCTGCTGGATCATTTTACCTCCAACCTCGATGTTGATGAGGAACTTGCCAGCGTACTGATCGAGGAAGGCTTCACTTCCCTGGAAGAGGTTGCCTACGTCCCGATGGAGGAAATGCTGTCGATTGAAGGTTTTGATGAAGAGACGGTAACCGAGCTGCGCCGCCGCGCCAAGGACGTGCTGCTGAACCAGGCGCTGGCAAGTGAAGAGGCGCTCGAGGGTGCCGAGCCGGCCGAGGATCTGCTCAATATGGAAGGCATGGATCGGGCGCTGGCATTCAAACTCGCCGGAATCGGTGTTCGCACCATGGAAGATCTCGCTGAGCAGTCAGTAGATGACCTGCTCGATATCGAAGGTATGGATGAAGAGCGTGCCGGTCAGCTGATTATGACGGCGCGTGCCCCCTGGTTTGAAGACCAGGCTTAATTCGGGAGGAGGACCAGTATGGCTGAAGTAACGGTAAAACAACTGGCCGCAGATGTAGGCGCTCCCGTGGATCGTTTGCTGAAGCAGATTGTCGAGGCAGGCCTTGATGCCCGTTCCGAGAACGATGCTGTAACCAGCGATGAGAAGCAGCAGTTGTTGGCCTATCTGAGAAAGACGCACGGTGAGGCGGGGGCAGAGCCCCGCAAGATCACCCTGAAGCGCAAGACCACAACAACCCTGAAGGCGGGCAAGGCCAAGACAGTGAATGTCGAGGTTCGCAAGCGTCGCACGTACATCAAGCGCGCAGAATTGCAGCCTGAACCGGAAGCGCCCAGGCCGGAAGAGAAAGTCGGAGAACAGCAGCCGGTTGAAACACCGGCACCTGCAGAGGAAGCACCGAAGGTGGCTGCGGAAGCCGAAGCGCCGAAGCCGGAGGCCGAGAAGTCGGCAGAGGCAGAGGTTGCCGCGAAGGAGGAAGCTCAGAAGGCCGAGGAACCCAAAGCCGAAGAGCCCGTGGAAGCGGCAGGGCCTGCCGTTGAACCCGAGCCCCGGCCGGAAGAAGTGCCAATTCCGCCGCCCGAGAAAGAGGGCAAGGATCGCAAGCCCAAGAAGAAGAAAGAGAAAGGCCGTGAGCGCGGTGAAGAACTCGAGGAAGGCAAGCCGAAGAAGAAGCAGGCTGGTCACCGAGGCCCTCGCAGTCGTCCGGTGGAAGAGCCGGTCGTCCTGTCCGAGGACGAGGAAGTGTCTGCGCCGCGCAAGTCGCTGCGTATGAAAAAGAAACCCAAAGAAAAGCGTCACGGCTTCGAGAGGCCGACCAAACCAATGGTCAGAGAAGTAGAGATTCCTGAAACGATTACCGTGGGTGACCTTGCCCAGCGCATGGCCGTCAAGGCCGCAGACGTCATCAAGACCCTGATGGGTATGGGCGTGATGGCCACCATTAACCAGGCCCTGGACCAGGAGACCGCGACCCTTGTGACCGAAGAGCTCGGTCACAAGGCCAGGGCGGTCAGCGAAGACGCCTTCGAAGAGGAGGTTCTGAGCGAGATCACCGAAACCGCCGAGGGTAAAGAGAAGATCAAGCGGGCACCGGTTGTCAGCGTGATGGGTCACGTTGACCACGGCAAGACCTCGCTGCTGGACTACATCCGCCGCACCAAGGTGGCCGCCGGCGAATCCGGTGGTATTACCCAGCATATCGGTGCCTACCACGTGGAAACCGACCATGGCATGGTGTCCTTCCTGGATACCCCGGGCCACGCGGCGTTTACTGCCATGCGGGCGCGTGGTGCCCAGTGTACCGATATCGTTATCCTGGTCGTGGCCGCCGATGACGGCGTGATGCCGCAGACCAAGGAAGCGGTGGATCACGCCCGCGCTGCCGGGGTTCCCATCGTCGTTGCCATCAACAAGATGGACAAGGAAGAGGCCGATCCGGACCGCATCAAGAACGAACTGGCGGGTATGGATGTGATCCCCGAAGACTGGGGTGGTGACACCCAGTTCGTGCCGGTATCCGCGCATACCGGCCAGGGCATCGATGACCTGCTCGAGGCGGTTCTGCTGCAGTCGGAAATGCTGGAGCTGGAAGCCTCTCCGGACGCGCCGGCCAAGGGTGTTGTGGTTGAATCCAGTCTGGAGCGTGGCCGTGGTTCGGTGGCGACCGTTCTGGTTCAGAACGGTACCCTGCGCCAGGGTGACATGGTTGTTGCCGGTCCCTTCTTCGGTAAGGTTCGCGCCATGACCGACGAGGCGGGCAAGCAGGTCAAGGAAGCCGGCCCGTCCATTCCGGTCGAGATCCTCGGTCTGAACGGCACACCGGATGCCGGTGACGAGTTCTTCGCCGTAGCCGACGAGAAGAAGGCCAAAGAACTGGCCGAGTTCCGCCAGACCCGTGAGCGGGAGCAACGTCTGCAGCGCCAGCAGGCCGCAAAACTGGAAAACATGTTCGAGAACATGGGCAAGGACGAGGTCAAGACCCTGAACGTGATCCTGAAGACCGACGTTCGCGGTTCCCTGGAAGCGATTACCAAGGCTCTGCTGGATCTTGGTAATGACGAAGTCCAGGTCAAGATCGTGTCTTCCGGTGTCGGTGGTATCGCCGAGACGGATGTGAGCCTGGCTGCCGCCACCAACGCGGTTATCTTCGGCTTCAATGTCCGTGCCGACTCCGCTGCCAAGCGTCTGGTGGAACAGGAAGGTCTGGACCTGCGTTACTACAGCATCATCTACAACCTGATCGATGACGTGAAGGCGGCCCTGACCGGCATGCTGGCGCCGGAATTCCGGGAAGATATCGTCGGTATCGCCGAGGTGCGGGACACCTTCCGCTCACCGAAGTTTGGTCAGGTGGCCGGCTGTATGGTGGTTGAAGGCACCGTTTACCGGAACAAGCCGATCCGGGTACTGCGTGACAACGTGGTGATCTTTGAGGGCGAGCTGGAATCCCTGCGTCGCTTCAAGGACGACGTTCCGGAAGTGCGCGCTGGCACGGAATGCGGTATCGGCGTCAAGGGCTACGACGTGAAGGTTGGTGACCAGATCGAGGTGTTCGATCGCGTCAGGGTCGAGCGCAAGCTCGAATCTACGGGGGCCTGATGGCACGCGAGTTCAGTCGACTGGATCGCATCGGCGATCAGATGCAGCGGGAGCTGGCCCAGCTTATCCAGCGGGAAATCAAAGACCCGCGGGTAGGTATGGTCACGGTCAATGACGTGAAGGTCAGCCGTGACCTGGGCTATGCCGACATTTATGTTTCACTGCTTTCCACCGAGGAACTCACCGAAGAGTCTCCGGAGGTCAAGGAATCCCTGGCCGTCCTGAACAAGGCGGCCGGTTTCCTGCGTGGTCAGGTGGGGCGTGCCATGAAGCTGCGGGTGGTTCCCCACCTTCGCTTCCACTTCGACACCCTGCTCGGTCACAGCCGGAAAATGGACAAGCTTATCCGTGAGGCGGTTGGCGACAAGCCGGTCGTCCCCCGGGATGACAATGACGATCCGGTCTCGGACAATCCGGAGCGAGACGCTTGAGCCGAAGACGCAAAGGCCGTGATGTAAACGGCATTCTGGTAATCGACAAGCCCCGGGGCGTCACTTCCAACGGTATCCTCCAGCAAGTAAAGCGACTGTATGGCGCGGCCAAGGCCGGCCATACCGGCGCCCTTGATCCGCTGGCCACTGGCGTCCTGCCCCTGTGTTTCGGGGAAGCCACCAAGTTCTCCCAGATGATGCTCGACAGCGACAAGGCCTACATCACCACGGCCCGGCTCGGTGTACGCACCGAAACCGGTGACAGTGAGGGTCAGATCGTCGAGGAGAAGCCGGTGCCGCCCCTCGATGCGGACCGGGTGGAAGCCGTTCTCGACCGCTTCCGGGGTGCCATCGAGCAGGTCCCTTCGATGTATTCCGCACTCAAGCACAAGGGGCGCCCCCTCTACGAGTATGCCCGGGAAGGCATCGAGGTGGAGCGACCGGCGCGGCCGGTCACCATCTACGAGCTGACCCTGCTGGAGCTCCGGGACAACGAGATGGATCTGGCGGTCAGCTGCACCAAGGGTACGTACATTCGCTCACTGGTTGAGGATATCGGTGAGGCCCTGGGTTGTGGCGCCCACGTGACTGCCCTGCGCCGGACCATGGCGTCCGGGTTCACCCTGGCAAATGCTCATGACGTCAGTGAGTTGGAAGCCATGCGTGAGCGTGGCGAGAGTCTCGATGGCCTGCTCGAAGCCCCTGACAGCGCGCTGTCCATGTTTTCGGAGGTGCGCCTGGAAGGGAGTGCAGCGGTATCGATCTTGAACGGGCAACAGGTTAGAATGAGCAATCAACCCCTTGAAGGCTTTGTGCGCGTCTATGGCGAGCAGGGTTTCATCGGGTTGGCAGAAGCTTTCCCGGAAGGTGAGCGGGTCCTGCTGGTCCCCCGCCGACTGGTGAAAGGCAGCGCCGGACGTTAGTCGAGGCGCTGCATAGCCGGGCTGTAGAGGTGCGCGGTTCGGCCGGATTTATCAGCATCGCAATCAATGAGGTGAAATATGGCACTTTCTGCCAACGAGAAAGCACAGATCGTCAAGGATTTTCAGCAAGGTGATGGCGACACCGGGTCCCCTGAAGTTCAGGTGGCACTGCTGAGCGCCAACATCAACAAGCTACAGGATCACTTCAAGGCCAACAAGCAGGATCACCATTCCCGCCGTGGCCTGATCCGGATGGTAAACCAGCGTCGTAAGCTGCTGGACTACCTGAAGCGCAAGAACGCTGACCGTTACCTGGGCCTGATCCAGCGTCTGGGTCTGCGTCGCTAATCCGGGTTTTACGATCCGGGGGCCTGTTCCAGCACGGGGAACAGGCCGTCAACCGGCGGGCCCCGGGGTCCCCGGTTGAGCTTTTCTCAAGCGCAAAGAGCTGCAGTTGATTTGTCAGTGATACCGAAGGATTCCCTGTCGTAACCGAAAGCTGAAATTGATAGCAGGTTGTTGAAAAGCCCGGGCCGGATGGCATCGATGAGCCATTCTTTTGACCGGGGTTTTGCAACAGCCTGTTAGCTTTCAGACGGGTTGTCCCCTCCGGGTATCACGCAAGCACCTGCAGTCAAACAAAAAGGGGTCAGATGAAAGCCTTCACCTGCCCCCCGGTTCATGACTCAAAAAGCAGGAGTTTGTTGTGCATTTGCAACCAACCAAGAAAACATTCGAAATGGGTGGGGAAACCTTCACCCTGGAAACGGGCCGTATTGCCCGCCAGGCAACCGGTGCTGTTCTGGTCTCCACTGGCGACACCGCCGTCCTCGGTACCGTTGTAGGCGCCAAAGAGCCCAAGCCCGGCCAGGGGTTCTTCCCGCTGACCGTCAACTACCAGGAGAAGACCTACGCCGCCGGTAAGATCCCGGGTGGCTTCTTCAAGCGCGAAGGTCGTCCTTCCGAGAAGGAAACCCTGACTTCCCGCCTGATCGACCGCCCGATCCGTCCGCTGTTCCCGAATGGTTACATGAACGAAGTACAGGTTGTCTGTACCGTCATGTCTGCCAGCAAGAACCACGATCCGGACATTGCCGCCATGCTGGCCGCCTCTGCGGCACTGGCCGTCTCCGGTATTCCGTTTGACGGTCCGATCGGTGCTGCCCGCGTTGGTTTCACCGACGACAGCGGTTACTTCCTGAACCCGTCCTTCGAGCAGCTGGGAAGCTCCATGCTCGACATGGTCGTGGCCGGTACCCAAGACGCCGTACTGATGGTTGAATCCGAAGCCAAGGGTCTGACTGAAGACCAGATGCTCGGTGGCGTTCTGTTCGCGCACCAGCAGATGCAGACAGCGATCACCGCGATCAAGGAATTTGCCGCCGAAGTCGGTAAGCCGCGTTGGGAGTGGAAGCCGGAGCCTGAGAACGCCGATCTGCTTGAAACCATCAAGAGCGAGTTCACCGGCGCCATCGAAGAGGCATACAGCATCCGCGACAAGATGGCCCGCTACGAGCGCCTGGGCGAAATCAAGGCTGCAGCCGTCGAGAAGTTTGCCGGCGACGAAGAAGGCCAGTCGTCCGAAGACGAGGTCAAGAAGTACTTCGGCAAGATCGAGAAGAACGTCGTTCGCCAGCAGGTTATCGATGGCAAGCCGCGTATCGATGGCCGTGACAACAAGACCGTTCGCCCGATCGAAGTGGAAGTCGGTGTGCTGCCGTCCGTTCACGGTTCCGCCTTGTTTACCCGTGGTGAAACCCAGGCCATCGTGACTGCCACTCTGGGTACTACCCGTGATGTCCAGATCATCGATGCCCTGGAAGGTGAGCGCAAGGATCCGTTCCTGTTCCACTACAACTTCCCTCCGTACTCCGTCGGTGAAGCCGGGCGTATGGGCTCCCCGGGCCGTCGTGAAATCGGTCACGGTCGTCTGGCCAAGCGTGGTGTGGCGGCGGTCATGCCGACCATCGAAGAGTTCCCGTACGCGATCCGTGCGGTATCCGAGATCACCGAATCCAACGGTTCCAGCTCCATGGCCTCTGTCTGTGGTTCCTCTCTGGCCCTGATGGACGCGGGTGTTCCGCTGAAGGCGCCGGTTGCCGGTATCGCCATGGGTCTGGTCAAGGAAGGCGACAAGTTCGCGGTTCTGACCGACATCCTGGGTGACGAGGATCACCTGGGCGACATGGACTTCAAGGTAGCCGGTACCAAAGACGGTGTGACTGCCCTGCAGATGGACATCAAGATCAACGGTATCACCGACGAGATCATGGAAATTGCCCTGGAGCAGGCTCACGAAGCACGTCTGCACATCCTGGGTGAGATGAACAAGGTCATTGCCGAACCGCGTGCCGAGCTGTCCGATCGTGCCCCGAGCATCACCACTATCAAGATCCACCCGGACAAGATCCGTGACGTGATCGGTAAGGGCGGTTCCGTGATCCGCAGTATTTGCGACGAGACCGGCGCTTCCATCGACCTGGACGACGACGGCAACGTGAAGATCTACGCGGACAACCAGGCGGCCGCCCAGGCTGCCGTCAACCGCGTCAAGGAAATTACTGCCGAGATCGAGGTTGGTGCCATCTACAAGGGCCGCGTTGAACGCATCGTGGACTTCGGTGCCTTCGTCAACATCCTGCCCGGCAAGGATGGTCTGGTACACATCTCCCAGATCTCCGACCGCCGCATCGAGAACGTCGCCGATGAACTCAGCGAAGGTCAGGAAGTTCTGGTCAAGGTCCTGGACGTGGACAACCGCGGCCGCGTGAAGCTGTCCATGAAGGAAGTAAAGGAAGGCGAGCAGCCGACCGACTTCACTGACTGATAGCCAGCGGTAAAGACGGGGGTCTGATGAAAACTTTCATCTGACCCCACTTTCACCCTCTCCCAAAAACTCCAACACCGCCTCCCGATACGCCGGAATCACAAACGTTGCCGCGTGGCCCGTATCCGTCCGCAGAAACCGCTTCGGCTCACCGGCCGCCTCATACAGCGCCACCCCATGGTGAAACGGAATGATCCCGTCCCGCACGCTGTGAATCACCATCACCGGCACCGGTGCAATGTCGTCAATCCTCTCCAGACCCTCGTATTCGGAGGGGATGGTCCAGCTCAGCGGAACCTGGAACGGCCAGGTCAGCCAGAAAGCATCAAGCTTTTCCCGGGCGATGCGCCGGAAGCCGGAGAAGGTGCCGTCGACAATGACGCCGTCCAGCGCCGGGCGTTCCTCCCGTTCAACCCATTCACTGGCCAGGGCGATCCCGAGTGCACCGCCAAGACTCTGGCCAAGAATAAAAACGGGCCTGTCTGGCACGTCATCCCGATTGACTAACCAGCGAAACCCGGTCTCCACATCGTGCAGGGCGCCTTCTATGTCCGCATCTCCGGTGGACTGGCCGAAGCCCCGGTAGTCGATCGTAAACACGTTGTAGGCTTCCCCGGGCAGCCAGGCCACGTTCAGGATATGACTGCTGATGTTCTGGGCATTGCCATGGAGGAAGTACACCGTACCCCGGGGCTTACCCCCGTCCGTCTGGGCCGGCAGCCACCAGCCGTGAAGGGTCTCGCCATCCGCGGTATCCAGGTAGACGTCCTCGTAATCGAGATTGAGCCGGTCCGGGGTGACATAGGTGATGTCGTCGGGGTAGAAGAAAACGCTGCTGCAGCCACCCTGAATGACCGTCAGAGCGACGATCAAGGCGGTGAACAGCGTCTTCCTGACGCTCAGAAGTAGGCGTGCAGTCCGGCGTGCCATGTGCTCTGGTACCTGTCGTAATGGTCTTCGCGGGTGAATTCGGCAAACAGGCTGAATTCCCGGCCGATATGCCAGTTGCCTTTGATATAGGCCTGATCCTGGCGGTGCTGACTGCTGACAATCCAGGCTTTGGTTCGGGCGCCGGCCATCAGGCTGAACCGGTTGTTCTGGTGCAGCACGCCCAGGTCCGCGCCCGGCGCGGCATCGTAGCCCCGGCGCAGATCGTCGTCGATTTCCAGGTCGGCTGTGGCGATGGCAAAGGCCTGGGTAGAATTCCCCAGAGCCCAGCTGCCCCCGGCACCGCCTTCAAGGTAGGGCGCCAGGACACGGTCATCCCCGGTGTCGGTCCGTCTTCCGCCAAACCCGACCTGCCAGGATAGCGGCGAGAAGAACTGGTCCCTCGGGCTCAGGGAGCGGATTTCCACGCCCACCAGTTGCTCCACCTGGATCTCGTCGTTGTCCGTGTAGTATCGGGCATCCAGGCGCAGGAACTGCAGCTGCGCCCCGGGCCGGTACCCCGCTGGCGGGTCCAGCACATCGTGGTAGGCCGGACGGAAGGTGAGTTGGGTAAACTCCCGGTGAGCCAGCTGACCGGCGCCGAGGCTCACCCGGAACGTGTCATGGCCCTGGTCGTCGCGAACCTCGGGCTCCGGTGGTCGGGAGCTGGTTTCCACGCCATCTATCCGGCTCCGGGAAACCAGCAGCTTATGGGACAGGGGCGCCGCATGTTCCCTGGGCCAGCCTTCGGCCTCACTCTGGTAGCGGACATAGTCGTAGGTGGCATCCAGCACTCTGGCCCGTTCCCGTTCATTCAGCTGTTGCAGCTCGGAAGCATCGGGATCGACATAGCCGTTGGCTATCGCCGCCGACAGAGTCTGATGCTCGTCCGGCAGCTCCGAGATCCGGTAAGCCACCGAAGTGGCCGCCGAGGGGCGGTAATACACGTCTGCGACCAGATCCTTTTCGACCACCCACCGGACTGTGTCGGAGGGGATGGCGTGAGTGCTCACTTCCCCCAGCAGATCGGTTCCCGGGCGCGCCACATCGATCAGTGCCAGCAGCCGGTAGGCGCAGTTTTCGTCGAAGAAGTAGTAATCGAAGTTCTTGTCCCGGATTTCCCAGGCGTGGGCCAGCAGCAGATCGACCTCGCTTTGATCGAGATTGAGGGTGTATTCCCACAGATCCCGGTGTTCGATGTCCGAGTAAAGGCGGATCTTTTCGTAGTAGGGCTGTACCGTCGTGATGCCGGGATAACCGCCGAAGATGCCCTTGTAGGCAAACAGGATTTCACTGTCGTGGGCGGCGGCATCGGCCGCATAGGAAATGGTGCTGGCCAGCAGCAGATTGGTCTCCTCGTCTTCCCGGGGCGGGTCCAGCCGCAGGAAGGTGTGCCCGAACATGGAGGAGGGACTGTTCAGGTAGGAGGCTGCAAACACCAGGGTGACGGTTTCGGTATTCAGGGTGTCTTTCCAGTCCTGATAGTCCGGGCAGGATACTCCGGAATCCGGCAGGTCCAGACGTTCCCGGAGCCAGGCATCCCGGGCCGGGAAACGGCAACGGGCATGATCGTTGCCACCACCGGGTTGCCGGATCGCCGCGAGGGTGGCTTCCAGTTCGGCCCGGGGCGAGTGTTTGCCGTTCTCGCTCAGGAAGAAAGCGGGGTCGTCGGCCTGGCTGGTGTAGCCGTCTCCGAAGGTGTCGGCGCGGTAGTGGCCCAGTGTCAGCCAGGCCGGGTCCTGGTGCAGGTTTTCTGGAATCGGTTGTCCGTTGGCGTGAAGGTTGAAGCTGACGGCAAGGCAGAGAATTACTTGCCCGAAACGCACGGTCTGGCCCATGGAGAAGAATGATCCGGGTCGTTGGGGAAATCGGTCAGGCGCCATCCCTGGCGCCATGTCCTTCCTTGCTGTAAACGACAGTTATGCCGCTACGTATTTGCTCAGGGCCTCGTCCTGCTCCAGCAGGGCTACGATGGCATCGACGGCCTCACCGGAAGTGGTGTCGGCATCCGGGAAGATGGCAGCGAAGTTATTCTGGAGTACTTTGCGGAATGCATCGCGGTCAGCTTCCTCTACGCCCAGCAGAACCGCCAGGGTGTCGAGGTTTTCACCGGAGCCACGGGACATGTCCCGGGCAACCTTGTCAATGTTGCTATCCATGTACATGGCCATGGATTGGACCGCCTCGTTGGTCTGACAGCCCAGGGTGCCGGTGGTCATACCGAAGGTCTGGTTACCCAGGGTACCGTTGGTGGTAGCGGCCAGAACGTGGGGGGCAATACCGGATTGTCCTTTCCAGATCATGGCACCCACGCCGCAGCCCGGCTGGGCAAAAGCCATGGAGGAAGCACCCAGGAGAATTGCACCTGCGATCAGTTTCTTCATTATCTACTCCTTTCTGTGTTTTTTGCAGTCGTCGCATTGATCTCCCGACCGGCCCCGTTGGGGCAGCCAGGAAAGAACGGCCCTGACAGGGATCCTGTGGAGACAAGACAGGTAGACCGTTGGCTTGAGTATAGTCCAAGTTCCGGATTCGCAAATGGCGTGATTCGTGACTAATTGATTTATGTCGGATTTATCACGGTGATGGAGCGGGAATATGTCTCTTTTCGGGCCACATTCGCAAACAAAAAGCCGGGGCATGTCAACACGCCCGGCTTTTTCGCCAATCCTTCGGGAAGGCTTTCAGCCGCCAAGGTAGGCGTTGCGTACGTCCGGGTTGGCCAGCAGGTTCTTGCCCGTGTCGTGTAGCCGGATCCGGCCCGTCTCCAGCACGTAGCCCCGGTCAGCCAGGTTCAGGGCCTGGTGGGCGTTCTGCTCCACCAGGAACACGGTGATCCCTTCCTCCCGCAGGTGACCGATGATCTCGAAGATCTGCCGGATCACGATCGGCGCCAGCCCCAGGGACGGCTCGTCCAGGATGATCATCCGTGGCTTGCTCATCAGCGCCCGGCCGATGGCGAGCATCTGCTGCTCTCCCCCGGACATGGTCCCGGCGCGCTGGTGCTCCCGTTCCTTGAGCCGTGGGAACAGATCGTAGACATGGTCCTGGCTCTTGCGGATCTCCGCCTTGGTGTTGAAGAATCCGCCCATGTGCAGGTTCTCTTCCACGGTGAGGCCGGAGAATACCCGCCGGCCCTCGGGCACGATGGAAATGCCCGAGCGCATGATCCGGGAGGTGGGCTCATGGGTGATGTCCCGGCCTTCCAGAATCACCCGGCCGGAACTGGCCCGGGGACTGCCGCAGACCGTCATCAACAGGGTGGTCTTGCCGGCACCGTTGGCACCGATCAGGGAAACAATCTCGCCTTTCTTGACCTCGACAGATACCCCGTGCAGCGCTTCGATTTTCCCGTAATGGGTATGAACATTCTCAAGTACCAGCATGGTTGGTCCTCAGGCCTCGCCCAGATAGGCTTTGATCACGTCGTCGTTCTGGCGGATTTCCTCCGGCGTGCCACTGGCCAGGGGACGCCCCTGGTTAATGACATTGATCCGGTCGGAAATACCCATCACCAGGCTCATGTCGTGCTCAATCAGCAACACGGAAACGTTGTAGTCCTCTTTCAGGCTGACAATCAGTTGGTTCAGTTCCTTCGTTTCCGCCGGGTTGAGGCCGGCTGCCGGCTCGTCCAGCATCAGCAGCCGGGGTTCGGTCACCATGCAGCGGGCAATTTCCAGACGCCGCTGCTGACCATAGGCCAGGTTACCAGCCTCCCAGTTGGCCATGTCGAGCAGGCCGACCCGGTCCAGCCAGTACCGTGCCCGTTCGAGGGATTTCTTCTCCCGCTCCCGGTAATCCGGGGTTTTCAGCAGCCCGGCCAGCAGGTTGGTGTTCAGGTGCCGGTGCTGGGCGACCAGCAGATTCTCAACCACCGTCATCTTGCTGAACAGGCGCACGTGCTGGAACGTGCGCACCATGCCCAGGCGGGAAATCCTGTAGTCGGGCTTGCCCTGGATTTCCTGGCCCTGGAACAGAATCTTGCCGCCGGTTGGTTTGTAGAAACCGCTGATGCAGTTGAACACGGTGGTCTTGCCGGCGCCGTTGGGGCCGATGATCGAGACAATCTCGTGTTCCCGGACATCCATGGATACCTGGTCCACCGCCAGCAGGCCGCCGAAGTGCATGGACAGATTCTGTACTTCAAGCATTGTCTGTCACCCCTGCTCTTTGAGTTCGATTTGAATGCGGCGCATGGGCAGCAGGCCCTGCGGACGCCAGACCATCATCAGTACCATCGCGGCACCAAAGATGAGCATCCGGTATTCAGCGAACTCCCGGGCGAGTTCGGGCAGGATGGTGACGGCAATCGCAGCCAGGATCACCCCGACCTGTGAGCCCATGCCACCCAGCACCACGATGGCCAGGATGATGGCAGACTCCAGGAACACGAAGGATTCCGGGCTGATAAACCCCTGTTTGGAGGCAAACACGGTACCGGCAAAGCCGGCGAAGAAAGCACCAATGGTGAAGGCCGAGAGTTTCACCGCGGTACGGCTCATGCCCAGGGAGCGGGCCGCGATCTCATCTTCCCGGAGGGCTTCCCAGGCACGTCCCACGGGCATGCGCATGAAGCGGCGGATGACCAGCAGGGTGAAGATGGCCAGTACCAGGGCGATCAGGTACAGGAAGATCACCTTGTGCTCACCGGAATAGGCGATGCCGAAGGTTTCGTGGAAGGAAACATTACCTTCCTCCTTGACCCGGCGGCCGAACTCCATGCCGAACAGGGTTGGATCCGGAATACCACCGATGCCATTGGGGCCACCGGTGAGCGAAGTCCAGTTGTTCAGCAGGATACGGATAATCTCTCCGAAGCCCAGGGTGACAATGGCGAGGTAGTCACCCCGTAACCGGAGCACCGGAAAGCCCAGTAAAAACCCGAACAGGGCGGCGAGCAGGGCTCCGATCGGCAAGGCCAGCCAGAAGGAGATCCCGAAGTACTGGTACAGCAGCGCGAAGGTGTAAGCCCCCACCGCATAGAACGCGACATAGCCCAGGTCGAGCAGGCCGGCCAGGCCAACAACCACGTTCAGTCCGAGCGCGAGCATGATGTAGATCAGCACCAGGGTGGCCAGGTCGACCGCTCCGCGGGACACGATGAATGGCCAGACCAGGGCGAGCAGGATGATTGCTACAAAGAATACCCGCTCCATCAGCAGGCGCTTTTCCTGGGATACCGGGCCGCGGTTGGCCAGCGGGTTGAGGTTCGGAATCCTGCCGAAAACACCCATGATGTTGTCGCGGAAAAGCTGGAACAGGAAAACCGCCACGGCGGCGAGGAAAACATTGATTACCGTGGCGGTGGTGGCGCCTTCCAGGGTGACGGAGGTGCCCTGGGCAATCAGATTCAGCCCCAGGATCGGATAGGCGATGATTACAGTGATGATCGCACAGAACAGTGCATGTCTGAGATTTTGAGCAGCCATCAGATCTTCTCAACCTCCGGTTTGCCAAGCAGGCCGGTGGGTTTGAACAGCAGAATCAGGATGAGCAGGCCGAATGAGACGACATCCTTGTACTCGCCGCTGAGGTAGCCAGAGGTCATGCTTTCCGAGACGCCCAGGATCAGACCCCCCAGCATGGCACCGGGAATGCTTCCGATGCCGCCGAGGACGGCTGCTGTGAAGGCTTTCAGGCCGGCAATGAAACCGAACAGGGGATCGACCGAGCCGTAGTACATGCCGAGAAGAAGGCCTGCCACGGCGGCGAGGGCGGCGCCGATCACGAAGGTTGCCGAGATGATCCGGTTGGTATCGATTCCCAGCAGGTTGGCCATGCCCAGGTCCTGGGAAACCGCGCGGCAGGCTCGACCAGTCCGGGAACGGGCAATGAATAGCGACAGGGCCGTCATGCAGATCAGGGTGGTGATGAAGATGGTGATCTGCATGTAGGAGAGGGACATCCGGAAGCCCTCGGATGAGCCGAACTGGAAGCCGCCCTCGATCAGCGCCGGAAAGCCGATGTTGCGGGAACCCTGCGCCAGGTGCACGTAGTTCTGCAGGAAGATGGACATGCCGATAGCGGAAATCAGCGGGATCAGCCGGTGGCGCCCGCGAACGGGCCGGTAGGCGACCCGCTCCACGGCCCAGCCCATGGAGCTGGAGACAATCATGGCGCAGATTAACGCCACAATCAGGATCACCGGGAGCCAGGTAACGCCAAGGGAGGCCAGGCCGGTGATGGCAATCAGGGCGGTGTAGGCGCCAATCATGTAGATCTCACCATGGGCAAAGTTGATCATGCCGATGATGCCGTAAACCATCGTGTAACCGATGGCGATCAGGGCATAGGTGCTCCCGATCGTCAGCCCGTTGATCAGCTGCTGGAAGAAATAAAGGAGGTCTTGCATTGTTTGTGAACTCCGAAGGCCGCTCCCTCTGCTTCCTCACCCGCGGTCCGGGTTATCCGTACCGGGGGCAGGGGAGAGTCAACAGGAGCCTAGAAAAACACCTTCTCCCGGATCGCGGTGAGAAGGTGCTCTCATTATTACCGTTTGTTAACGATTTTGGCTCAGTTTACCGGAGTTTTACTGCCATCTGAATGCCATTCATAGACCACAAACTCGAACGACTTCAGATCGCCGGCCTGATCATACTGAACGGTACCAATCGGCGTCTGGAAGGTGCCGTTGCGCAGGGCTTCGGCAACCTCGAACGGATCAGTGGATTGAGTCTGTTCGATGCCGTCGGCAATCAGCTGAACTGCCGTGTAGGAGGTCAGCACGAACGGGCCGGAGGGGTCTTCGCCCTTGGCTTCGAACGCCTTCACCAGTTCCTGGTTTTCGGCTTTCTGATCGAAGCTCGGCGGCAGGGTTACCAGCAGGCCTTCGGCAGCCTCGCCGGCGATGGTATTGATGTCCTTGTTGCCGACACCTTCCGGGCCCATGAACCTGGCGTCCAGGCCAGCCTGGCGCGCCTGGCGCAGGATCAGGCCCAGTTCCGGGTGGTAGCCGCCGTAGTACACGTAGTCCACATCCGCCTGTTTGAGCTTGGTGACCAGGGAGGAGAAGTCCTTGTCGCCAGCGGTGATACCTTCGAACATGGCGATTTTGACGCCCTGGTCCTTGAGGGTATCGCGCACGGCGGTGGCGATCCCTTCACCGTACTGCTGTTTGTCGTGAACGATGGCGACCCGCTCGGGGTTCTGGCTGGCGATGTAGTTACCGGCGACCGGGCCCTGCATGCTGTCCAGACCGATGGTACGGAAGACCAGCTCGTAGCCGCGCTCGGTGATTTCCGGGCTGGTAGAAGCCGGAGTGACCATCAGGATGCCTTCATCCTCATAGATGTCAGAGGCCGGCTGGGTGGAACTGGAGCACAGGTGGCCTACCACAAAACGAACACCGTCGTTGACCAGGCTGTTGGCTACGGTCACGGCCTGCTTGGGGTCACAGACATCATCGTACTCGACGGCAACGAGCTCTTCGCCCATCACGCCGCCGTTGGCGTTGATCTGCTCGATGGCCATGCGGGCACCGGAGAACTGCATGTCACCATACTGGGCTACGGGGCCGGTCATCGGGCCGGCAATGCCGATCCGGATCTCTGCAGCTGCCTGGCCAGCGGCCATCAGGGCAACGGAAGTACTTACAGCAGTTGCAAGTTTTTTTACTGAGGTTCTCATTGGGTCAGTCCTGTTTTGTTCAGGGTTCTTCCTGTGTTCTCAGAGAGCAAACAAACACCTCGGGCTGCCGCTTGTCAAGCTGGGCCGGCCAGTGTTTATTCAGGAACACAACTTTTTTAAACGTGTCTGCATTGAAGACAGAAAGCTTCAACCCGGCAAACTGCTTGTATGCTTGCAAAGCGCGTGCCTGACTGAGAAAAGTGTCACGTGTCCGTGCTGTTGTCCTCCTGATCGGGAAAAACCAGTGAGCGGAAGCTTTCGTGGTCGCGCAGCTGTGCGAAGCTCGGATCCACCGAGGCGTCGTCCCGATAGGCTTCCGAAATTTCGATGGCTTTCTTCAGAGTGCTCACAGCATCCTCCCAGCGGCCGATCTCGGCATAGGCGCAGGCCAGCTGGTAATGGGCGTGGCCGTTATCCGGGGCCAGTTTCAGGGCCCGGCGGCAGAGGCTGATGGCCCAGAGGGGTTCCTGCATTTCAAGAACGGCATCGGCCTTGTAGCTGAGAGCTTCCACATCGTCCGGCCGGAGGTCGAGGATGCGGTCGTAGGCGGCGATCTTGTTCTCCTGTGAAGTTTCCTGGCTTGCCTTGAGCCAGAGCGAATGCACCTCGTTGGTGCGTTCAATCTCGGCCTGGTTCTGGTGAATGATGTCGGATTTCTGCTGCAGTTGCTCCTCGATGGATTTCAGGCGCCTCTCGTATTCCACCACCAGCTCATTTACCTGTTTTTCCGCGACGCTGGCCAGCTGGTTACGCATGTCCCGGATCGAGTTCCAGCCAATCACAACCAGGATGGAGGTGGCACCGGCAATCAGATAGAAGAAGTAGGTAACCGTATCGGTAGCATAGGACATGGTCTTGTCGGCCACGGACAGCTCCTTGTCGACCACCTTCTCGATCAGCTCGGCGCGGGTGTCCATCATTTCCTTGCGCAGGGCCTTGCTTTCCTCCAGCAGGTAGAGCTCGATGAACGGCGTGTACATGGGCTCTTCCAGATCAGCCAGCGCGGCGGCCACGTCATCGGAGGTGACATCGTCGTCCATGGAGGGCCGCTCTCCGGTGCCCTGGGCGGCGGCAGTCCCGGCCAGGAGGAGCAGGCACAGCATCGCACCGGCACGCAATGTCTTGAGCAGTGACAATAGCGAGAGGGTGAATCGGTTGATCATGGTACTGCGTCCGTTTTGCGGTTTTGGAAAACAACTGACCTTAGCATAGTCGCCAGCAGCCTGTCGGACTCAAGGCTGATCTGCTGCTGGCGGAAAAATGCTGTACCGACAGTTTAAAGGGGGATGGGGCGAAGTTAAGTGAAAGTGCCCACTTGCATTTAACGGTACAAAGACCTCTAATAGTTAGAGGTATAAACAAGTGTCGGGCAGTCGGAGCAACTCTGTGGACAATTATGAACAGGTGCTGGTAGCGCTTCGCCGCGTCATCCGGGCAACGGACCTTCATTCCAAGCGGCTGAGCAAGCACGCCGGGCTGACCGGCCCGCAACTGCTGATCATGCGTAGCATCCGGGACCTCGGAGAAGTGACCATCGGCACCATCGCCGAGAAAGTCAGCCTGAGCCAGGCCACGGTGACCACCATTCTGGACCGGCTGGAACACCGCAAGCTGGTCTACCGCGTCCGCAGCACCAAGGACAAGCGCAAGGTCCACGCCCACCTGACCGAAGAGGGCGCCGACATCCTCGCGCGTGCTCCGAATCCCCTGCAGGAAGACTTCATCCAGAAGTTCCAGAGCCTGCACGAGTGGGAGCAGACCATGATCCTGGCCTCGTTGCAGCGTGTGGCGAACATGATGGACGCCGATGAAATCGACGCCTCGCCGGTGCTGACCGTAGGGTCGGTGCTGAAGGATGACGGCTGGAAGGAGAAGGCCTGAAGAATGAAAAAGGGGTCAGAAGAAAGCATTGTTCAGCCCCCGCTTTCACCTGACCCCGGCTTCCCCCATTAATGCGAATGCGCCGAAGCTCCTTTCCGCGGCTTGTTCCCAAAACAGACCTGAAACACGTCGTTATAATGCCGCGCAAAATTCACTGTCAGCCCTTCCTTGAGGTATTCCGGCAGCTCCTCATAATCCCCCCGGTTCGCCTCCGGCAAAATCAGGTTACTGATCTTCTGCCGCCGCGCGGCGATTACCTTCTCCCGGATGCCACCAACGGGCAGCACCTGGCCGGTCAGGGTCAGCTCGCCGGTCATGGCTACATTCTCCCGGGGCGGCTCCTTCCGGGCAATGGACAGCAGCGCGGTGGCCATGGTGACCCCGGCGCTGGGGCCGTCCTTCGGCGTCGCACCCTCCGGCACATGTAAATGCACAAAGGACTTGTCGAAGAAGTTCGGGTCGCCCTTGTACCGCTTCAGGTTCGATGACACGTAGCTGTAGGCAATTTCCGCAGATTCCCGCATCACCTCCCCCAGTTGCCCGGTGAGCTTGAAGCCCCGCTGGCTGCTGTGGATTCGGGAAGCCTCGATACTCAGGGTGGCGCCACCCATAGCAGTCCAGGCGAGACCTGTCACCACGCCGGTGCCCTTGAGCGACCTTTCCTTGCGGAACACGGGCTGCCCCAGGTACTCGGCAAGGTCCGCCACGCCCACCTTCACCGGCTGGTCCGGATTCTCCAGCAGCTTCACGATGCCCTTGCGGATGATCTTGTGCAGCAGTTTTTCCAGATTGCGCACGCCGGCTTCCCGGGCGTACCCCTCGATCACCTGCTTGATGGCCGCGTCGGTGATGTTGAGCTGCTTTTTCTGCAACCCGGCCCGCTTGAGCAATCGTGGCATCAGGTGGTGTTTGGCAATCGCCAGCTTCTCCTCGGTAATGTAGCCGGAGAGGCGAATCACATCCATCCGGTCCAGCAGCGGCCGGGGAATGGTATCCAGCTGGTTGGCGGTGCAGATGAACAGCACCCTGGACAGATCCATGCGGACATCCAGGTAGTGGTCGAGGAACTCCCGGTTCTGCTCCGGGTCCAGGGTTTCCAGCAGGGCAGAGGCCGGGTCACCCTGGTAGGACGCACCAATCTTGTCGATCTCGTCCAGCATGATCACCGGGTTGGCGACTTTCGAGTCCTTCAGGGCCTGCACAAATTTACCGGGCATGGCGCCGATGTAGGTTCGGCGGTGGCCCTTGATCTCGGCCTCATCACGCATGCCGCCCACACTGAACCGGTAGAACTGGCGGCCCAGGGCATCGGCCACAGAATGGCCGATGGAGGTCTTGCCCACGCCGGGCGGGCCCACCAGTAGCAGGATCGAGCCACTGACTTCGCCCTTGAAGGTGCCTTCGGCCAGGAACTCGATGATGCGGTCTTTGACATCGTCCAGGCTGTCATGGTCCCGGTCGAGGATGCGCCGGGCTTCGGCCAGGTCAAAGTGGTCCTCGGAATACTGCCCCCAGGGCACCTGGGTGAGCCAGTCCAGGTAGTTGCGGGTGACCCCGTATTCCGGTGATCCCTGTTCCAGCACTTGCAGTTTCTGTAGTTCGTCCCGGAAGCGTTCCTGTACCGGTTCCGGCGGATCCAGTCTGGCCATGCGCTCCTCGAAGCGTTCCGCATCGGCGGTCTTGTCGTCCTTGGCCATGCCCAGCTCGCGCTGGATCACCTTGAGTTGCTCGCGCAGGAAAAACTCGCGCTGGTGTTTCTGGACCTTTTCGTTGACCTCCTCACTGATCTCGGATTGCAGGCGTGCCACTTCCTGCTCCTTGCGCATCAGCAGCAGCACCTTTTCCATGCGCCTGAGCAGTGGCACGGTGTCCAGCACGTCCTGGAGTTCCGGGCCGGGGGCGCTGGTCATGGAAGCACCAAAGTCAGCCAGGGGTGAGCTGTCGTCCGGCCCGAAGCGGGACAGGTACTGCTTCACTTCCTCGCCATAGAGCGGATTGGTACGCAGCAGCTCCTTGATGGCGCTGATGATGGCAAGGGTATAGGCCTTCAGTTCGTCGGCGTCCTCCTCCGGTTCGCCGGGATATTCCACTTCCACCAGATAGGGTGGCTTGCGCCGCAACCACTGGACAATGCGGAACCGTTGCAGCCCCTGGGCGATGAACTGGACCTTGCCACTTTCTTTCTGGGCATGGTGCACGCGTACGGCGCAGCCGATGGCTTCCAGTTGCTCGCTGGCGGGGATGCCCTGTTCGGCGTCGTGTTCCTCCACATAGCAGATGCCGAGGACACGATGATCGGTCTCGCCCACGCGCTTGAGGGTTTCATACCAGGGATCCTCGTTGACCACCACCGGCTGGACCTGCGCCGGGAAGAACGGACGATTGGAGACCGGCAGCACGTACATGCGCCGGGGCATGTTCTGCTGGGGCAGGGCAAGGCTCTTGCTGTGCTCATCCTTGCCGATGTATTCGGTCACGTCTTCCTCGAATTCCTCAAGGCTGTCATTGTGGTTTTCGTCATTCATGCCGTCGTTGCATCCCTCAAAGGTTGTCATTGCGCGGGCGATGGTGAATGGTGAACAGTGGCCCGCGATCAGGTCTACTTGCGTATGTAGCGGCAGTTACGGCTATTTCAAGGATTTGGCCTTGCGACAGTGTATAAGAGTCGGTCACTGCGGGAGCTTGATTTTCCCGCCTTCGGCCCAATGATCGAGGCAGATTCACATATTCATTCAACGGTTCAGGTGCCCAGATGAGCAACTCGCCCTATATTTTTGACGCCACCATGGAAAATTTTCAGCAGGAGGTGATGGATGCTTCTGCCAATACACCCATTCTGATCGATGTCTGGGCCGAGTGGTGCGCGCCGTGCAAGCAGCTGATGCCGATCCTCGAGAAGCTGGCGAACGAGTACGAAGGCGGCTTCAGACTCGCCAGGGTCAACGCCGACGAACAGCAACAGCTGACCGCAAGCCTGGGCGTGCGCAGCCTGCCGACGGTGATCCTGGTGAAGGATGGTCAGGCGGTGGACGGCTTCAACGGCGCCCAGCCGGAAAGCGAGATACGCAAGGTGCTGGACAAGCATGTAGAGGCCCCGAAAGAAGATCCTTATGATGCCGCCCATCGCCTGTGGGAAAACGGCGACGTCAACGGCGCCCTTGAGATCCTCACCGAGCTGAACCGGCAGGACCCGGAGAACATGAAGGTCCTGATCGACCTGGCGCAACTGAAAGCGGAAACGGGTGACCTGGAAACCGCCGGGCAGGTGCTGGACAGCCTGCCGCCGGAAGAAAAAATGCAGCACCAGGCCAAACAGCTGGCCGCGCGTATCAAGTTCATGAAACAGGCCGGAGAACTGCCCCCGGTTGCCGAACTCCGGAAGAAACTGGAAGCAGACCCGAAAAACGCCGAAGCCCTGCACCAGCTGGCCCTGCAGCACGTGCTCAAAGACGAAAACGCCGAAGCCATGGACCTGCTGATCCGCCTCATGCAGGCCGACAGCACTTACAAGGACGGCGTCGCCAGGACCACCCTGATCGAGCTGTTCGACAAACTCGGCAACAACAATCCGGACGTACGCACCTATCGCAGAAAGCTGTATACCCTGATGCACTGACGAAGAGTCGTTCGGGGTCAGATGAAAACCTTTACCTTTATCTGACCCCGTCTTCCGCCCCGATATCGAGTGGTACTATCCCCATCCCGGGGCTGGCAGCGAGTTCTTAGCCGTTGCCTCTCTTCATCTGCTCATACTCGTCCTCGAAGAAGAATTTCTCGTCTCCGAAGGCCGGCTCCAGCTCATGCAGCCAGGTGGCTGTTTCGCTGTACCTGGCAAAGAACGGGCGCTGTATCCAATCCGGATTGCGGCCCTGGAGGAAGCGCAGGACGAAGACTTTCTCGCCTTTGATTTCGGTGATGCCCTGGATCTCCACTTTGCCGGGGCCGGCGCTCATGGAGGGGCCTCGGGCGGTGCGGGCGAGGCCGGAGACCTGTTTCATGGCTTCGCGGTAGATGTTGTAGGCCTCGGCCAGGGGCACCTCGAAGTAGTTCTTGGCGCCGGTGTCCCGCTCTACGAACATGTAGTAGGGGATGATGCCTAACTGCACTTCCTTCTTCCACAGCCTGGCCCAGGCGTCGGCATCGTCGTTGACGTGCTTGATCAGCGGGCCCTGGGCGCGGATTTCGGCACCGGTGGCGCGGATCCGGCGGATGGCCTCTTCGGCGATCCCGGTGGTGATTTCCTGCCAATGGTTGTAGTGGGCCATGATGGCCACATGCTTGCCGGCGTCGACCAGGCGGGTGAACAGCTCGATCAGTTCATCGGCGTCCTTGTCGGTCACGAAGCGGTATGGCCAGAAGGTCAGAGACTTGGTGCCGATGCGGATGGTCTGGATGTGGTCGAACTCCGGTTCCAGCAGCGGCTCCAGGTACTGGACCAGGTTCCTGGTCTTCATCACCATCGGGTCGCCACCGGTGACCAGCAGGTCGGTTACTTCGGTGTGTTCTTTCAGATAGCCGTGAAGCTTCTCGGCTTCGGTGCTGGCCATCTTCAGGTCCTTGTCGCCCACGAACTGCGCCCAGCGGAAACAGAAGGTGCAGTAGGAGTGGCAGGTCTGGCCCTGGGCCGGGAAGAACAGTACGGTCTCGCGGTACTTGTGCTGCACGCCGTCCAGTACTTCACCATCCAGTTCCGGCATGTTCATTTCCATCTGGCCGGCCGGGTGCGGGTTCAGTTCGTCCCGGATTTCCTTCGCGGCGGCCTGGATTTCCTTCTTGTCGGCACCTTCCCGGTGCAGATCTGCCATACGCTCGAAATGTTCGTCCTTCAACATCCCTTTTTGAGGGAAGACAAGTTGGTAGATCGGATCGTTGGGTACATTGTCCCAGTTGATCAGTTCGTTGATCACGTATTCGTTGACCCGGAATGGCAGCACGCTGGCTACCACCTTCATATCAAACAGGGTCTCTTCAGGGAGATTCTGGATGATGTCGATCTTGTCGATCTGGCGGTCGGTATAGACCGTGAAGCGCCGTTCCTCGAACTCCGTAGTGGGAATCCGGTTCGGAAAGGTGACGATGGAGTTCATAGATCGCCCTCTGTTGCTGCCAATGACTGGAAAGTGGTCGGACCACTTTTCCGGTGGTTAAAAAACGGGCAGGCAAGTATACATAAATCGTAATTTATTTTCAGGTCTAATTAAAAAATGTCGCCAGAAATGGAGGGTGTGAGGCTTGGGATGGCTTGAAAGTATCGGAAAATAAAGAACAAAGTGGCTATGAGAAAGAGTCAGGTCGATGTTGGATCGTTTAGTAGCACTATGAATTTTGGGCGTGTTCGGAAAACTACGACATTGGTCTGATTCTGGTTGTGTGGTGGTCTGAAAAAGGTCATTCTTGCGTAAGTAACCGCAATGGAATGTTGTTCGGAGGGGAATAAAGGCCCGTTTGATTGCTATCCAATCAAAATGTAGTAAAAACACTACAATTTTGGGCGCATCAATGTGAGCGCGCTTTCGAATTACCGGCTGGCCGCGGGCCAAAAGCCTGATTCCACAAGGCCTGCCGGGCAGGAAAACTTTGAAAGCTGTTCTATGCTTGATGGAGGTTCCATGTACTGTCCTGCAGTACCACCATCAGGCTGATACACCCATAACAATTACTCTGCATTTCTCGCAGCTTATCGACACCGTATGCGCAGCGGCTGCTGATCGTGGCCCGCGCTGCACCTTTTGATGCCAAGGGGAGGGTTTGATGTACCAGGACGATGATCCCACTGAAACCAGTGAATGGCTTGACGCACTGGAATCTTTGATCGAGAACGAAGGTATTGAGCGAGCCAAATACATTCTGGAGCGACTCTCCGAGCGCGCCAGCCGCGATGGCACCGAGTTGCCGTATTCCATCACCACGCCGTTCCGCAACACCATTCCGGTGATCCAGGAGGCCCAGATGCCGGGCGACCTGTTCATGGAGCGCCGTATCCGTTCCCTGATCCGCTGGAACGCGATGGCCATGGTGGTTCGGGCCAACAAGCGTCCGGGCGAACTCGGTGGCCATATTTCCACCTTTTCGTCGGCGGCCACGTTGTACGACGTGGGCTTCAACTATTTCTTTCACGGCGGCGACGAGAAGCGTGAGTCCGATCTGGTGTATTTCCAGGGTCATGCGGCGCCGGGCATCTACGCCCGCTCCTTCCTGGAAGGCCGTTTCGACGAATCGCAACTGGACAAATACCGGGAAGAGGTCGATGGCGGAGGCCTGTCCTCCTACCCGCACCCCTGGCTGATGCCGGATTACTGGCAGTTCCCGACGGTTTCCATGGGTCTTGGGCCGATCCAGGCCATTTACCAGGCTCACGTGATGAAGTACTTGCACAACCGCGAGCTGATCGACATGGACGGTCGCAAGGTGTGGGGCTTCCTGGGTGACGGCGAGTGCGACGAGCCGGAATCCCTGGGTTCCATCTCCAAGGCGGGCCGCGAAGGTCTCGACAACCTGATCTTCGTGGTCAACTGTAACCTGCAGCGTCTGGACGGCCCGGTCCGTGGTAACGGCAAGATCATCCAGGAACTGGAGGGTGTCTTCCGCGGTGCCGGCTGGAATGTGATCAAGGTGGTCTGGGGCCGCATGTGGGATCCGCTGTTCGAGAAAGATGAAGACGGCATCATGCAGCGGACCATGGACGAAATCTGTGATGGCGACCTGCAGAACTACGTGTTCCAGGGCCCGGCCTATACCCGCAAGGAATTCTTTGGCAAACATCCGGAGCTGGCCAGGCTGGCGGAGAACCTTTCCGACGACGACATCGCCAAGCTCAACCGTGGCGGCCATGACCCGTACAAGGTCTACGCGGCCTATCACAAGGCCGTCAACCAGGCTAATGGCAAGCCGACGGTTATCCTCGCCCACACCATCAAGGGCTATGGTTTCGGCGCCGCGGGCGAAGCCCAGAACACCGCTCACTCCCTGAAGAAGCTGGACAAGGACACCCTCAAGGAATTCCGCGACCGCTTCGGTGTGCCCCTGAAGGACGACGAGCTGGAAGATATTCCCTACTACCGTCCGGCGCCGGACAGCCCCGAGATGGTGTACATGAAGAAGCGTCGCCAGGACCTGGGCGGCTTTTATCCGAAGCGTCGCAAGGACTGCCAGCCGCTGCAGATTCCCGGGCTGGATATCTTCAAGCAGGTGCTGGAAGGCTCCAGCGGTCGTGAAATCTCCACCACTATGGCGTTCGTGCGCATTCTCACCGCCCTGGTGAAGGACAAGCGTATCGGCAAACGCGTGGTGCCGATCGTGCCGGACGAAGCCCGGACCTTCGGTATGGAAGGCATGTTCCGCCAGCTCGGCATCTACACTTCCGAGGGCCAGATGTATGTGCCCCAGGACCGGGACCAGATCATGTACTACCGGGAGGACAAGAAAGGCCAGATCCTTCAGGAAGGCATCAATGAAGACGGTTCCATGGCCGCCTGGATGGCCGCCGCCACCTCATACAGCACCAACAACTTCCCGCTGATCCCGTTCTATGTGTTCTATTCCATGTTCGGTTTCCAGCGGGTTGGTGATCTGGCCTGGGCCTCCGGTGACATCCAGGCCCGTGGCTTCCTGATCGGTGGTACGGCCGGTCGCACCACCCTGAACGGTGAAGGTCTGCAGCACCAGGATGGCCACAGCCACATCCTGGCCAATACCATCCCGAACTGTAAGGCCTACGATCCGGCCTACGGCTATGAGATGGCCGTGGTCATCCGTCACGGTATGAAAGAGATGTTCGAGGAGAACAGGAATGTCTTCTATTACCTGACCGTCGAAAACGAGACGTACGAGCAGCCGGAAATGCCGAAGGACTGCGAGGACGGCATCATCAAGGGCATGTACAAGTACGAGTCCGTTGAAACCAGGGGCGGCAAAAAGACCCCGCGGGTTCAGCTGCTCGGCTCCGGCGCCATCCTCAACGAGGTTCGCGCCGCCGCCCAGATGCTGAAAGACGACTGGGGGGTGGCCTCGGACGTGTGGAGCGTGACCAGCTACAACGAACTGGCCCGAGACGGCCAGCACGTGGAGCGCTGGAACCACCTGCACCCGGACGACAAGCCGAAGCAGGCCTATGTCACCCAGATGCTGGAGAAGCAGCAGGGGCCGGTGGTGTCCTCCACCGACTACATCAAGCTGCACTCCGAGCAGCTGCGGGCCTTCATCCCCAAGACTTTCATGACCCTGGGCACCGATGGTTTCGGCCGCAGCGATACCCGCCAGAAGCTGCGGAACTTCTTCGAGGTGGATCGCTACTACGTGACGGTCACCGCCCTGTCCGCCCTGGCGAAAGACGGCGAGATCAAGGACGAGCAGGTTCTCGAAGCCATGCGCAAGTACGGAATCGATCGCAACAAAACGAACCCGGTGCTGAGCTAAGGAGACCGCCATGAGTGAACAGGAAATCAAGATTCCCGGTCTCGGCGGTGCCGATGAAGTCGAGGTCATCGAGATCATTGCCAGCGAGGGTGACTCGGTCGAGGAAGAAGATCCGATTCTGACCGTGGAATCCGACAAGGCTTCCGTCGAACTGCCGGCGCCCTTCGCGGGCAAGATCACCGGGATTACCGTCAAGGTGGGTGACAAGGTCAGCGAAGGGGATGTCGTCGGCATGATGGAGGTCAGCGGCGAGGCCGGTGGCTCCGAAGAGTCTGCCACCGAGGAGCAGGACGAGGAAAAGGCTGAAGAGAAAGCCGAGGCCAAACCGGAAGAGAGCAAGCCTGCGCCGAAGAAGAAATCCGGCGGCAGCCGCAAGGAGACGGTCAAGGTCCCGAGTCTGGACGGCTTTGATAACGTACCGGTGATCGAGATCAACGTCTCCGAAGGCGACACCATCGAAGCGGAAGATCCGCTGGTGACGGTGGAGTCCGACAAGGCGACGATGGAAGTGCCGTCTCCCTATGCCGGCAAGGTGGAAAAGATCCTGGTGAAGAAGGGCGACAAGCTCTCCGAGGGTGATGACCTGCTGGAAATGACCATCATCGAGGAAGGTGGCGAGGAGGAGGAAAGGCCTTCCGAACCGGCGCAGGAAGATAAGGAAGAAAAAGCGCAAAGCAAGCCTGCGGAGAAACCCGGGCAGGAAGCTGCGCCGCAGCCCCAGGGGGCCACCTATGCGCCGCCGGCGCCGGGCACCAAGGTCCATGCCGGCCCGGCCGTGCGCAAGCTGGCCCGGGAGCTGGGTGTGGATCTGACCCGCGTGAAGGGCAGTGGCCCGAAAAGCCGGATTGTGAAGGACGACGTCCAGGCCTATGTGAAGGGTCAGTTGCAGCAGGCGCAGCAGGGTGGTGGTGTCGCCACCGGTTCTGGTATTCCGGGTGTGAAACTGCCGGACTTCAGCCAGTTCGGCGAGGTGGAGCGCGAGTCCATGTCGCGGATGATGGCGGCCACGGCGACCAACATGCAGCGTAGCTGGTTGAACGTGCCCCACGTGACCCAGTTCGACGAAGCCGACATCACCGAGATGGAGAGCTTCCGCAAGGCGCAGAAGGCGGCGGGCGAGAAAAAGGGCGTTAAAATGACGCCGCTTCCGTTCCTGCTCAAGGCCTGTGCGGCGGCGCTTGCGGAACTGCCCCGGTTCAACGTGTCCCTGGACATGGAGCGCAAGGAGCTGGTTCGCAAGAAGTACATCCACATCGGTATCGCGGTGGATACCCCGCACGGCCTGATGGTTCCGGTTATCCGTGACGTGGACCAGAAGGGGCTGTGGGATCTGGCCGCCGAGAGTGCCGAGCTGGCACAGAAGGCGCGGGACAAGCAGCTGAAGCCGGCCGAGATGCAGGGCGCCTGCTTTACCATCACCAGTCTGGGTGGTATTGGTGGTACGGCGTTCACGCCGATCGTGAACACGCCGGAGGTGGCGATTCTGGGTGTTTCCAGGGCGGTCATGAAGCCGGTCTGGGATGGCAGCGAGTTCCAGCCGCGGCTGATGCTGCCGCTGTCGCTGTCCTACGACCACCGTGCGGTGAACGGAGCCGATGCGGCAAGGTTCAGCAATCTGCTGACGCAGTTGCTGGGGGATATTCGGACCCTGCTGCTGTAATCTTCTAACGGAACGGTTGAAGTAGTACTGCGCTGCGAACAGGAGACGGTTTGCTTCGGTGGAGTCACCGGCAACCGTTTCCTGATCGAGTTGCCGTACACAGGCACTCCGGATGTGCTTATGCCCTGAGTGGCGTATTATGGAACGGACCGCACGCCTGCTTTGTGCGAATCTGAAACATTGCCCTGCTATGTTAAAGGTTTGGATCCCGCTGAGAGAGATTTATGAACAAAGAGCCCGTTTCCCGCGAACTGTTTGATGAAGTCATGGTGCCCAACTACGCCCCCGGAAGCATCATCCCGGTGCGTGGTGAAGGCTCCCGCATCTGGGACCAGGAAGGTCGGGAGTTCGTGGACCTCCAGGGTGGCATCGCCGTAACCTGCCTCGGCCATTCCCACCCCGGGCTCATCGGCGCACTCCGGGAACAGGCCGAGAAAATCTGGCATCTGTCCAACGTCATGACCAACGAACCGGCCCTGCGCCTGGCCAGGACCCTGTGCGACCTCACCTTTGCCGAGCGGGTCTTCTTTGCCAACTCCGGCGGCGAAGCCAACGAAGCCGCCTTCAAACTGGCCCGCCGCTATGCCTGGGAACACTACGGCCCGGAGAAGAACGAAATCATCTCGTTCAGGAATTCCTTCCACGGCCGCACCCTGTTCACCGTCAGCGTCGGCGGCCAGCCCAAGTACCTCGAAGGCTTCGAACCGGCTCCGGGTGGCATCCACCACGCCGAGTACAACAACCTGGATTCCGTAAGTGCCCTGATCTCCAAAGAGAAAACCTGCGCCGTTGTGGTTGAACCTATTCAGGGCGAAGGCGGAGTCATGCCGGCTGACCCGGAATTTCTCAAAGGTCTGCGCGACCTGTGCGACGAAAACGACGCCCTGCTGGTCTTCGACGAAGTCCAGACCGGCGTCGGCCGCACCGGCCACCTGTATGCCTACGAAATGTACGACGTCACCCCGGACATCCTCTCCAGCGCCAAAAGCCTCGGCGGCGGCTTCCCGGTGGCGGCCATGCTCACCACTGCCAGAATCGCCGCCAGCCTCGGCGTCGGCACCCACGGCAGCACCTACGGCGGCAACGCCCTGGCCTGCGCCGTGGCCCAGAAAGTGGTCGACACCATCAGCCAGCCGGAAATCCTCAGGGGCGTCAAAGCCCGCTCCGACAAACTCCGCAAGGGCATGATGGATATCGGCGAGCGTTACGGCATCTTCAGCGAAGTCCGCGGTGCCGGTCTGCTGCTGGGTTGTGTATTGACTGAAAAATGGCAGGGCAAGGCCAGGGACTTCCTGAATGCGGGTCTGGATGAGGGCGTGATGGTCCTGGTCGCCGGCGGAAACGTTGTTCGTCTCGCGCCGTCACTGATTATCCCGGATCAAGACATCGAGGAAGCGCTGGAACGATTCGAAAGAGCAGTGGCAAAGTTAACGGCATAACGATGAAGTAGGCCGGAGCCCGGGTTCCGACCGGCCGGATAACTCCGGTTCGAGCAAACAACAGGGAGTACCTATGTGGCTAGTCCGTCCAGCAACCCCGGCTGACCTGGAACCCATCCTGGAAATCGCAGGCACCCAGGGCGCGAGAGTGTCCTCCACGCTCCCGAAGCAGAAGGAAGTCCTGGCCAGTAAAATCCGGCACTCCCTGGGCTCCTTTGCCGGCAAAACCAACCCCGACGAACCCCCAAGATTCCTCTTCGTCCTCGAAAACACCGAAACCGGAGAAATCCTCGGTATCGCCGGCATCGACGCCCGCGCCGGCAACGGCCAGCCTTTCTACAACTACCGACGTGATGCCCTCATTCACGCCTCCCATGAACTGGGTGTTTCCCGTCGTGTCGAAGTGCTCTACCCCAGCCATGGCCTGACCGGCCAGAGCCTGCTGTGCTCCTTCGCCATCAAACCGGAATTGAGGAACACCGACGCCTTCGAACTGCTGTCCCGGTCCCGACTGCTGTTCATCGCCGAACACCGGTCATGGTTCACCAACCACATGGTCGTCGAGATCCAGGGCGTGCAGGAAGAGGATGGCAGCGTGCCCTTCTGGGACAGTCTCGGGCGGCATTTCTTCAACATGGATTTCCAGACCGCCGACCAGTATTCGGGAACACTCAGCAAGACCTTTATCGCTGAACTGATGCCACCCAATCCTATTTACGTCACCCTGCTCAGCAGCAAAGCCCAGGAAGCCCTGGGACAGCCTCACAAACTGACCATCCCCAACCTGGAGCTGCTGCAGCGGGAGGGTTTCCAGGCCGGTTGCTTCCTCGATATCTTCGATGCCGGCCCGGTGCTCGAGGCACGCACCGACAGCTTGCGAACACTGGTCACCAGTGATCGCAAGGAACTGCATGGCAGCGAGGATGACGCCGGGGAAACCTGCCTGATCGCTGCAGGGGAGGGCGACGAATTCCGTTGTGCCCTGACCCCGGTAACCATCACCCTTGACGGAAAGGTTCAGGTTCCGGTTCGTACCTGGCAGCTGCTCAACAAGAGCGCCGGCGACACGGTAAGGATAGTGCCACTATGACGCGGAATCGAAAACAGGAGGCCCGGCCATGCTGGTAATCCGGCCATTGCAGGAAAACGACCTCGACGACCTCTACACTATGGCACTCAATGCCGGTAAGGGCCTGACCACCCTGCCGGCGGATCGTGAGCTGCTGCAACGCAAGATCAACCATGCCCGCGAAACCTTCAACCAGCGCTGTGCGCCGGAAGCCGGGCTATACCTGTTCGCTCTCGAGGATACCGCCACCGGCAAGGCCGTGGGCATCAGCGGGATCCAGGCCAGGGTCGGGCTGAACGAAGTGTTCTATAACTATCGGCTGAGCCTCACCGTCAACGCGTCGAAAGAGCTTGGCGTGCACGTGCGCACGCCAACCCTGCAACTGTCCAACGACATGACCGACACCAGTGAGATCTGCTCGCTGCTGCTGTCAGAAGACTACAAGGGCGGTGGCAACGGATTGCTGCTGTCCCGGTGCCGGTTTATGTATTTGGACGAGTTCCGCAAGCATTTTTCCGAAAAGGTGTTTGCGGAGATGCGGGGCGTCTCGGACGGTAACGGCCAGAGCCCGCTGTGGGATGCGCTCGGGGCAAAGTTTTTCGACATGGAGTTCAGCGAGGCGGACAAACTCTCCGGGCTCGGAAACAAAGCGTTCATTGCCGAATTGATGCCCAAGTACCCTATTTATGTGCCGATGCTCCCGGACTCGGCCCGGGCCGTTCTCGGACGGGTGCATGAGAAAACCGTGCCGGCCCTGAAGATGCTGCAGGCCGAGGGATTCAACTTCAACGGCCTGGTGGACATCTTCGATGGCGGCCCGGTGGTGGAGGCGTTTGTCCATAACATACGCACCATCCGGGACAGTATGAATCGCTATGTTCTGATTACCAGGAAGCCAATGAATCTGGACGCGCCACCCGCGGAGCGGGCGATGGTCTCGAACCGGTCGTTCAGGGATTTCCGGGTTACCACTCTGCCCGTCCGGTGTATCGGCCTGGAAACAGTCCGGATGCCACCGGAAGTGGCGGAGTCGCTGCAGGTGCAATCCGGGGATCCGGTGCGTCTCGCACCCTTGAAAGAAGGCGGTTTCTGGCCCATTCATTCCCATAGGGAAGGCCATAATGTTGACGAGGCATCCCAGAGCAGGATCAGGAAATACCGCAGCCATTCATCGTGGGGCTGAGGCGCGGATGACAGGAACTCCAGGACCGGGAGGTGTGGAATCATGGCGAATCTGACAGGTGAAATCTTTATCGACGGATTGTGGCTGGCTGGCCATGGTCTACCCTTTGAATCCGTACAGCCGGTCACCGGGGAGACCGTATGGGATGGCACCGGCGCCAGCCTGGAAGACGTCGATGCCGCCGTCCGCGAGGCCCGCAATGCGTTTGTGAAATGGCAGCGCAAGAGTTTTTCCGAGCGGCAGGCTGTGGTTGAGGCTTTCCGTGACCAACTGGAAGCGCACAAGGAGGATCTGGCGCAGCAGATCGGCCTGGAGACCGGCAAGCCGCTGTGGGAGTCCCGCACCGAGGTGGCTGCCATGATTGGTAAGGTGGCAATCTCCATCAAGGCCTACAACGAGCGTACCGGTCACACCGAGTCCGACGTCGCCGGCGGTCATGCCGTGTTGCGGCACCGGCCCCACGGGGTGGTGGCGGTGTTCGGCCCCTACAACTTTCCGGGCCATTTGCCCAATGGTCACATTGTTCCGGCGTTGCTGGCAGGCAACACCGTGGTTTTCAAACCCAGCGAGCTGGCGCCTGGCGTGGCGGAAATGACCGTCAAGTACTGGGAGAAGGCCGGCCTGCCCGATGGCGTGGTCAACCTGGTGCAGGGCGGTGTGGACACCGGCCGGTCCCTGGCGGGCCATCCCATGATCGATGGCCTGTTTTTCACCGGCAGCTCCACCGTGGGTCACCTGCTGCACCAGCAGTTCGGCGGCCAGCCCGAGAAAATCCTGGCGCTGGAAATGGGGGGCAACAACCCGCTGATCGTCCAGAAGGTGGCGAATGTGGACGGCGCCGTGCACCATACGCTCCATTCTGCGTTCCTTTCTGCTGGCCAACGCTGCACCTGTGCCCGCCGCTTGCTGGTGCCCAAGGGCAGGAAAGGGGACCAGTTCCTGGAGCGCCTGGTAGAGGTGGCCGGCAAGATCGAAGTTGGTGAATTCGATGCCGATCCCCAGCCGTTCATGGGCTCGGTAATCTCCGTAGAAGCGGCGGACAAGCTGTTGGCGGCTCAGGCAGGAATACTGGAGCAGGGCGGCAAGTCGCTGCTGGAAATGAAACAGCTGAAACCGGATACCGGGCTGCTGTCGCCGGGTATTGTCGACGCCACCGGCCTCGATCTGACCGATGAGGAGTTCTTCGGCCCGTTGCTCACGGTCTGTCGCTACAAGAGCTTCGATGAGGCGCTGGAGCTGGCCAACAATACCCGCTATGGCCTGTCCGCCGGCCTGCTGTCGGATGACCGCAAGCTCTACGACCGGTTAGTGGAAGAAATCCGGGCCGGGATTGTGAACTGGAACCGGCCCCTGACCGGTGCCAGCAGTGCCGCACCCTTCGGTGGCGTGGGAGCCAGCGGCAACCATCGCCCCAGCGCCTATTATGCCGCCGATTACTGTGCCTGGCCCATGGCCTCACTGGAGGCCTGCAAGAGCGAATTGCCCGAGAGCCTGGCGCCGGGCCTGACCTTTGAGTGACGGAAGCGGAAGCATGAGCCAACATGCGGTGGAAACAAACTTTGATGGCCTGGTGGGGCCCACCCACAACTACGCCGGGTTATCCTGGGGCAATGTTGCTTCCAAATCCAACGTCCGCTCGGTGTCCAATCCGAAAGAGGCCGCGCTCCAGGGTCTGGCCAAGATGAAGCGGCTGGCCGACCGGGGCTATGTCCAGGGCATTCTGCCGCCCCACGAACGGCCACACCTTCCAACCCTGCGGGCTCTCGGGTTCACCGGCTCCGATGCGGAGATCCTGGGAAAAGTGACGGCCGAGGCGCCATTGATCCTGGCGGCGGTTTCCTCTGCATCACCCATGTGGACCGCCAACGCCGCGACAGTGTCACCCAGTGCCGATACCGCCGACCACCGGGTGCACTTTACGCCTGCGAACCTGTGTGCCAAGTTCCACCGTTCCATCGAGCACGAGGTGACGGGCCGCACCCTGAAGGCCATCTTCACCGACGAGAGCTACTTCGTCCATCACTCCGCGTTGCCGTCGGTCAGCCATTTCGGGGATGAAGGCGCCGCCAACCATACCCGGCTTTGCAGTGGTTATGGTGATCCCGGCATGGAGCTGTTTGTGTACGGACGGATTGCCTTCAATGAAGAGGCTCCGGCACCAGTGAAATACCCGGCCCGGCAGACTCTGGAAGCATCGCAGGCGATTGCCCGGCTGCATGGCCTGAGGGACCGGAACCTGGTATTTGCCCAGCAGAATCCGGCCGCGATCGATGCCGGCGTGTTCCACAATGACGTCATCGCCGTCGGCAATGGCAACACCCTGTTCTACCACGAACTGGCGTTCCTGGACGAGGATCGGGTACTGGCGGATATCCGTTCCCGACTCTCCGGAACAGAGCTGGAATCGGTAAGAGTCAGCAATGCCGATGTACCCCTCGATGAAGCGGTCGCCTCCTATCTGTTCAACAGCCAGCTGCTGAATTGCCCCGACGGAATGCTGCTGGCAGTCCCGGGAGAGTGCCGGGAGATCCCCTCGGTCAGTCGATATCTGGATACACTGGTAGCCTCCGGCGGCCCGATCACCGCGGTGGAGGTGTTCGATGTCAAACAGTCCATGCGCAACGGCGGTGGTCCGGCGTGTCTGAGATTACGCGTAGTGCTGACTGACGATGAACTCAAGGCGATCAACCGGGGAGTGATCCTCACGGACCAATTGTACGAACGGTTGACGACGTGGGTGGAAGCGCACTACCGGGATGAGCTTTCCCAGGAGGATCTGGGCGATCCCATGTTGCTGGAGGAAGGGCGCAAGGCGCTGGACGAGCTGACGGGCATCCTCGGGCTGGGCTCGATCTACGACTTCCAGCTTTGAGGCTGCGGCCTCACGCCGGACTCAGGCGCTGATCGATGAGGTCAGCACTTCATCTTCACCGGCCACTCTCCCTGGCCCGGATCATCAGCCCGACCCGCTGCCCCACCGGCACCTGCCGGTTGGGAAACACAATGGCCTCCGGCGCTTCTCCCACCCGGTAACAGGTCTCTCTATCTTCCCAGATCACCGTTCCTGGTTCGTATTCGGTGAAATTGGCTACGTCATCAGGAATATGGAACCGGAAGCTTTCCCCGGTGTTCAGGATTTCATGGACCACCTCAAAAATGGTGAGGCGTTCAGACCCGGTCGATTGCCCGGGCGCGGGCTCTCCCCGAAACCGCCGCCGCAGCGCATTCCGGATACCGCCAAAGCGGCCGGGATCGTTCTGCCCGAACGCCCTCACCTTTCCAAGCTCCACCGTAAAACTCTCCGCGCCCAGCTCCGAGGAAGTGAACGACGAAAACGTGGTACCCGCCTTATGCTGAAGAAGCAGCGTCTCCACCTCCGCCTCCAGCAAGAAGCGACACTGCTCGGCGGGAACCTCACGCCCCTCCACAAACGGGTAGAGCGCGAACTTCTCCCGAAGGGAAGGGCGGATAGCGGTATGCAGATCGTAATGACTCAACACCAACCCCGAATGCTTCCGGGCAAACTCCCGACACAACTGCTCAAGCTCCGAAGCACGGGCGGCCTCAGGCAGCCCCTGGTATTCGTCCCGGCCATGGGCTCCGGCAAACAATCGGTTCATATTCACATCAACAAATCGCTCACCGGCAACCATCGCAGCCGGATTCCCCAGGATCAGCAGCAGCGGACAAGTGAGCGTCCACTCACCGGCAAGGAGTTCGTTTACAAGCTGATTCAACACCTCAATCGGCGCCGTCTCGTTGCCGTGCACTCCGGCAGAGACAATCAGGGCTTCGTGGTTGGGGTTGGAGTGACTCGCCGCCGGAGTGAGTTCCAGCACGCCGACGGTGGGCCGAACAATGTCGGTTCCGTCGGGAAGCCGGGCCAATGCTGGTGTCAGTTCGGAAGAAGTGTTGGCGAGGGTATGCCCGAGCCAATCGGGTTCAGATGCAAAAAGTGCCTGCAAAGCTTCCATAGCTGAATCCCCGGAAAATGTTTGGGTCAGCCGGGGTTTTGCTTCCCGGGAAGCAAA
>JAXHVJ010000190.1:0-1223 GCA_034189235.1 Pseudomonadota bacterium
GAATCCGGCGTCACTCTCACGAATATCCTGGCGCCTCATCGCCAGCGTACCCTACGGCGAATGAGGGGGCAGAAAACCGTGCTGTGCCTGCAAGACGGCAGTGAGCTCAACTACACCAATCTGGATCAGTGCGAAGGTCTGGGGGACCTGAAAGCGAACCAGACCGGGGCCAGGACGCGTGGACTTAATCTGCATTCTACTTTTACCGTCGCGCCCAATGGACTGCCCTTGGGTGTATTAAAGGCACAATGCCTGGCTCCCCAGGCGAAAGCCCCGGATGACAAAAGACGCCTGGACACCCTTCCCATGGAGGAAAAAAAGACCTTTGTCTGGATCGAACACTACCGGGATCTGGTTGCGATAAAGCCCCGGATGCCCGACACACAGCTGGTGAATGTGTGTGATCGTGAAGCCGATTTCTTTGAAATGTTCGACGAACAAAGACGAAACCCCGGTGTTGATCTACTGATACGCGCCCATCACGATCGCACCATCAACGAAGAACCCTTCAAATTATTGGCAGCGGCTCGCCAGGCCAGCGTACAAAGCCGTGTGCGCATTCACATCAAACGTCAAAGCGCCCGACCCAAAAAAAGCAAACAAAAATCCCGGCCTGCCAGAGAGGGGCGATTGGCTGAATTAGCCCTTCGCACGGTCCACATTCAGCTCCAGCCACCCGGTTATTACAGCCACAAAAAACACCCGGATAAGGCCCCTATTGCCATCACCCTGGTGCACGCTCTGGAAGAAAACCCACCGGAAAATACAGAGCCAGTCGAGTGGTTTTTGCTGACAACCCTGCCGGTTGCTACGGCGGCAGATGCCGAACGATGCCTGCGCTGGTACACCCTGCGCTGGCGCATTGAAGATTGGCACCGAGTGCTCAAATCCGGCTGCCGTATCGGCGACCTTGCGCATGAGAGTGCGGAACGTCTACGCCGTGCCATCGGCATCAATCTGGTGATTGCCTGGCGGATCATGTTGATGACACTGCTCGGTCGAGAAATGCCGGAACTTCCCGCCGAGTTGCTGTTCTCCGATATCGAATTACGCACCTTGAGCGCCTACGCTAAAAAAAAAGACTTGAAACCACCGGTGCTCCTGGGTGAGGCCGTGCTTCTGGTTGCAAAGATTGGCGGATATCTTGGACGAAATAGTGACCCGCCACCCGGGCATCAGCTGCTGTGGCAAGGGTATACGGAATTCCAGTTTATGTGTGTCGG
>JAXHVJ010000191.1:0-1159 GCA_034189235.1 Pseudomonadota bacterium
GCTCGGCAGCGAAGGTTCCGTGCTTCGTTTCCATGAGCCCAGAATGTTTGGCCCTCTGGTATGCGCGCTGAGTGACGGCCCCGTGGAAGAGCTGACGGGTTGCGGTTCTGTCTGGTATTGGCATGACACTCACAGCTGGCAATCCGTGACACCAGCAACAGCATTAACGGAAGATCAGGCCCGGGTTGCGCTACCTCCAGAGATGGTAACCCGGACATCCATCGACGCTGCCCGTTACTACCGACTGGCAGCCGATGCCAGGGGGTATGCTCACTATTATCGGGGGCACCTGCCGGAAACGCAGGACCCCGACAGCTGGGTGCTGCAACGTCTGTTGGAGGGTCAGGAGGCGGGCTTCAAGGCGGACTCACACCTGGAACGCTGGCTGAGGCTGTCGATCCGGCATGGAGAGGGCTTTCACCAAAGGCCTGCCTTCAAATCCCTATGGATGCAGGAGAACCTCACTTCTCCGGAAAAACTCACGGCTATGGAAAGCGAACCGGAGGTTCAGCATGCAACAGCATAACGTTCAGCGCGGCGATACCTTGTCCGCAATTGCAAGGAAATATCAGGTCTCAATTGCGGACATTCAGTCCCGGAACCCCCAGATAAAAGATGTTGACTACATCCAGGCTGGCTGGCAGCTGAAGATCCCCTCCAACGATTCGGGTGCCGGGAGCGCCGAAAGTACTTTGCCCTCCCCAAAGACTTCAGGCAGCGCCTCGTCCACTGATACAACCTGCACTGCCTGCGCTTCGGAGTTCGCCGAGGTTATCCATGTCATGGGGGCCTCCGACGACGAGTGGTGCCTGGCACTGCCGCAGCCCGCAGCGGAAGAACTCTACCAGGAAATGACCGAAATGGACGCCCTCATGGCGGAGTTCAAGGCAGCGCAGGATGCGGAGGATGCCCGGGATGAGACCGGTGAAGAACCCGGCCCAAAGCGCCAATGGATGATCAAGGCCGCGGAAAAGGGCGTTATTGCGCCTGTCGAAGACGAGCCGGAGGAAGAGCCGGGGAAGGCCTCCGAGGTCCAGTCCGGAATCGCCGCCCTGGACGAGCAGATCCGGTGGTTTGAAGACTATGATCCGGGGTATTTCTTTTCTTTCACCGGCGGAAGTGATTCGAAGCGGGAAGACATTCTCGACGAAGCAAAAAA
>JAXHVJ010000192.1:0-1147 GCA_034189235.1 Pseudomonadota bacterium
ATGTCCACATGCCCGACGAGAGAGTTCGGATGGTCTATGGCGTTACCCTGGTGCTGGATAATTCGGCCGACGCTCTGAAACCCGGTATGCCGGCGGATGCCTGGATTCGCTGGGATCCGGACGCCGAGTGGCCAGCGACCCTCTCGGTTCCGGCGCGCTGAGCCGTCATGTCTTCCCCGGAACCCATCGTCGCCAAGGGCCTTGGCCGCCAATTCGGAGACAATGTTGTCATCGAGCCACTGGATGTTTCCGTTGATCGCGGCCAACGAGTGGGCATTGTCGGTGCTGATGGCGCTGGCAAGACGACCCTGATCAGGGCCTTGTGCGGGCTTGTGGCCATCGATGAGGGCAGCGCCCGGGTGGCCGGGGTGAGCTCCGGTGGGGGTAGCACCGCATTGCGCCGGCAAATTGGTTATATGTCACAACGGTTTTCACTCTATCTGGAACTGACCCCCTGGGAGAATCTCCGCTTCTTTGCCAATGCCTACGGTCTGGCCGGAGGCGCGGCGCGGGCTGCGATCGACTGGGCCAGGGAAGTGACGGGGCTGACAGATATTCCCGACAAGCTCACCGGTGATTTTTCAAGTGCCTTGCGCCAGCGGCTGGCGCTGGCCTGCAGCCTGCTTCACCGGCCCCGGGTGCTGTTCCTTGATGAACCCACCTCGGGTGTCGATCCCGTCGCCCGGTACCGTTTCTGGCGGGTTATCCGTGAGCTGGCCGCCAGCGGTATGACCGTGCTGGTCACGACCCATTACCTGGAGGAAGCGGCCTACTGCGATCGTCTGGCGTTAATGCTGGACGGGCGGCTGCTCGCGCACGGTAGCAGATCGTCACTGAATCATTCGCTCGGCCTCGAAGCCGATGCCACGGTGGAGACGCTCTTCACGGCAGCCATAGAACAGGCGGGAACGGCCAATTCCCGGGCGTTGGGACCATGAAGGCTCATCGGCTTGGAGCCCTCATCGTCAAGGAAAGTCGCGAGCTGATTCGCGACCCGGTTACCGTTGCGTTGGCCGTGATCATGCCGCTGCTGGTAACGCCCATTTCCACCCTGGAGCTGTTCCTGGCCAAGGTCACACCGACGCTGATCATGGGCGTGCTGTCTATCTTCCCGAGCCTGGTGATTGTCAGAGTGTTTGATGTGCCC
>JAXHVJ010000193.1:0-1135 GCA_034189235.1 Pseudomonadota bacterium
AGGTGAACAGCGCATTGGCCACTTCCGTCAGATTGAAATTCTGCCGGGCGGTTTCCCGCACTATGCGTAGTTGCTGAAAGTTCACAGGCTGCCTTCCCTACTCAACGATGAAACGCCTGGCCATAATTTGCATTCAAGTAATAAAAACCAGACCATTAATATCGCTGAAGTCTAAGCCAGCATGAAAAACAATCCGAATAATATTTACTGCATTGCTAAGCGTTTTTTTTCATATGACGCTGTCAGTACCCGGCCGGGCCAACAAAAAAGGCCGGACAACGAAGTATCCGGCCAAACGGAGAGGTGCCACGATGAGCACAGAACACTGCAAGATCTCGTCAGGATGCCGAGGCTTTTGCAGCCCGGATATCAAACGCTCCGCCGGTATGGAAGTCGGTATCGGTCACCGCCTGTTTGCCCGGCAATAACGGGAAGACCAGTTCGGCAAACCGGATGGCTTCCTCCAGGTGGGGGTAGCCAGACAACACGAAGGTATCCACTCCGGCATCCCGGTATTCCAGCAGGCGTTTTGCCACGGTTTCCGGGTCGCCCACCAAAGCGGTGCCAGCTCCGCCCCGCACCAGACCGACACCGGCCCAGAGATCCGGGCTGATTTCCAGTTGATCACGGCGGCCGCCGTGAAGCTCCAGCATGCGTTTCTGGCCGACCGAATCTATCCTGGCCAGGTTCTGCTGGGATTTTGCGATGGTGTCATCGTCCAGGTTTTCGATGAGTTTGTCCGCTTCCACCCAGGCCTCTTCCCGGGTTTCCCGGACAATCACGTGCAGGCGCACACCAAAGCGCACCGTGCGGCCATGCTTGGCGGCCTCGGCACGAACGCGGTCGATCTTTTCAGCCACGGCTTCCGGCGGCTCGCCCCAGGTCAGGTAGGCATCCACCTGTTCTCCGGCCAGGCGGATGGCCGCATCGGAAGAGCCACCGAAATACAGGGGCGGATAGGGCTTCTGGACCGGCTCGAAATAGTTTTTCGCGCCCTTGATGCGATGATGCTTGCCATCGAAATCGACCGTTTCACCCTGAAGCAGGCGCCGCCACACCTTGAGGAATTCATCGGCGGACTCGTAGCGCTCATCATGACTGTAATAGACACCTTCCGCAGCCAGTTCGGCGGCAT